>JAGCHA010000116.1 GCA_017649325.1 Ruminococcus sp.
ATTCAGATACTCGGTGACGCTCCTCTTGAAGCCCTCGCAGTATTTCTCCGCACGGCTCTTCGAGGTCAGCACCGCTGTGCAGAACTCGTCTCCGCCGAAGCGCGCGCATATCTCTCCGCGCACGGCACTGCTGAGCAGTGCATGTCCGAGCGTTATTATGGCGTTATCGCCCTCGTTGTGTCCGAAATTGTCGTTGATGCGCTTCAGCCCGTCGAGGTCGGCGAAGATGAGCGCGATCTGCTTTTCCTCGGAGCCGCTGTTTGTCTTCAGCAGCTTTTCCGTCTCGGCGTAGAAGCCGCGGCGGTTGTACAGACCCGTCATGAAGTCGTGGAGCGACGATATGCGAAGCTCTTCATTCGCAGCTATAAGTCGGGCGTTGATGTACTGTATATGCATCTTTCCGTGGAACGTTCCGAACGATGAGTTCATCGCGTTCATCAGAGTATGAACCTTTTCGTATTCGTCAAACTCGATGCGCGGCTGGAATGCACAGTATCCCAGCACCATGCCAAGATAGTGCAGACAGCACAGTATTATCGGCTCGGGACGCCGTGTTATCGTCTGGTAATCGGGCAGAAGCTCGCTCAGCTTTACCCTGCACGGCGGTTGTTCTACCCAGTGGTAGCGCTGGCAGAGCACTTCCATTTCCTCCGTGAACGGATACTCGCTGTTGTGGTGCTCGCCGAAATCGGGCGGCTCGAGGACGTCCGTATTCAGCACGAAAACACACGTGCTGAACTGGAATTTGTCTATGAGGATGTGCGGAAGTACCTTGATGTCGTTCGCTTTCGATACAGTGGACTGTATGTCGCACATCAGCGTCTGCCTGTACGCCGACTGCTTGAAGCGCTCAAGGACAGCCCGCATAGAGTCGTTTACATTGTGTTTGTCCATTTTCAGGCAGCCGCACGACTGCGACAGCTTGATATGGAAGTCGACAGTTCCGCCGCTGCACTTCTCGCCCCTGCCGAGGCGCATGACCGTGTCTATGAGGCGTCTGCCCATCTCATCGTAGTTCTGGCGGCAGGTCGTCAGGTGCGGGAGGTGGTACTCAGCCTGCATAGTGCCGTCAAAGCCTGTGATTATGCAGTCTTCAGGTACGCTGAAGCCGAGGCGCTGTATATAGTTGCTCGCCACGACTGCCATTGAGTCGTTGGCACATATTATCGCATCGGGAATATCGCGGTGCTCAGTCACGAACCAGCGGTTGAGCAGGTCAGTGGTGGGACCCTCCCAGAAATTGCCGTAGCCGACGTTATCCTCCTCGAATTCGATTCCGTTCGACTCGAGAGCCCGCCTGTAGGCGGCTATCCTCTCATCGGAAAATTCGTTATTCTTCAAGCCCGCTATCATATAGAGCTTGCGGGCACCGTGAGTCTCGATGACATGGCGGCAGATGCGCTCGAAGGTATCCGCATATGTGAACGCCAAATTTATACAGCCGGGGATATCCTTGTCAATGGAGATGATAGGCACGCTGTTCGCCTGAGCGGAATCTACGATATTCTTTACGACGGTCTTGTCATAGATGAAATTCGACATTATGACAAGCGCTGAAAGCTTCTCGTAGGGGATGAGCTTGTAGATTGCCCCCTCGCCCTTATAGTTGGAGTTGGTGTCCTCGTAAAGGTCGGTACAGGCGTTGAATATAAGGAGTCTGTAGCCGCTCGAAACGGCGTACTTGTTCAGTGCCTTTATAAAATTGAAGCGGTCCTCGTCCTGTATGGTGGAGAGGCATACGCCGATGAGCTTGGGACAGCGTTCCACGGAATTCACCTGCCTTCTTATGTATAATAAGATTACATATATATTGATTATACCATATCTCCGTGAATAAATCAAGTTTTTTTGCCGCCTGTGCTGTGAATTGGGCAGTCAGTCGAACCTTTTTTGCGGTCACCTCGGAACAGGTAACTTTTTCCTGTGATTACCTGTACTGAAAATGCCAATAATACTATCAAAACCTGCATAGGAGATATATTATGGCATTCAATAAAGTTGTGATCTCGGGGATAAATACGTCCGAGCTCACCGTGCTGAAGGAATCCGAAAAAATGGAGCTTCTGCGCGAGATACGTCAAACGGGCAGCAAAGAGGCAAAGGATAAGCTCGTCAAGGGGAACCTACGCCTCGTTCTCAGCGTGATACAGCGCTTCACGGGGAGAGGAGAGGACGTCGATGACCTTTTCCAGATAGGCGTTATAGGGCTCATAAAGGCTATAAACAACTTCGACCTTACAAAAGAAGTACGCTTCTCGACATACTGCGTGCCGATGATAACGGGCGAGCTCCGCCGACATCTGCGCGATTGCAGCCAGATAAAGGTCAGCCGCTCGCTGCGCGACCTCGCCTACAAGGCGATACAGGCTAAGGAACGGCTCATGCTGAAAAATCAGTGCGAACCCACTATAGAGCAGATAGCTCAGGAGATAGGCGAAAAACGCTCGGACGTCGTCATCGCCCTCGAGAGCATCAGCGACCCTATCTCACTCTATGAGCCCGTGTTCTCCGACTCCGACGATACCATGTACATCATGGACCAGATAGGCGACAAAAACGACGTCGAGAGCTGGATGGACGAGCTCTCCATCCGCGACGCCATCAAACAGCTCGGCGAGCGCGAGCGGCATATCCTCTTCCTCCGCTTCCTCAAAGGCAGGACACAGGTGGAGGTCGCCAACGAGATAGGTATCTCGCAGGCACAGGTCTCACGTCTCGAAAAAGGTGCGATCAGCCGTATCAAGAACAGCGTTTGATAAGAGCTCAGCCTGTATTGGCGGATATCATCCGCCCTTTCCCGACAAAATGGCCCCCGACCGAGTCGGGGGTCTCTTATTCTCTGAAGCCGCGAAAAATCGGGACAAAAGCTCACAGCTCAGCCGCTGCCATAAGGAAGGGCGCGATACCCTTTGCATCGTTCTCGACGACACGCTCGCTGAGGTAATACTCTGCCGAGCCGTCGCGTTTCTCGGTGCCGCCGAGCCCGCCCATGAGGCAGATATTCCGCAGCACAGGCACATCGCCGTCGTAGGAGACGAACCGCTCCGTGACTGTCCCGAGCGCGCGTCTGCCGTCAGCCGCAGTATCAGCGGAGACGGCACCGAGCCTGTAAGCCTTCATCGCCGCGTACGCAAACAGCAGCGTGCCGCTTGTCTCGGGATAATTCCCGCCGAGCTCGGGCAGCGTGGGGAGCTGCAAGAGCATACCGTCCGCAGTCACGCACGCCCTCAGCGCGTCCAGCAGCTCCGCGAGCATCTCAGCGCATTCGGAGTCCCCTGTTATCTCGCAGATATCAGCAAGGCCCGCACAGAGCCAGCCGTTCGCGCGGAGCCAGATATTCGGGGACAAGCCTGTTTCGGGGTCAGCCCAGCAGGTATCGCGCGCCTCGCAGTATCCGTGGTAGTAGAGCCCCGTACTGTCGTCCCGCATAAGGGAGCGGATATTGCGAAGCTGCGCGAGGACGTCCTCGGTGCAGGACTCCTCTCCCTTCGCCTTCCCGTAAGCAGCAAGGAACGGCAGCGCCATATACGCGCCGTCGAGCCATATCTGACGGGGATATATCGCCTTGTGCCAGAAGCTCCCGCACCGGAGCCTCGGCTGCTGAGCGAGCTGTTCCCGCAGGAGCTCCGCCGCCGTGAAATAGCGCTTATCGCCTGTTTTAGCGTATAGCGCGAGGAGGTTCCGCCCACCGCAAATACTGTCGAGGTTGAAGTCCGAGCGCTCAACGGTAGGAATATCGCCTTCGGGCGTGACATAGCTGCTGACGAAGCGCACAGCATAGTCCCACAGCTCGGGACGCTCGTCCGCGAACATCAGCATAGCACGGATAATGCAGCTGTCCATATAGTTCCAGCGCGGCTCCTTGCGGAAGATGAAGTTCTCCCTGTTCCACTTGGGACAAAGCGGGTCGGAGGCAAGAATGAGCCTGTCAATATAATCGCGGGCGATCTGCCCTGTCTTGGTAATGTCTGTCATCCCGACAAGCCTCCTTCGGTTATCCCGCCGATAAATCTTTTCTGAGCGGCAGCGAATACCACCGCCGAGGGAATGAGTCCGATAACGGACATAGCAATTATCTTCCTCAGCTCGTAGCCGTCACCCGTGCTGTCCGCTGAGAGCCGCAGTATAAGCGAGAGCGGGTACTTCTCCACTGAGCTTATCATAATGAGCGGCGTGAGGAAGTCGTTCATCGTCCAGAGGAAGGTAAACACGGTTATCGACACGATAACGGGTCGAATGCACGGCACGAGGATATATACGAGCAGCCGCAGGCTTCCGCAGCCGTCGATACGTGCAGCCTCATCGAATTCGCGGGGAACGCCGCGGAAGAACTGCACGAGCATGAACACGAACGCCCCCTCAGCCGCAAAGAGCGCGGGCAGGGTCAGCGGGACGTAGGTATCGTGCAGACCGAGCCTGCTCCACAGCATATAGAGCGGCGTCACGGTAACTATGGCAGGCATGAACATCGAGCCCATGAGGAGAGCGAAGAACAGCCTTTTCAGCGGGAAATCGAACCGTGCGAACCCGTAAGCCACCAGCACTGACGACACCACCGCGAACACAGTCTTCGGCACGATGATGAGGAAGGTGTTGAGGAAGTAATGCCCCATAGTATACGGAGTTACCGTCCTCCACGCGCGTACGTAAACAGAGAGGTCGATGCTGCTCGGGACGAACCACGCCGACGAGAATATCTCCTCGTTTGACTTGAAGCTCGCTCCTACGAGCCACAGCAGCGGATATATCATCACAACTGCGGCGGCGGTCAGAAGGATATAGAGCGGGAGCTTTTTCATGTGTCCTCCCCCCTTCTTCTGCGCGTGACCGCGAACAGCACGAGCACAATCGCCGTCACAAGCACAAAAAACGCCCATGATACGGCATTTGCGTAGCCCACGTTATGGAAGCGGAACATCTCGTCGTAGATGAGCATACCTATCGTGTAGGTAGACTTCATCGGACCGCCGCCCGTTATCATGTACGGAGCGCTGAACTCCTGCATAGCGGCAATGGTCTGCAGTACGAGGTTGAGGAACATCACGCGCCCGAGCAGAGGCAGAGTTATACGGAAAAACGCGCGTATACGCCCGCAGCCGTCGACCTTTGCGGCGTCGTAGTATTCCGCGGGGATATCCCGCAGTGCGTTGAGAAAGAGTATCATCGCCGAGCCGAACTCCCACAGCCGCAGGAGCACTATTATCGCCATAGCTGAGCCGCTGCTGCCGTACCAGCCTATCGCGGGCAGACCGACGCTCTCCATTATCTGGTCGGCGAGCCCGCCCGAGGTGAACAGGAACTGCCACATTATCACTATCGCAAGGTTCGAACCGAGTATAGACGGCACGTAGAAGATCGTGCGATACACGCCCATGCCCTTTATCTCCGCGTTCAGCAGCACAGCCGCGAGCAGCGATACCGCGAGCTTGAGCGGCACGAGTACGAGCGTATATTTCAGAGTAGTCCACACAGCACCGCGGAACTCGCTCCCCGCGAGCATATCCGCGAAGTTGTCCGCGCCGATGAACCCGGGGCTGTGTACGCCGTCGTAATCGGTGAGCCCGAGCACGAACGACGCCGCGAACGGGTACAGGGTAAACGCCGAAAAGCCGATAATGAACGGCATTATCAGCAGCAGACCCGTATATTTCCCGACACCCACGGGATTGCGATAGCTTCGTTTCTTCATTTTCTGACCTTTCTCAGGTATTCCTCCGCAGAGGTGTACAGCTCCTTAGCCGCCTGTGCGGTGTCAGCCTTGCCGTAAGAGACTTTTTCTATGGCGGAATTGCACAGTTCCTTCACCGCAGGAAGCTCCATATACGGGCTTATCGTCACGG
The DNA here is from genome assembly GCA_017649325.1 of Ruminococcus sp. Classification (GTDB taxonomy): domain Bacteria; phylum Bacillota; class Clostridia; order Oscillospirales; family Ruminococcaceae; genus Ruminococcus. The sequence goes on from JAGCHA010000116.1 coordinate 5,841, forward strand.
TGTCGAGCTCCTCGAGCAGCTCATCGCTGTCGTTTGCGAGACCTCCGAGCAGCCCTCCCGTCTCGAGAGCTTTCTCCGCCCGCTGTGAGGCAGGTATACCGCGGGTAGTCCCGAGCAGAGCCGCGCATTCGGGGTCGCTTAGCATAAAGTCCATGAACGCCGCCGCCTCGTCGGGGTATTCGGTGTCCTTGGATATCGCGTACAGCACCGACGGCTTTATCATCCAGCCGCCCGACTCCCCGTTGTCGCAGCGCAGGAAAGCTCCCGCCGTAAGAGTCCCTTCTGGCAGCACCATATCGTACTTGCCGACGGAACTTCCCCATTCAAGCACTCCGCCGACCCTCCCGTCTATGAACGACGGCGACTGATACAGCGCGGCATTGCCGTCCTCGTTGGCACGCTCCCTGACAGTGCGCGTAACACCGCAGTCCTCGAGCTCCCTGTAGAAGTCGAGAGCCGCACGGACGTCGTCCTCCGTGAAGCCGAGTTCGCCGTCCATAGTCACGAACTGCCTGCCCGTCTGCTGCTGAACGTACACGACCGCGAGATACCACGCCGTACTCCCCGACTGGATATCGAGGTCGAGGGGACAGCAGCCCTGTGCGCTCATTTTTTCGCCCGCCGCGAGCAGTTCCGACCACGTCTCCGGGTAGGAAACTCCGCATTTTCGGAAAGTCTCGGAGTTGTAGAAGAGACCGCGCCCGCTGACCGAGACCGTTACTGCGTTGAGCTTGCCGTTCATTCGCCCGAATGAGAGCACCTCGTCGTCAAATACGGAAAGGTCGAGCCTGTCCGCGAGCAGACCGAGGTCGTAGAAGCCGTCGCCCTCGGGCGAAAGCGACACGAGCCAGTCGTAGTTGACCTGCATAACATCGGGAGCAGTGCCGCCGCTTATCTGCGAGCTGACCTTTTCCGTCCAGCCGTCCCAGCCGCCGTATTCGGGGATTATCGTGATATCGGGGTGTTTCTGCTCCCACAGCTTTAATGCCGCGAGAGTGGCTTCGTGACGGTCGTCGCCGCCCCACCAGGAGAAGCGCAGCGAGCACTTGTCGAGCTTGCCGTCGGGAGGCGTAAACTTCGCGGTTTTTCCGCTTCCACACGCCGAGAGAGCTGTTATGCAGCCTATTGCTGCAAGGTATACAAAAAGCTTTTTCATAGTCCAGCTCCTAAGAATATAATGATATACATATTATACAATATTTTCTAAAAATAATCAAGTGTTTTTGCAACTCTGTGTCGTGAGACACTTCCGGAGGATAGAAGGAACCAAAATTGAATATTAGTTAAAAATATTTATTTATGTTCAAGTCGAAGAACAGTTGTTCCACGTGAAACAATGAAAAAAACAGTGTTTTTTGTAGTGAAAATGCGGTTTTAATTTGGAAGCGCACCAAGTTTGATTAACACATTTATCTTTATATCCTGACCACAGCCGAGTAAGGGGCGGCATATGCGGTAAGGTCTCCCTCCTCGGGAACTGTACCGTGCATTTGGCTAAAAGACTAAACAAAGTGTCGAATCGTCACCGCGCGGCTTGCTATTGCTCCTAAAATATGTTATAATTATTGTATCCGATTTTTGTTCGGGCAGCGCCAATTTTGATTTGGCCGCCAAAAGCGTCTTCATAAGCCTATATATAGCCATTTTAAGCTATCAGACATTTTTATCCGTTGACTCATCCATTTTTGCGAACGAGGTAAAGCTATGGATACTAACGCAAAAAGTATAAAAATAAGCAAGCGCAATATCTTTGTGACCCTTGCTCTTATCCTGATGACAAATCTGCTGCTCAGTACAGCTCTTTCTGTCATGGCCAAACGCGCTATCCGCGAGCAGATGAACGAGCGTATGCTCGATATCGCCAATACTGCCGCCTATATGCTAGACGGCGACGTCCTCGAAAGCCTGACCGCTGATGATGAGGGAACAGAGGACTTTAACAAGATTTACGGAACTCTGAAAGTATTCCAGAACAATATCCGGCTCGACTACATATACTCTATCAGGGATATGGGCGACGGTACGTTCACATTTATCATTGACCCCGATGAAGAACCTGCGGAATTCGGCTCGCTCATCGAGACGACCGAGGCGCTCGTAAAGGCGTCACAGGGCACTCCGAGCGTAGATACGAAAGCTTATTCGGACGAGTGGGGCACATTCTATTCCGCATATAGTCCTGTATACGATTCAAAGGGAAATATCGCGGGCATCGTTGGCGTTGACTTCGGTGCCGAATGGTATGACAGCACGCTGAACTCAAACAGGCTCATTGCAGTTATCATCACTGCGGCTGCTCTTGCAGCAGGTATACTTATATCGTTTTTCATGATTCGGCAGAATAAAAAGCAGCTCGCAGGTACGGTGAAGACTATCGAAGAGCTTGACGACGCCGCACAGCGCATCGGCGAGACTATCATACGTAATTCCGTGAAGAAGCGTAGTCTGCATTCCGAAAGCGGAAATGCGGCGCTGAAGGCTATCGCCGAGGGCGACAATGAAGTCAAGCCGCCGACCAACGAATACGAGGCTCTCACTTCAAGCCTCACCTCTGTGTACGGCAAGCTCAAAAACTACCTCGACTACATCAACGCCGAGGTCTATACCGATATCGTTACCGATGCGGGCAACAAAGCCGCCTATACCATCCACATAGAGAAGCTCGCGGAGGATATAAAGGCGGGTACTGCCTGCTTCTCCGTCGCTTTCTTCGATATCAACGGACTGAAAAAGATATACACCGCCTACGGCTATGAGGCGGGCGATGCTCTGCTGTTCGAGTGTTCGAGGATAATAAAGAAGATCTTCGACAGACACCCCGTCTACCACATAACGGGCGACGAGTTCATCGTCATCACCGACGGTAATTCCATGCTCGATATGGAAATACTCCTCGCTAAGTTCGACAACGAGATCAAACGCTATAACGCCGAACAGGACGACGAACACAAGCTGTCTGTCGCAAAGGGTGCTTCCGTATTCAATCCCAAGAAGTCGGCAAGCTACCGCGAGGTCTTCATCGAGGCCAAGGAGAGATGCGACGAGGACAAGGCTGAATACTACCGAGACCGTAAATAATATTTATAAGGAGCTACATAATGAACTTAAACGACAGTATGCACGGCTTTACCGTGACAAGGATACGCCCCGCGGGAAGCGTTGCGGGTGAACTCATCGAAATGACACACGACAGGACAGGTGCTCGCCTCGTGTGGCTCGACAACGGCGACGAGAACAAGGTGTTCTCCGTCAACTTCAAGACCCCGCCTACGGACGATACGGGCGTTTTCCACATCATCGAGCACTCCGTCCTCGGAGGCTCGGAGAAGTACCCCGTAAAAGACCCTTTCCTCTACATGATAAAGAGCTCGATGAACACCTTCCTCAACGCCATGACCTTCCCCGACAAGACCATGTACCCCGTCTCGAGCCGCAATGACCGCGATTTCATGAACCTCGCCGAGGTCTACCTCGACGGCGTGTTCAAGCCCCTCATACTCTCAAAGCCAGAGGCTTTCTATCAGGAGGGTCACCATATTGAGTGGCGCTCCGAGGAGGATACGCCGCTCTACAAGGGCGTCGTCTTCAACGAGATGAAGGGCGTTGAATCCTCGATTTACAGCCGAATCGAGGAGGAGCTCATGGCTATGCTCTATCCCGATACCTGCTACGGATTCGAATCGGGCGGCAAGCCTGCGGCTATCCCCGACCTCACATATGAGCAGTTCGTGGCTGTCTACAAGAAGCATTATCATCCGTCAAATTCCTACTTTTACCTCGACGGTGCTGTCGATATCGAGCCCCTGCTTGCCCTCATCGACAAGTATATTTCCCAATACGAAAAAAACAGCGTGACTGTTGATATCCCCGTGCAGAAGCCTGTCGCTCATGCGGAAGAATCCTGCTTCTACGAGATCGCTCCCGAGGAGGAGGAAGAGGCTCACACGCATATTGCGCTCGGAAAGGTGCTGTGCTCGTGGGAGGAGCGCGAGAAGCTGACCGCATTCGTGGTGCTCGGAAATGCGCTCGCAGATACGAACGAGTCTCCGCTGAAGCGCGCTCTGCTCGATACGGGGCTGTGCCTCGACGTTTCGCTCACCGTGGAGGACGGTATCGCTCAGCCTTTCGGTGCGCTCAAAATCTATAATACCGATATGGAGAATGCTCCCGCCCTGCTCAAAACTGTCCGCGAGACTGTCGAAAAGCTCGTGAGGGACGGTATCGGCAAAGCCGCTCTTGCGGCGGCTATCGACCGCTATGAGTTCCGCGTAAAGGATAAACAGGAGCCGAAGGGGCTTATCCGCGGCATTATCTGCCTGAGTTCGTGGCTCTACGGCGGCGACCCGATGATGTACCTCGACTGCGACGATATCTTCGATTTCCTCCGCAGTCAGCTCGACACCGACTACTACGAGAAGCTGCTCGCTGAGTGGCTGCTCGACGAGAAAGGCGCTGTTACGCTGTATATGCTCCCCTCGCACACCTACGGCGACGAGCAGAAAAAAATCGAACAGGAACGCGTCTGCGCTGAGGTGGAGGCTATGTCCGAGCAGGAAAAGGCGAAGCTGATAGAGCTCAACCGCAGGCTCGACGAGTGGCAGGCGACTCCCGATACGCCTGAAAATATCGCTTCCCTCCCCTCTCTGCCGCTGTCTGAGGTCAGCGAGCTGCCGCTCGCATTCGTGACCGATATCGGCGAAGAAAGCGGCTTTACCGTGCTCCGTCACCCCGCACGCAGCAAGGGTATCTCCACCGTCAACCTCTACTTCGCGGCGGCTGACTTCTCCAAGCGCGAGCTCGAAGTTCTCGCCGTTATGACCGACCTTATCTCTGAGCTGCCTACCGTAAACTGCTCGGGAGCGGAGCTCCAGCAGCGCATCACGGGTACTCTCGGTAAGCTCGACATAAATGCCGCGGTGTTCGCCAAGGAGGGCGCTCGGAATGAGTGCAGCCCATACCTGACAGTGAAGGCAAGCTTCCTCGACCATAATACCGATAAGGCGCTCGCACTCATCGGTGAACTGCTGACCGAGACTGTCTTCGACAGTCCCGAGCAGATACGCGAGATACTCCTCCAGTGCGACGAGGACATGAAACAGGATATCATCACCAACGGTCACCGTATCGCCATGCGCCGAGCAAGAAGCGGTATGTCCGCCGAATCTGCGATGACAGAACTGCTCTGCGGCTATGAGGCTTACCGCGCGCTCCACGCTGTCGCAAAGCCCTCGGATGAGGAGCTCGCCGGGCTTATCTCCGAATTCAAGGCTGCAGCGGCTAAGCTCTTCTGCAAGGCTCGCCTTACTGCGGGTACTGTTTCCGCAGGCGACCTCTCACTCGGTGTGCTCGCGGATATGCTCCCCGAGGGTGAGGCGCCCGACCGCTCCGCGACCGGTTTCAAGCTCGATGTCCCCGAAAAACAGGGTATCATCATTCCCTCGGGTGTGTCGTACTCGGGTGCTGTGCTTACCTCGTATGAGTCCGATAAGCCTCTGTGGAGCGTGCTCTCGACCATTATCTCCTATGAGTATCTCTGGAATGAGGTGCGCGTCAAGGGCGGCGCCTACGGTACGGGCTTCGGCGTGAACAATATGGGCGAGGCTGCGTTTTATTCCTACCGCGACCCGTCGCCAGCGGGGGCTGTGTCCGCTTATGAGGGCACCGCTGACTTCCTGCGGAACTACTGCGAGACTAAGCCCGATATAAGCTCCTACATCATCAGCAGTATCGCTCAGAGAGAACCGCTGATGTCCGATGCAGCCTACGGCTCTGCCGCAGACGAGCTCTTCTTCCGCGGTATCTCCGAGGAGAGCCGCCGCGATAACCGCCGCCGTATGCTCGCGCTCACTTCTGATGACCTGCTCGCCGCTGCCGACTCGCTCTCGGATGTCGGTCTGCGCTGCGTTGCAGGCTCCGCTGAGGCTATAAATGCCTGCGGCTCTGACTACGATATGTGTTCGCTCTGAGCACACTTGTACGGTCACTTTCTGAAAAGAAATCGGGGGAGGAACTTTCCTAAGTTCCTCCCCCGTTAAGTTTTTGCCGCCCTGTATCAGGGCTGTGCTCAGCTTATCAGTGTGTCTGTGATAACTATCGTCGATGTGCCCGTCAGCACCTTGCTTACTTTTTCTTGGGAGCTGCTGCAGGCTCCGATGCGGGAACTTCGTTCGTCTTCTCCTTTGCGGGAACTGCAAGCTGTGCTATCGAGCAGCCCGCTATACTCCAGAATATCGGCGAGAATGCTGTGTTGCTGCATCCGATGAAGAATAACAGCACTCCGCCAAGCGTGAGGATGAACATACAAAGCTGTGTCCATGTGCCCTTTTTCGTTCTCTTCGCTCCGACCCACAGTACAGGCACGAGCACTGCAATAAGTGCGATAAGTGACGGTATGCCGCGGGTCGCTGCTGTGTAAAGATACTCGTTGTACACCTTGTCGAAGGTGCCCTTGTTGACCATTACTATGTCCGCGATGGGCGAGTTCTCGTCAGCGCCCGATTCTCCGAAGGTATAGAGCTGAGGGAATACGAGCTGCTCCGGTCCTGTTCCCGTGAGAGCGTGTGAGCTGATGATGTTCATTGCTTTGCGGTTCAGCGTATAGTATACGTCATAGGTGTCGTCGAGGTCAACCAGTGTTGGGTCGGGCTCGCCGCTCGCGGATATGCGGTAGTAGGAATCTGCGAACCAGAGGATGCGTCCGTCGTAGAGGCGGTAGCTTGAGATGTTGCCGATAAGTCCTGCCTGCACGAGACCTATCGCGGCGGCTGCAGGTACTATCACCGCGAGCACCGAGGCAAGTCCTGCCTTGCTGACTTTGAGCCTGAAAACTGCGACTGTCGCTGCTATTACTGCGAATACTGCTCCGCAGATGCCGATGAGCGAATAGGTGAACATCATCGTGAACGAGCATATCGCCGCTGTCGCGAGGAAGAACACCTTGCTGCCCTTGCCCTTGACCGATACCGCCGCGATGAGCGACGAGGTTATCACGAGGGTGAGCACCATTGCGAGGAAAAGCGGCGACTGAGAAAGTCCGGAGGCGGCGTTGGGCTGTATCTCCATGGATACCATTCGGTAGTTGCTTATCTTGCCTGTGAATACCTGTATCAGGCCGAATGCCGAATTGAGCAGACCGAGTCCCGCAAGGCCGTAAATAACGGTCTTTAGCACTTTTTCACGTCTTATCGAGGCGGCTGTGATGAAGAAGCAGAGGTAGAATACCAGAGCGAGCAATCCCTCGCCTCTGCCGTTGTAGCCGTAGAAGGATATGCCGGCATCGTAGGAGTTTGCGAGCGACACGATGCCCCACAGGAGCATTGCCGCAAATGCGCAGACGGGAAATACGAGCTTGCCGCTGACGTACTTCTTTATCAGTGCGATGAGCGCGAGTATCATACAGATAACGCCTGATACAGCAAGTCCTGCGGCGGAGAGCTCATGCATCGAGTCGTGTACGATGACGGGGATAGCAGTTGCGAGCGATGTCGTGAACAGAGCCGCAAGCAGTCCGAACGAGGCGAGCTTCGAGTATTTCTCCTCGGTCAGATTAAGAATGAAGTTTGATTTTTCACTTGTGTGGAATATTTCCTTAGCCATATGTGTGACCTTTCCTTTGCGTTAATTTGCTTTGACGGTTATTTTGTAGGTGTCGCCCTCGCCCTTGCGGACGGTAATCGATGTCTGAGGGTCTATGGAAAGCGTGCCGTCTGAGCCGTACCACATAAAGCCGCTCATACGGCGGTCGATGACTGCTCCGTCGCGGAACAGATTGTCGGTGGCGTCATTGCCCTCGTTCACGAGGCGTATGAAGCGGATTCCGTTGTTATAGTTGGTAGCCTCGTTGTTACCGCTCGCGTACTTCCAGCTCGGATATGTGAGGTTGCTGTTCTGCGTTGCTTCGACGTGATATATGCGGACTCCGCTTCCCGTACTCTTCCACCAGTAATCTTTCAGGCGGAGATTGTTGTTGTCAAGCGTTGCATACTCGATGATGAAGAACTCCGAGCGGTACTTGTCAGCGAGAGTGCCGCGGGGTATCATCACGCAGTTGCCGTCGTCGGTCTCGCTGTTGTAAAGGGTGAACTCCTGCTCGCCCTGTGCGCGGTCGAATATGCTGACCTGTCCTTCTTGGTACCAGCCGAGCATCAGCTTAGAGGCGGCGCCGAAGTCGCCTATCGCGTCGTCCATGAGCTCGAAGCCGCCCGAGCCATGCATTCCCTGAAAATCATCAACATCGTAGAGGTAGTAGTCGGGGAGACCCATGGAGTGTCCCGTCTCGTGGGAATAGGTCTGGCAGAAGGCTGCATATGAGTTCTTAGCCTCGATGTTGCGGTTGCCGACAGTGACGTGTCCCATCTTCATGCCGTCAAAGGTCAGCTTGTTGTCTCCGCCGTATACTCCCGAGGTAGGCCACCAGTTTTCTCTGCCCGCTGTGCTCGGTACGATGATGAGAACGCCGTCTATCGTACCGTCGCTGTCGGCATCGTAGTCGCTGTAGTCTATCTGCGAGTCAAATGCGGTCATCACCTCATCGATGAGCCGCCTGTGGAATTTGTCTCCCTCGTAAGCCGATATCGCGTACTGCGCTGTGTACTCGTATGCCTTGCCCGTGAGATGCATCGCTCCCTTTGAGGAACGCTCGTAGAAGGCGTTTACACTCTCGAGCGGGAACTGCCTGCTTTCAGGGTCTGCCTCACCGAAGAGCGCCTGCTCGACCTCGTCCGTCGATGCCTTATAGTCGAATTTAAGGTTGGGGAACTCCACGCTGAAAACGACCATTCTGCCCTCGCCCTGCGACGGCATCGAGCCGTAGAGGTCGTATATCGGCGCGTCGATGTAGTCGGGGCGGTCCTCTTTGGAGTACCAGCGGTAGATGAGCTCCGCATTTTCGGGCTCGATGACTATCTTTCGCAGCGCGATGAGGTCAAAGGTATCTATCACGCCGTCCTGATCGACATCAGCAAGCTGGAAGTATTTGACTCCGCTCCTTATAGCGTCCTGTCCGAGGGAGGATATCTCGCTGCGCACGCCCGTCAGGTAGTACGCTCCGTCCATATCGTAGATGCCCGTCTCAGGCAGGGCGGCGGCACCAAGTACGTACTTTGAAAGAATAACGAGATCGGCGACGGTGAATTTGTCATCGCTGTTGAGGTCGCCGACATAGCTTACCCGCTTCCACTCCGCTGAGGCGGACATGCCGGAGGGAAGTCCATATGAAGCGGCAGCGCCTGCGGCGAGCAGGAAAGCTGCGGCTCTCTTTATCAGTGCTCTCATATTATCAGCTCCTTATCAGAAGGTACAAAAAGGGCTGCGGACGATAACGTCCGCAGCCGACCGATCATTTTGCGTAATCTGAAACTCTGCTCTCGCGAATGAGGTTGACCTTGATCTGACCCGGGTAATCCATTTCAGTCTCGATCTGCTGAGCGATCTGTCTTGCAACGAGTACCATTTTCTCGTCGTTGATGACCTCGGGAACAACCATGATCCTGACTTCGCGGCCTGCCTGAACTGCAAAGCACTTATCAACGCCCTCGTAGGAGGTGCATATCTCCTCAAGCTTCTGGAGACGCTTGATATAGCTCTCATAGTTCTCGCTTCTTGCGGCAGGTCTTGCAGCGGAAATAGCGTCGGCAGCCTGTACTATGCAGGCAATGACTGTTCTCGGCTCAACATCGTTGTGGTGAGCTTCGACAGCGTGTATAACAACGGGATTTTCGTTGTATTTTTTACATACGTCAACGCCTATCTGTACGTGCGAGCCCTCTATCTCGGAGGTCAGTGCCTTTCCGATATCGTGGAGGAGTCCTGCGCGTCTTGCCATATTGGCGTCAACTCCGAGCTCGGAGGCGAGCACGCCGCAGAGCTGCGCAACTTCTATCGAGTGGTCGAGTACGTTCTGTCTGTAGCTCGTACGGAACTTCAGACGTCCGAGGAGCTTGATGAGCTCGTGGTTGAGACCGTGAACATTGGTCTCGATGACGGCTCTTTCACCCTCCTGCTTGATGCGGTGCTCTACCTCGCGGCGAGCCTTATCGACCATTTCTTCGATGCGTGTGGGGTGGATACGTCCGTCGGCAATGAGCTTTTCAAGTGCTATCCTTGCCACCTCGCGGCGTATCTGGTCGAAGCATGAGAGCGTGATAGCCTCGGGCGTATCGTCGATGATGAGGTCGACGCCCGTGAGGGTCTCGAGGGTGCGGATATTGCGTCCCTCGCGTCCGATTATCCTGCCCTTCATCTCGTCATTCGGGAGAGGTACTACGGAAACGGCTGCCTCCGATACCTGATCCGCGGCTACCTTTGCGATAGCGAGCGAGATGTAGCTCCTTGCCTTTTCGTTGCATTCGTCCTTGAGGAGCTGCTCATACGCCTGCACCTTCACAGCCTTTTCGTGTACAAGGTCGTCCTCAAGTGTTGAAAGGATGTATTCCTTTGCCTGATCCTTTGTGAATTCCGAGATCCTCTCGAGAATGTCCATCTGAGACTTCTTTATCGACTCAGCCTCCTTGAGCTTTTCGTCGGCACTCTTTATCTTCTGGTTGAGAGTGTCCTCCTTCTTTTCAAGGTTATCGGTCTTCTTATCGAGATTCTCCTCTTTCTGCTGCATACGTCTTTCCTGACGTGACAGTTCAGCCCTGCGATCCTTGATCTCTTTGTCCGCCTCGCTGCGGAGCTTATGTATCTCATCCTTTGCTTCGATAAGGGCGCTCTTCTTCTTGTTGTCGGCGTCCTTCTCGGCGTCCTCGACTATGCGTGCAGCCTGCTGCTCGGCAGAGCCGACCATAGTTTCAGCCTCGTGCTTGCGCTGCTCAACGCCCGCGGACACACCTTTCTTATAGGCGATGAGTGCGCCTACTGCCGCACCTGCGATGAGAGCAACTACGATGAGTATGATTACAATTACAGGATCCATACAGTGCATTACCTCCTTTTCGTAACATTGTTTGTATCATAAAACCTTTATTACTCAAGGCGGTAAATGCCGCTTATTTTATTCATTTGTTAAAATATATTGATAAGAATGCCGCCCCCTCGCGGCATCGGTAAAATCGGGCTCTCCGCCCATCTTTTTGTTCATATATCTTATCCGCCGCCGGCTTGTTTCTTTATCGCACGTGCCGCGGAATGATTTAAAACAAAGCTGCAATTACTGCCAAAAGCAATATTTTTGCAAATAAATACAACACAGTTATTATACACTTTTTTTGCATTTCTGTCAATAGATTTTCCGTGATTATTTACGGAGAGGATAAAATTAAATGTGTGAACTTGCGCGGCAGGCTGCGCTGTTCTCGGCTGAGGGGGATTTTTTAAAAAAACTGTTGAAATTTATCTTTATATATGTTATACTTATAAAAGCGTATCTTTTTCTGTAAAAAGATTTTCGGAAAAGTACATCATCTTATCCCGCTTCACCGCGGAGAATGGAGTTACATAATGATAGATATCAATATGCTCACTACCCTTTCAGAGGCAGAGATAGAAAATCCCAATCTCTTCCCCTTCCCCTTCTCGATGCACGTCGGCTTCGCTATCGTCGGTCTCATTTTCTTCCTCTACCGCTTCGTTACCGATAAGAAGCCCTATCAGCTCATTTTCGCTTTCGCGATCCCATTCTCGCTCACGATCTGGCTCTCGGAGAGCCGCGCGTGGTTCTATACGCTCGGTGCTGTCGAGGCTGTGCTCGTGATATGCGCGTTCATCACTACCTTCATCTTCAAGGATAAGCCCGAGGAACAGCCTGCCGCTCCCGCAAAGGAAGATGAGGCTCCTGCCGCTGACGCCGATGAGGACAGCGACGACGAGGATGAGGAGTAAGCCGTGAAAATAGCTGTTCTTGACTGGTATACCGTCAGCGTGAGCGGTGATATCACCACCGAGGCTCTCGAGCAGTTCGGCGAAGTGAAGGTCATCTCCCTGACCAAGCCCGAGGAGACCGCCGCCAATATCGGCGATGCGGATATCGTCCTCTGTAATAAGGTGCTCATTACAAAAGAGGTCATGGACGCTTGTCCGAACCTCAGATACGTGGGACTGTTCGCGACAGGATATAATAACGTCGATGTCGCTTACGCCGCGGAAAAAGGGATAACGGTCTGCAATGCGGGGCAGTATTCCACAAATGCCGTGGCTCAGCAGGTCTTTGCTTACATTCTCGACCGCTACAGCCGCATACGCGACTACGATAACGCCGTGAAAAACGGCGAGTGGGAACGCTCTCCCGCGTTCTCATATTTCCCGATACCGACTGCCGAGCTCGCGGGGCAGACACTCGCGATAGTGGGCTACGGCTCGATAGGCAGACGCGTGGCTGAGATAGGTTCCGCTTTCGGAATGAATATCGTCGTCAGCACCAGAACAAAGCCGACCGACTGCCCGTATCAGGTCACTGATATCATGACTGCCGCAAAAATGGCGGACGTCATCACTTTCCATTGTCCGCTCACCGAGCAGACAAAAGGGCTCGTCAACAGCGGGCTCCTCGGCGTGATGAAGCCTACTGCGACACTTATCAATACCTCCCGCGGCCCCGTCGTGAATGAGGCCGACCTCGCGGAGGCTCTCAACAGCGGCAAAATTGCCGCCGCGTATGCGGACGTCCTCGAAAAGGAGCCCATGTCTCCCGATACGCCCCTGAAACACGCGAAAAATCTGACCATTACCCCGCACACGGCATGGGCGGCTTTCGAGACCAGAAAACGCCTCGTGGACATTGTCTGCGGGAATATCCGCGCGTGGCTGGACGGCTCGCCAATGAATAAAGTCAACTGAAGGTAGCATACCATGAGAAATATATCAGAAAAAAAGAGGGTCGTCATCAAGCTCGGCACCTCTACTCTCGCCCATAAAACGGGCAAACTCAATATACGCCGCATGACGAACCTCGTCAGGGTCATATCCGACCTCCACAATGCGGGACGTGAGATAATTATGGTCTCGTCGGGAGCTGTCGGTCTCGGCGCGGGCAAGCTCGGACTCCCCGAGAAGCCAAAGCAGACCAATATAAAGCAGGCTGTCGCCGCTATCGGTCAGTGCGAGCTAATGCACGTGTACGACGATATGTTCGCGAAATACAGCGTCACGGTGGCGCAGATACTGCTCACAAAGGCGATAATCGACAACCCGAGCCACTGCGCGAACTTCAAGACCGCTGTCGAGACACTCGTCGGTATGGGCGTTATTCCCATAGTCAACGAGAATGACACTATCGCTATCGACGAGCTGGAGCTCGAAATAGGCGAGAACGACTCGCTCTCCGCTCTCGTCGCGGAGCTCTCGGGAGCTGACCTCCTGCTCATTCTCTCCGACATCGACGGGTTCTACACCGACGACCCGCGCACTAACCCCGACGCTGAGCCGATACACGTCGTGGAGGCGATAACCCCCGAGATAGAGGCTATGGCGGGCGGTGCGGGCACAGCACTCGGAACGGGCGGTATGTCCACGAAGATTAACGCCGCCAAAATAGCGACCGAAGCAGGCATCGACATGGTCATTATGAACGGCAGAGACCCCGAAAAGCTCTACGACCTCTTCGAGGACGCGGAGATAGGTACGCTGTTTAAAGCAAACAAATGATTTCAGATATTTATCGCCGCCGGCGATAACATAAGCTTAAGGCTAACGGCTTTAACAATGAGGTGAATATTATGAGTTATACACAGGACTTAGGTATAAAGGCAAAGGCTGCCGAACCTGTTATCGCGGGCGCGGGTACTGCTAAGAAGAACGCAGCTCTCGCGGCTGTTTCAAAGGCTCTTATCGCCAATGCGGCTGAAATAATCGCCGAAAATGCGAAAGACCTCGCGGCTGCCAAGGACAACGGGATCTCCGAGGCTATGCAGGACAGACTGCGCCTCGATGAGAGCCGCATTGCCGGCATTGCCAAGGGCGTTGACGAGCTCATCGCGCTCAATGACCCTATCGGTGAGGTCATCGGCGGCGGTGTTCGTCCCAACGGTCTGCACATCACCAAGACGCGGGTCCCGCTCGGCGTTATCGGCATAATCTACGAGTCGCGCCCCAATGTCACCGTTGATGCGGCGGCGCTCTGCCTCAAGGCGGGCAACGCTGTTATCCTCAAGGGCGGCAAGGAGGCTATAAACTCCAATATCGTTCTCGGGCGCATCATGCGCGAGGCTATCGAGAGCGTGGGACTCCCCGCGGATGTGATACAGGTCGTGGACAATACCTCACGTGAGACCACAAACGAGCTCATGAAGCTCAACGGCTATGTCGATGTGCTTATCCCGAGAGGAAGTGCACGGCTCATACAGGCGGTAGTCACCACGGCAACTGTTCCCGTTATCGAGACGGGTGCGGGCAACTGCCACGTTTACGTTGACGCTTCCGCGGACATTGAAATGGCGGCCAATATCACCGACAACGCTAAAACTCAGCGTCCTTCGGTGTGCAATGCGATAGAGAGCCTGCTCGTACATAAGGACATCGCGGCGGATTTCCTGCCCGTCATCGCCGAGCGCTTCAAGGCTCACAATGTGAAGATTTACGGCTGTGACAGGACAAGGGAGATACTCGGCGAGGGCGTCGAGAAAGCTACCGAGACTGAGTACGCGACCGAATTCAATGACTACATCATCGCGGTGAAGGTCGTTGACGATATCGACGAGGCTATCGCTCATATAAGAAAGTACAGCACACGCCACTCCGAGTGCATCGTCACCTCCGACCTCGCTAATGCGGCTAAGTTCCGCAGTGAAGTCGATGCGGCGGCTGTGTACGTCAACGCTTCGACACGCTTCACCGACGGCGGAGAGTTCGGCTTCGGTGCTGAGATAGGAATATCCACACAGAAGCTCCACGCAAGAGGTCCTATGGGACTTACCGAGCTCACGACAGTAAAGTACCTGATCGACGGAAACGGTCAGATAAGATAAGTATACTATTTTATAGGTACTGACATTTTTCGGCAGAGATACTGCCAAACAAATCCAGGAGGGAATCATGGCTATCAGAAAAGACCTTGACGATATGCTGAATAACCTTAAAATCGGTACAGAGCCGGCTTCGCCCGCTCCAAAGGCGCCGGCGCCTGCGGCTCCTGTCCACAAGCCGAGCAAGAGTGAGGAAATGATCAACCATATGTCGGTAGACGACCTGCTCAGTACGCTCTCTCACGAGAAGGAGGAGCCCGTTCAGGCTGCTCCCGCACCAGTTCAGGCGGCTCCCGAGCAGCCTATGAAGAAAAGGATAGTCATTTCGGGCGACCTGCCCGACTATGAGGCTATAAGACAGGCGGAGCTCGAAAAGGACCGTGCTGAAGCCGTGCGCAGACGTCTTGAAGCTGAAAGGCAGGCGGCTGAAGAGGCTGAGAGGCAGAGGTTTGAAGCGGCTAAGAAGGCTGCCGAGGAAGCTGAGAGGCAGAGGCTTGAAGCTGCCAGAAAGGCTGCCGAGGAAGCTGAAAGGCAGAGGCTTGAAGCTGCCAGAAAGGCTGCCGAAGAGGCTGAAAGGCAGAGGCTTGAAGCGGCTAAGAAGGCTGCCGAAGAGGCTGAAAGGCAGAGGCTTGAAGCGGCTAAGAAGGCTGCCGAGGAAGCTGAGAGGCAGAGGCTTGAAGCGGCTAAGAAATCTGCCGAAGAGGCTGAAAGGCAGAGGCTTGAAGCGGCTAAGAAGGCTGCCGAAGAGGCTGAAAGGCAGAGGCTTGAAGCTGCCAGAAAGGCTGCCGAAGAGGCTGAAAGGCAGAGGCTCGAGGCGGCAAGGAAGGCTGCCGAGGAAGCCGACAGACAGCGCCTTGAAGCTGCTAAAAAGGCAGCGGAAGACGCCGCAATGGCTCGCGCCGAATTCGGTAAGAAGCCATCATCGCCCGCAGAGGAATCTCCCTCATTCTCCTTCGAGGAGGAGATAAACGTCGTCACTTCTTCGCAGACCGAGGAGAGTCTCGGCGGTGAGCCTACCGTTGATGAGCTCATGGCTGCGGCTTTTGCGGCTGTTGCGGCTGAAAATGAGGCGGAAAATGAAGCGGAAGAGACTGCGGAAGTTCCCGAGGAGAACGCTGATGCGCCTGAGTCCGACCCTGTCGGCAATATGATAGAGACTATCCGTGAGGACGCCGAGAAGAAGCTCTCCGAGCTTGATGAGACTCCCGAGACCGAGGAAGAGGTTCCTGCCGAGGAGGACGCTCCTGCTGAGGAGAATACATCCGACGAGTCCGAGGGCTCCGAAAATGAGCAGGAGGACAAGGCGGAAGAGCGCAAAAAGCGCTTCTTTGAAAAGAAAAAAGCAGGCGAGGAGGAGGCTACGGCTGAAGAGACCGAGAAGCCTATTGGAAAGATAACCTCTGCGCTTGAGAAAATAATGGACGAGGACCCCGACGAGATCATCGCCGAGAGAAGCGAAAAGTCCGAGGACGGCGAGTCCGATGTGCAGGGCGGCGGAAGCCTTAAAAAGCGCCTGTATACTATCTTCGGCATCGTGTTCGCGGTGCTCGCCTGCGTCGGTCTTGTGACCGTGATCGCTACGGCTGTAAAGCTCCTCGGCTCGTTCACATCGGGAGATTCCAAGAAAACCGGATTCGCCGATGTGGTCTATCCCGTGGTAATTATGGATATCGAGTCCTTCGACGAGCCTTCGCAGCTC
Source organism: Ruminococcus sp. (assembly GCA_017649325.1). Lineage (GTDB taxonomy): Bacteria > Bacillota > Clostridia > Oscillospirales > Ruminococcaceae > Ruminococcus. Next base: position 22,437 of record JAGCHA010000116.1, read on the forward strand.
ACATCAGACCAAGTCATCACGGCGGCTATATGGTCGATGATAATGTCCGACGGTACCCTCGACAGCTATGAGAAGACCTTCGACGTAGTGAGAGTGCCCGCCGTAGACGTTGAGTCCTATGCCGTAAAGCTCTTCGGCGATGACCTTCCCGAGCTCACTCATACGACCGTGGGTCCCGCAGAATCAAGATTCTACTACAACGAGGAGAAGGAGTCGTACAACGTTCCGCTCACACCCGTTACCTTCACTTACTCGCCCGAGATAAAGTCCGTGACCAAGAGCGGCAGCGAGTATACCCTGACAGTAGACTACATCGACGAGCTGCCTGTGTGGCTGCCTAAGACTTCCTCGAAGTCGGTAGAGTTCAAGCTCAACCAGACAAGCGAAGGCTATCAGATAAAGTCGATGAAGGTGCTCTCCGAGAACAACATTATTTGAACCAAGCAGCCATAGAGGTCTCTCTATGGCTGTTTTTTCATAAAAAAGAATGTTTTGCGAGCGTACTGCGGCTATATTTTAAAAAATCACAAGAAAATTTCAAAAAATGCTTGACAAATGCTCCGTTCTCTGGTATAATATTAAAGCAGTCAATTGATGCTGTATGCGAGTGTGCTGGAATAGGCAGACAGGCACGTTTGAGGGGCGTGTGTCGACAGACGTATGGGTTCAAGTCCCATTACTCGCACCAGCGCCAAGCGGGCGCGCGCAGTTTCGCGGTTCAGTTTTCTGAGCCGCGAATTTGTTTTCCGCCCATGAAGCCTTATCTATATTTACAACACATACACAGAGCGGATACTTCGGTATCCGCTCTTTTTTGCTTTCTCTTGACATTGCTCCGCTCATGCGCTATAATAGAACCAGCGGCAGAGCCGCAATATATTTAAGGAGAAAGTGTTTGAAAAATACTACAAAAATGGAGATAGCAGCGTAAACGGGAAGGTTTGCGAATACTATCTCATACAAACCTCCCGTGTCTTGTCAACTATATTCAGGAGGAAAAATAATGAATAATCACGACTTTATCATCCGCAGAGAAATCGAAAACGACTACCGCGATGTTGAAAACCTCGCACGCGAGGCTTTCTGGAACCTCAGTGAGCCCGGATGCTTTGAGCACTACTTCATCCACATAATGCGCAGCCACCCCGACTTTATCCCAGAGCTCGACTTCGTTGCCGAGCTGGACGGTAAAATCATCGGCTCGGTTATGTACTGCAAGTCTAAACTCGTCGATGAGCAGGGCTGCGTGAAGGACATCGTCACTATGGGACCGCTGTGCGTGCTCCCCGAGTTCCAGCGCAGAGGCATCGGCAAGGCTCTTCTCGAGCACACCTTCGCACTCGCAAAGGATATGGGCTATGACGTTGTTGTCAACTTCGGCAACCCCGACAATTACGTTGCACGCGGATATAGGAGCTGTAAGAAGTACAATGTCTGCTTCGGTGACGGAGTATTCCCGGCCGCGCTTCTTGTCAAGGAACTGACCGACGGCGCTCTGGACGGCAGAAAATGGTCCTACCGCCCGTCCGACGTGGACGCTCCCTGTGATGACAAGGACGCTGTTTCGGCATTTGACGCTCTCTTCCCACCTAAGGAAAAGGGCTGGCAGCCGAGTCAGGAGGAGTTCTATATCCACAGTCACTCAGCTATCACCTGGTAACAAATGGTAAAGAAATGACCGTCAGGGGGTCTCCACTGACGGTCGTTTTTTATTTCAAAACGGTGTTAATTATAGCACTTTATTCATAGTTAAGCAACAAATATATTGCGATATCTACTAAAACACCTTCCTCTCTTTGGTGAATTTGACTAAAAGAATTCAGGAAAGTTCTACGAGTGATAGAGGGCGAATTCACCAAATACGCTTGACTTCTTTAGTGCAATATGATAAAATCAATACAGGCATTAAGCCAGGGTGACTTCCTGCACTGTGTCGCCCGATGGAAAAATTACAAATCTATGGGAGGGTATTTATGCTTAAAAACAAATTCATCTCAAAAGCAGTGAGCACTGTCGCTTCAGTTGCTATGGTGTTCACATCTATCCCGTCCATCAATGTTATGGACAAGGCAGTCGCAGCCGACAAGACTATGACTGCATTCGAGATCACCAAAAATATGAAGGTAGGCTGGAATCTCGGTAACACTCTTGACGCCAAGGCAGGCGACAAGAACGGTGACTACGAGACAGCAGGTCTCGAGACCGAGACTTCATGGGGCTGCCCCAAGGCTAACCAGCAGCTGTTCGACGCCCTCAAGGCAAAGGGCTTCAACACTGTCCGCGTTCCTACAACATGGTTCCAGCACCTCGACGCAAACAACAACATTGACCCCGAGTGGATGGCTCGTGTTAAGGAAGTCGTTGACTACGGTATCAAGAACGATATGTACATTATCCTCAATGTACACCACGAAAACTGGATAAACAGAGCTGATTTCGCAAACGCTTACAACGAAATGCAGCCCAAGCTTATGAAGATATGGACTCAGATCGCTGAGGAGTTCAAGGACTACGACCAGCACCTCATCTTCGAGTGCATGAATGAGCCCCGTGCAGCAAATACCGACCATGAGTGGTGGGCTGCTGAGGCTGTTCCCGAGTGTGAGGTAATCAACCATCTCGAGCATGACTTCGTTGACCTCATCAGAAGCACAGACGGTCCTTATGCTAAGACCCGTCTTCTTATGCTCCCCGGCTACGTTGCAAGTGCCGAGCAGACTTTCCTCAAGGAGATCGACCTCCCCGAGAACGATGATTTCCTTGCTGTTTCTATCCACGCTTATACACCTTACGATTTCACTATGAATACAGCAGTTAAGGATCACTCCACCTTCACAGGTGCTTATTCTCAGAACCTCGCTGATACTCTTCAGGGTATGCGCGACCTCTTCATCGAGAAGGATATCCCCGTTGTAATCGGTGAGATGGGTACTTCAAACTTCGGCAACACAGAGGCTCGCGTTGCTTGGACTACACAGTACTTCACAACTACAAAGAAGTACGGTATTCCCTGCTGCCTCTGGGACAACAACACTGTTGAGAACCCCAAGGACCCCGGCGAGTGCCACGGCTACATCAACCGTACAACAGGTGAGTGGCATGAGCAGAGCCTCCCTATCATCAACAAGATGATGGAGATAATGAACGATGATACCATCGTCTGGGGCAGTGAGGGCAAGGCTCCCGAATACAAGCACCAGGCTCTTTCAGAGGGTAAGGTATTCAGAGACGAGGCTGTCGAGATCGACGCTTCCAAGTCCAAGACCTATGAGAACACTACTCCCGGTCAGGAAATATCTTGGAGTGAACTCGAGGGCAAGGAAGTTGCTATCAAGTACACAGGCACAACTCCCGTGCTCGCATTCTCTGACGCCGAGTACGGCAACTGGACAGAGTTCAAGCCCTACACCGTTGACGAGGAGAACGGCATTGCTTACTACCTCGTAAGCCAGCAGCTCCCCGCAGCTTGGAACGATCTCTCCACTGTTAACCATATGCAGGCAAGAACCGATAAGGTTACTACTATCGAGAAGATGGTCATCCTCAACGCTCCCGAGGTACAGATAGACGTACCCGTTGACAAGACCAAGAAGTACAAGATCGACTTTGCGAACGCTCCCAAGGACAATGGTACTCTCGTACTCTACTTCGAGGGTGAGCCCAATACTACAACCAACGGCGCTGTTGGCTTCAACGGCGACGGCTGGGAAGAGGTAAAGTGGGAAGGCAAGACCGATTCTCTCGGTAAGCTCACTGTTGAGATCGACCGTACAAAGTTCCCCGCAGACCTCAAGTCCGCTGAGTGCCAGATCTGGTACCAGCCCGAGCTCGTTGACATGAAGAGCTATGAGTTCTCTGTAGAGCAGCCCGGCACAGTTGTATTCCCCACAGAAACAACTACAACAGAGACCACAACAATTACAACAGCTACAACAACAGCTGATTCGTCTCTTGCAACTACAACTACTGATGGCGATGTTCTCAGCGTAACTGTTATCGGTGACGCTAACCTCGACAACAGATGCTCCGTTGCTGACGCAGTTGCTATCCTCCAGCACATCGCTAACCAGGATAAGTACGCGCTCAAGGCTCAGGGCAAGGTCAACGCTGACGTTGACGGTCAGAGCGGTATCACAGCTAATGACGCTCTCACAATTCAGAGAGTTGATGCAGGCGTTATCAGCGAAAGCGATCTTCCTCTTGCAGGCTGATCCCGTTAATTAAGTCTTACACTCTAACATATTAAAGTGCCGCGCCAATAGGCGCGGCATTTGCTTTATCCCTCTGTGTGTATGCGGCAGTCTTTTCTACTTCGTGAACATTTCGCGGAGCTTTGCAATGTATGCCGCTTTCCACTGAGTATACTGCTCCTCGTCCTCGGCGGAGGGGGACTTACCCTCGTTCAGAGCCGCGAATACGCGCTGTCCTGCCTCTGCGCCGCCGTATGGGAGCTCCGCTGACTTATCGGTGCAGGGCAGGAGCTTCCCCGCCGTGACCTCGCATGAACAGCGCGGAGACTCCCCTGCCGAATCAAGTATGCTGCGCTCGCTGTCGGAAACGTGCCGCTCCGTGATATCAAGGGCAAGAAACGGCGGCAGAAGCACCTCAGCCTCCTCGGGCTTTGCGTAGAAATCAAGGGCTGATGCTACGTCAATGCACGGTGTTCCCTGCGGAAGCGTGAACCTCATAAGCGCGATGCCCTGCCTGTCGCGGTACTCGCTCAGGAAGCCCGCTGTTGAAGTCGATGTGAATGAAAGCGTTGTGCCCGCCGCCTTGCAGAGGGCGTAGTCAGACCAGCGCTCCACGCGGAAGGTGTGAAGCTCGGTCTCCGACAAACACTTCCCAAACGCCGAAAACAACTCCGCGAAGAGCTCCGTAAGCCGCTCCGTATCCGCAAGTATCGCGGGATTCAGGCGCTTGCCCTCGGCGGCGCGGGCGCGTTCGGCGGCTGTTCCCGCAAAGAACAGCGAGTTCAGGGCGATGTATGCCTTCGGGTCGCTCCAGAACTCACCGCTCCCCGATACATCGCCGATATAATACCGCAGTGCGGTTTTTTCACGCTCGTTAAGCTCAGCCATAATGCCCTCCTATAATTTAAGCCGACTGAATACTGCTATTCAGTCGGCTTGTTATTACCATGTGTTCGCGTCTCCGCCCTGATTCGGGTCGGGAGTTACTACGGGGTCGGGTGTTACCACGGGGTCAGGAGTAACTACGGGGTCGGGATTAACGCCCTGATTCGGATTTGTGGGCTCAACCACATTCGGGTCGGTCGGAGTGACAAGACTCGGGTCGGTCGGGTTGACAAGATTCGGGTCGCCGTTGGGATTATTCGGGTCGATAGTGGGCTCGCTCGGGTCTACAGCAGTTGTATAGGTCTCGGTATAGCCCGGTATGCCGCCTGTGGGAATGCGTCCGTTCATCGAGAAGCCCGAACCTGTCGTGATATTTATCGTGAAAGTCGTGCGTGCGCGGGTGGTGCGTGCCTTAGTGGTCGTCACCTTTGTGGTGGTCGTGGGAGCGGTGGAAACTGTGGTCTCTACCGTGGGGATGCCGCTCTGGACGGGCTCGCCGTCAGCCTGAAACATATTCTCGCCTCTGCCGATGTTGGTCATTATCTTCTCGGACGGAGTTATCGGGAACAATATGAAAAATGCAAGGATAAGCATTGTCATCACTACGAAGCTGCCGCACGAAAGTACGGTTATCTTCGTCGATTTTTTCAGGCTGTCGTAAAATCCTGTTATTTTACTCATTTATTTAACACACTCCAAAATACTCTGAGGTTTGACTGCGTACATTTTATTTTATCTCAAACGTCGGGAAAAGTCAATAGGCAAAAGTGATAAAACGGCGAAACTTGTTCGCTCACCTGCGGAGATACCCTATAAGGTCGCCGAGGCACAGCTCAAAACAGCTGCCGTACCACACCTCGTCGGCGTGCGGGAGAGTTGCCGTTATGCAGTCGGATGTGAACCTGACGGCAAGCTCGAGCGCCTCTCCGAGGTCTTTTCCGAGGGTGACGGCTCCCGTGAATACGCTCGCGAAAATGTCGCCCGTACCGTGAAAGCGCCTGTCTATATGAGGGCAGTATGCGCTGTAGTATCTTCCGCTCTGCGAGTCGTAGGCGACGGCTCCGTGCTCGTAGCCGCGGCGCACTCCCGTCAGCACGGGGCGCTTGCAGCCGAGCTCCGCAAGAGAGCGGAGCAGCTCGCGCGAATGCTCCTCGTCGGGGCTCTCTTCGTACGGTATATCGAGCAGAAAAGCTGCCTCGGTCATATTCGGTATCACGTAGTCTGCCTTGGTGCAGAGCCTGCGCATACCGCTGACGAGCTCGTCCGTGAAACCCGCGTACAGCTTCCCTGCGTCGCCCATTACGGGGTCGACCACGATGAAGTTGTCCTCGCGCCCGAACGTGTCAATGAAGTCGGAGACTATCTGCACCTGTGCGGGCGAGCCGAGATATCCCGTATATATCGCGTCAAAGCCCAGCCCGAGCTGTTCCCAGTGGGAGGCTATCTGCGGGATGTCGCCCGTGAGGTCGCGGAAGGTGTAGTTGCTGAATCCGCCCGTGTGAGTCGAGAGCACGGCTGTCGGTATCACGGCTGTCTCTATTCCCATTGCCGATATTATCGGCAGCGCTACGGTCAGCGAACACTTCCCGAAGCACGATATATCCTGTATTGTAACGGCTCTTTTCATAATAATCTTTCCTTGCAGCAATATTATATCTATTTTACCGCAAATCCCTCCCATTGTCAAGCCGCGCAGCTGAAACCGCGCCCTTGATTTGACCTGACCTTTGTGGTATAATATGTGTATTGTCACGACTCGGAGGATAGATATGAAAGCAAATGACCTCTGATACACCCGCTATTGCAAGGAACGCTATCTGCATGCGTTCCTGCTCGGGGCATTAACGCTCCTGCTCGCGCTGCTGCCCGTCATGCTGTGCGAGCGCGGTTACTTCATATACTACGGAGACTTCAACGCTCAGCAGATACCCTTCTACAGCCTTTCTAACGACGCCGTTCGTGCGGGACAGCTCGGCTGGAACTGGTTCACCGACCTCGGCTCAGACTGGCTGACCTCGTACTCTTTCTACCTCGCCGCAAGCCCTTTCTTCTGGCTGACGACGATACTCCCGCGGGCTGCCGTACTCTACTCGATACCGTTTCTGCTCGCGCTCAAGCACGGTCTCGCTTCGCTGACCGCCTACGCATATATTCGCCGGTTTGTCCGCAGCAAGGAGGCTGCCCTCGTAGGAGCCATGCTCTATGCGTTCTCGGGCTTTCAGGTGTTCAATCTCTTCTTCAATCACTTTCAGGACGTCACCGCCCTCTTCCCGCTAATGCTCATCGCTCTCGAGGAGAACATCAACAACCGCAGACGCGGCTGGTTCGCGGTGATCGTGGCGGTGATGGCGGCGCTCAACTAATACTTCTTCGCGGGTGAAGCTGTCTTCCTCATCATATACTTCTTCATGCGGCTGCCCTGCAAGGACTTCCGCGCTTCGTGGGGACGATTCTTCGGTCTGCTTTTCGAGGCCGTTGTCGGCTCGTGCATCGCCTGTGCGGTGCTGCTGCCGTCGGCACTGGCCATACTCGGCAACTACCGCGTGAACGAACGCATCTGGGGCGACGAATGGCTGTTCTACAATGAGCCCTCCCGCGTCATCCGCGTGATACAGACTTTCTTTATGCCGTCTGATGCTCCCGCACGCCCGAACCTCTTCAAGAGCGAACAGGCAAAGTGGTCGTCGGTGGGCGGTTATTTCCCCCTCTTCGGTATGCTCGGCGTTATCACTTTTGTCCGTGCTCACCGCAGACACTGGGCTGTGAGAGTGTCGCTGTTCTGTGCGGTCTGCGCTTTCGTGCCGATACTCAACAGTATGTTCTATACCTTCAACGCCTCCTACTACGCCCGCTGGTTCTTTATGCCGATACTGATACTCGCACTCATGACAGCGGTCGCGCTCGACGACGAAAAGGCGGACTTCGCTCCCGCGGTAAAACTCTCGGCGGCGGCACTCGCCATATTCGCCGCGATATCGCTGATCCCCGAGAAGGAGGACGGCAAGCTCAGCTTCTTCACCTTCCCGCACGATATCATCTATTTCTGCATTCAGCTCGCGGTCGCTGTGATATTCCTTGTCTATGCGGCTTTTCTGCTCAGGCGCCGCAAACGCGGGCTTGAATTCGGGTGGCTGTCTGTGGTCAGCACCGCTCTCGCAAGCATAATCTGTATACTGTCGGTCGTGGTGTACGGCGCTGTAACTCCCAAGGATGCGCGGGAATACATTGATTCCGCAATATACGGCAGGGACGGCGTCTTTGAGAGCGTCTCCGAGGATAACTTCTTCCGAGCGGATATCTCCGAGAACTGCGACAATTACCCCATGCTGTGGGGACTGCCGTCCATGCGGTGCTTCCAGAGCGTGGTAAGCACCTCGATAATGGAGTTCTACGATAACATAGGCATTCAGCGCGATGTCGCCTCGCGCCCCGATATCTCGCACTATACCCTGCGGGGTCTGCTCTCCGTCAAATACTTCTACCGCGAGATAAAGGAGGGCTATTCGTTAGAAGAGATGCAGGCAGGCGTGAGTCCGCCGTCTTCGTCCGAGAGCAAAGACAAGAAGTTCGAGCTCGAAGCCGCAGAGGTCGATATCACCAAGTATCTGACGGGGTTTGAGTATGTCGGCTCGAACGACTATTTCGAGATATATGAGAACAAGTTCTTCGTGCCGATGGGTTTCACATACGACTCCTATGTGTCCGCATCCACCGCGGAGGATATGTCCGATTCTTCACGCGAAAAGCTCCTGATACAGGCGCTCGTGCTCGATGACGAACAGATTGAGAAGTACGCCGACATCATCGACAGACTGCCGAATGAACAGGCGGTGAAGATGAGCAAGTCCGACTATGAGCGCTCTTGCCGCGAGAAACAACAGCACTGCGCCGACTCGTTCACCTACGACTCGCACGGCTTTACGTCCGAGATCGACCTCGGCGAGCCGAGACTTGTCTTCTTCAGCGTGCCCTACAGCGATGGATGGACTGCCGAGGTCAACGGCAAGCCTGTGGACGTCGAGAAGGTATCCTACGGCTTTATGGCGGTCAGGGGCGAAACCGGCGCGAACAGGATAGTGTTCCGATACAGGACGCCGGGGCTCCGCACGGGTGCTTTCATCTCGCTCGGCTCTGTGCTGATACTGGCGGCTTACCTGCTCATTATGCGCTTCGTCGACCGCAGACGCCGCGAGCCTGTGCTCAGACACTGCTACGATTACCAAACTCTACAGAAAGTGACTGCCTCCGAGGTCTACACAAGGAGCTTCATCAAAGATAATAATACGAAATGAGGTCTTTTTTATGCATCTGGAAGAAAAAACACTCAGCAGCGAAACGGTTTTTGAGGGGAAGATATTCACCATAACCCATGATACGGTCGAGCTTGAGAACGGCGACACTGCTGTCCGCGACTGCCTGCTCCACCACGGCGGTGTGTGCGTGCTGCCTGTGAACGAGAAGAACGAGGTCTTCCTCGTAAAACAGTTCCGCTATCCGTTCCGCACGGTGACACTCGAGGCTCCCGCAGGAAAGCTCGAAAAGGGCGAGGACCACGCCGAATGCGGCAGACGCGAGCTCCTCGAGGAGACCGGCTGCACCTGTGAGGATTATACCTTCATCGGCGAGATGTTCCCTACTCCTGCGTATAACTCCGAGATAACCTATATGTACCTCGCGCGCGGACTCTCCTTCGACAAGCAGTCTCTCGACCCCGACGAGTTCCTCGATGTGGTGAAGATGCCGCTGTCCGAGGCTGTCGGACGCGTCATGGACGGCTCTATCCGCGACGGCAAAACGCAGATAGTCCTCCTGAAAGCAGCGAGGATACTTGGGATATAAAAGCGAGGGCGTGACTTTGTCACGCCCTCTTATTCACTAAAATATTTGCGACCCTACAGAAAAGAGCGCCCGTGAGCGCTCCTTTTTTATTCTTCCGTTTTTGCCTGCTCGGCTGACTCCTCGGCAGCGTGGACTGCCATCTGGCACTCGTATGCGTCAAGTATGGTCTCCTCGAAAAGCTTGCGCGCCGAAGGCGATATGGGGTGGATTATGTCGCGGAAGACACCGTTTTCGTCCTTTCGGCTCGGCATTGCTACAAATAATCTCTCGTCGCCCTGTACGACCTTGATGTCGTGGACCGCAAGCATATCGTCAACTGTGACCGATACTACTGCGCGCAGCCTTCCCTCGGTCAATATCTTTCTTATTTTTACGTCCGTAATGTTCATGCTTATACCTCCCTTATGATGTTTTCTTTTCTCTTTAAATGAGTAAATTTTTTGCATATCGTCTATGTTCACACATCATATAATATGCTTTCGCATTATTATAACACATTAATCTAAAAATTGCAATACTAATTTGAAATAATTAAATATATATTCATCACTGTAAACCTTTATAGCGATAAAGCGGTGACATTTATCAAAAAACAGAACATTTATTCAAATTAGCACTTGAATTATTTACTTGAATATAGTATAATAATAAAATAGGTATAATATTGCTAAATTTACAAATCAACGAAAAGGTGATATCAATTGGATAATACTATCCTCAATATTCTTGACGGAAAGAAGCATATACACTTCATAGGTATCGGCGGCTCGGGTATGTACCCGCTCGCGCAGATACTCCACGGACAGGGCTACTACCTCACGGGCTCGGACAACAACGAGACCGAGACCCTCGACGCAGTCCGCAAAATGGGCATTCCCGTTTTCATCGGTCAGCGCGCCGAGAACATCGAGGGGGCTGACCTCATCGTCCATACTGCCGCGATAATGGCTGACAACCCCGAGCTCATCGCCGCAAAAGCAAGCGGTGTCCCCGTGCTGGAGCGCGCTGACCTCCTCGGAATTGTCACAAGCTGGTACAAGAACGCTATCTGCGTTTCGGGTACGCACGGCAAGACCTCCACGACATCTATGATAACGCAGATACTCTGCACCGCTGATATCGACATATCCGCCTATATCGGCGGTAAGCTCCCCTGCATAGGCGGGAGCGGAAAGTCGGGTTCGAGCGACATACTCGTGTGCGAATCGTGCGAGTTCGAGGACCACTTCCTCAAGTTCTTCCCCGATATTTCGGTTATACTCAACATCGACGCCGACCACCTCGACTACTTCGGCACGCTCGATAACATCATAAAGTCCTTCCGCAAATTCAGCGAGAATACCACGAAGTGCATTATCGTCAACGGCTCGGACGCCAACTCGATGAAGGCTCTCGAAGGTATCACGGGTAAGGAGATAATCACTTTCGGCAGGGACAGCTCCTGCGACTACTACCCCGAGAACGTCAAGCACGAAAACGGCCTGCTCACTACCTATGACGCAATGTACCGCGGTGAGAAGCTCGGTGCGGTGACGCTCCACGTTGCGGGTATCCACAATGTGCTAAACTCGCTCGCCGCTGTTGCCGCCGCAAGATACATCGGTGCGGACTTCAAGGCTGTACAGCAGGGCCTCGAGGACTTCCGCGGCGCTAAACGCCGCTTCGAGAAGCTCGGCTGTGAGAAGGGCATTACCGTCGTCGACGACTACGCCCACCACCCGACAGAGCTTGAGGCTACGCTCAATGCCGCTATGGAGATGAACTTCAATAACGTGTGGGCGGTGTTCCAGCCGTTCACGTTCAGCCGCACGAAGCTTCTGCTCGACGACTTCGCACGTGTGCTGCAAATACCCGACCACGCTGTGCTCACCGACATCATGGGCAGCCGTGAGAAAAATACCTACGGAATTTTCACTCGCCACCTCGCCGAGAAGATACCGAACTGCATATGGTTCCCGCAGGACGAGAGCGCGGAATGGACTGACGAACGCAAATACGCCAATTTCCAGCAGATATGCGACTACGTTTGCGAGCACGCTCAGGAGGGCGACCTCGTTATCACGCTCGGCTGCGGAGACGCCTACAAGATAGCAAAAATGATACTGAAAAAGCTTTCAGAGGAGGTATAATATGTCCAAGGAAAAGGAACTCGAGGTCTTTAATTTCATCAAAAGCCGCCTGAGTGAGGGCATATCCCCATCGGTGCGTGAGATAATGGACGCCGCAGGCTTTAAGTCGACTTCTACGGCTCACCGCTACATCAATGCGCTCGTTGACGAGGGGCTCATCGAGAAGTCGGACAGCCTCAACCGCTCGCTCCGTCTGCCGAACTGCTCGTCTGCCTCGGTGCCGATAATGGGTACGGTCACTGCGGGGCAGCCTATCACTGCCGTTCAGGACATCACGGGCTACCTCGGATTCGAGGCTCCCGGCTGTGACCCGAACGAACTCTTTGCGCTGAGAGTCCGCGGGGAAAGCATGATAAACGCCGGTATACTCGATGGCGATATCGTCATCGTGAAGCAGACCGATTACGCCGAAAACGGCGACATCGTCGTCGCTTTCGTGGACGGCGAGGAGGCTACGGTCAAGAGATTCTACAAGGAGAAGGGGTATTACCGTCTCCAGCCCGAAAACGATACTATGGAACCCATTATCCTCGACGAATGTGAGATACTCGGAAAGGTCATCGGCTTGAAGAGATACTACTGATAGAACGAGGTTATGTACTATGATACAGAAAAGAAAAGCAGCAGCAGTCACAGCAGCCTGTTTTATTGCAGCAGCACTCGCCTCCTGCGGACATGACCCGCTCATGGAGGACGAAATAGAAATACCCGAGCCCGTCACTACCGCGGAAATGCCCACCGAGGAGGAAACTGAGCCTCCCACTGAGGAGGAGACTACCGAGGAGTGTCAGCCCGATAAGCCTTTTAATGTGCTCGGCACGGGCGGAGATACCTTCACCGTAGTGGCGTGGAATCCCGACGAAGCTCCGTTACTTATCGCAAACTGGCTCGGTGTGGACGTCAATGATGTAAGAAACGGCAAGAGCTTGAAGGCTCCGTCAGGGGCAGAAGTGAAATTCGTCTGCTTCGGCACGGGCGGCTATTTCGCTTACGAATACTACGACAGAATGTTCATCAGCGGAGATGATATCGACGTCTATTTCTGCGAACCCGACTGGGCAAGGAAACTCACTGACGACGATTCACGCTCGGCTCCGATGTCGGCACTCGGCATCACCGAGGATATGCTCGGTGATATGTACCCCTACACCATTGACCAGGGCAAGAACGTGCGCGGCGAGCTGAAGGCTCTCGCGTGGAACGCTTCTCCCGGCTGCTTCACCTATAATGAAGAGCTCGCTAAGGAGTACCTCGGGGCTGAGTCTCCCGAGGAGATGCAGTCGCTTATCAGCGATTGGGACAAATTCACGGAAACCGCTGAAAACATCGCGGAAGAGTCCAATGGCAAGGTGGCTCTCGCCGATTCTCTCGGAAGTTTGTGGCAGGCGTATGAGTGCAGTCTTTCGTATCCCCTCGTGGTGGACAATCAGTTCGTACCGACCGACGAAGTCAAGGACTTCGCCGATATGGCAAAGAAGCTCTGGGAATGCGGAGGAGTTTCGCACGATTCGCAGTGGACGGACGACTGGATGATGGCGGGACAGAAAAAGAGCTGTATGGGCTACTTCATCCCTGCGTGGGGCTTCGAGAACGGAGCGTTCGGTCCGGAAGTTACGGGCGGCGATACGCTCGGTCAATGGGCTCTATGTGAGGGACCGCAGGCTTACTGGTGGGGCGGCACTATGCTCGCCGTAAATACCGCGACCGATAACGGCGATGATGCTTACGACTTCATTAGCGCCTCAGTGTTCGACGAAAGCCTGCTTGAGCGCTACTCATCGCAGACCGCATATCTCCCCAACAGTCAGTCACTTGTGGACTACTTGAAAACAAGCGAATGGGAGTCCTCCGACGAGTTCAAAGCCAATGACTTGATATGGCAGCACTTCACCAACGGCGGTGACAGGCTCAGCATTCTCGACAAAAACGCTAAGGCGATAGGCGATATAAGCCTCATAACCAAATACGATCCCGCTGTCGGCAACTCCATATACAGCGGTATTGAGGAAAAATTCATCAGGCAGGGCATGAGCTGGGATGACACTGTTTCGTTCATAAAGGACGACATCTCTTACTTTTACCCCGTATACTACTAAGGTAAACAGTGCGGCTTCCGCCGCAGAAAGGAAGATACAAAAATGCTCAACGAAGTGAAAGTGATGATATGCGGAAAGGAGTACAAGCTCAGAACGTCCGAGTCGCCTAATTATGTGTACTCGCTCGCAAGAGTGCTCGAAGCCAAGATCGACGAGATCGTCAACGCGGGAAGCGGCTCCTCGCCCTATACAGCCTCAATTATGGTGGCTCTCGCACTCCTCGACGACCTCAACAAGTCGAATCAGAGACTCGAGAATATCCGCACTCAGACCAAGGAATACGTCGATGAGGCGGGCAAGACACGCATCGAGCGCGACGCCGCTGTCAAGGAGATAGAGGCACTCAAGGCGAAGATAGTTCAGCTCGAAAATATGGTCAAGCTCAGGCAGCTCAAAGACAGCATATGAGCCGAATGCCCGAGATACTCGCTCCTGCGGGCAGTCCCGAGACGCTGTCAGCTGCGCTCAGAGCGGGTGCTGACGCCGTTTACGCAGGCGGGAAGCGGTTCTCCGCAAGAAGCAGTGCCGCTAACTTCTCGGACGAGGAACTCGCGGACGCCCTGCGGCTCTGCCACAGCTACGGCGCGAAGCTCTATCTTGCGGTAAATACGGTCATTTCCGACGACGAGGCTCCCCGCTTCGCCGATTATATCCGCCGCACGTCCGAGCTCGGAGTTGACGGCTACATAGTGCAGGACTGGGGCGCGGCGCAGATAATGCGCACAGTCGTGCCCGACGCGGTGCTGCACGCCTCCACGCAGATGTCGGTGCATACCGCCGCCGCCGCAAGACTGCTCCGCAGTCTCGGCTATGTGAGAGTCGTTCCCGCGCGTGAGCTCAGCAAAGATGTTCTCGGACGCATATGCCGCGAGGACGTCGAGGTCGAGGTCTTTGTACACGGTGCGCTGTGTATGTCGGTCTCGGGACAGTGCTATATGTCGGCGATGATAGGCTCGCGCTCCGCGAACCGCGGCTGCTGCGGACAGGCTTGCCGACTGCCGTTCTCGGCTGTCGGGAATAAAGACGCCGCTGCCCTCTCGCTTAAAGATCTGTCGCTCCTCGGACGCACGGACGAGCTCCGTGAGATCGGCGTGGATTCGCTCAAAATAGAGGGCAGGATGAAGCGCCCCGAATATGTGGCTTCGTCCGTAAGTGAGCTGAAAAAGGCTCTCGGCGGCGAGGCGCCCGATATGCAGCTTTTGCGAGGGATATTCTCCCGCAGCGGCTTCACGGACGGCTATTTTTCGGGCAAAAGACAGGATATGTTCGGAGTCCGCGAGAAGGACGACGTAACTGCCGCACGCTCGCTGATACCGCAGATACATGAGCTCTACCGCTCGCCAAGGCAGGTGCATACCGTCGATATGCACGCTGTGATAAAGGCGTGCGAGCCTGTCGCAGTGACAGGCTTTTGCGGCGATATTTCGGAGACTGTGACGGGTGAGGTGCCCGCCGCCGCTCAGAATCGCCCGACCGATATTTCCGCAGTTGAAAAGCAGCTCTCGAAGCTCGGCGATACCGTGTTCACGCTCGGTCGCCTCACCGCTGACATTGACAAGGGGCTTTTCGTGCCTGCGGGAAAGCTCAATGAGCTCCGCAGACAGCTCGCGGACAGGCTCACGGAAGCGGTCATAGAGCGCAATACGCCGCGGTATCACGCGGACGGCAAGCTCCCCGAGCTGCCGATGGTCAAGCGTTTGCCGCGTGAGGGGAAACTCCCCGTGAGAACGTACTGCCGCACGGCAGAACAGGCGGTCGCCGCCGCGGAACTGTCGCAGTTTGTGATAGTCCCCGAACAGATTATAGATGAAACGCTCGTGAGCCGCATCGCTCCCGAGAAGATAATAGTTTCCCCGCCGCGCTTCATTTGCGACGAGGACAGGCTCTTCGACCGCCTTGCGGAGCTGAAAAGGCTCGGTGCGGACAGGCTCTGCTGCCACACGCCCGACAGCATCGCGCTCGGAAAGGCGCTCGGGATGAAGCTCCACGGCAGCTTCACGCTCAATGTGTTCAACTCCTACAGTGCGGAATATCTCCGCTCGCTCGGGCTTGAGGACTGCGTGTTCTCCGTTGAGGCGACTGCCGAGCAATTCGCGAAGGTTCGTACCGTGCTCCCGCTAGGTGTCGTCGTGTACGGCAGACTGCCGCTCATGCTCACGAGGAATTGCCCGATTCGCAATGAGGTCGGCTGTCAGAAGTGTACGGGGCGGCTCATCGACCGCACGGGGCGAGAACTACCCGTCGCGTGCTCGAAGGAGTACGTCGAGGTGCTAAACTCCGATGTGCTGTTCATGGGCGACAGGCTCGCGGAACTGTCAAGAGCGGACTTCGGAGCGGCCATGCTCCACGACGAGGACGCGGAGGCGACAATTGCCGCTGTTTCGGGCAGAAAACCCGTTGGCAATATCACCCGCGGACTTTACTACAGAGGTATCGAATAATGAAACTGACATTCAAAAAGCTCAGCGATAAGGCGGTAATACCGTCAAGGGCAACTGCGGGAAGCGCGGGTATGGACATCTGCGCCTGCCTCGACGTGCCCGTGACTCTCGCTCCGAATGAGATACGTATGATCCCCACGGGGCTGACTGCCGAGTCCGACTGTTCGGATGTGGCTATGCTCATATACCCGCGGTCGGGGCTCTCGACTAAGTACGGTGTTTCGCTCGCGAACTGCGTAGGAGTGGTCGACAGCGACTACCGCGGTGAGTGGTTTATCCCGCTCATCAACCACGGAAGCAGGGACTTCACCGTCGAGCACGGCATGAGGATAGCTCAGCTTATTCCAACAAAGGTCATTTTTCCCGAGGTGGAGGTCAGCGAATCCCTCACCGAGACAGAAAGAGGAAGCGGCGGCTTCGGCTCTTCGGGAATATAGCATACAAACAAAAATGTAATACAAAAAAAGGAGAATCATTATGAACAAGGTAATCTATATGTCATTCCTCGCAATAAGCGCTATCGTGCTCGGAGGCTTCTTAGGCGGTCTCGTCGACGGAGCGGCAGGACTCAGCTTCCTTTCCTATGCCAAGACCTTCGCCTTTAACCCCGGTACCGTCGACCTCGGCATTTTCAGCTTCACCTTCGGTGTGAGCCTCAGTATCAATATCTCGCAGATACTGCTCATTATCATCGCTATTGTCGTATACTACAACACTGCTCCCAAGCTTTTCACTCCCAAAAAATAATTCACAGTTTTTGTGTCCGCCCGCATTTTATATGTGTCGGATTTTCTACAAATTTCCCGCAAGGATAAATTTCTCAGCGAAAATTGTTGTCTATTTGCGGGTTTGGTGATATAATAATAAAGATTGAGAAAAAGACAAAGGAGCTGCACAATGTTTACTAAGGACATCGGAATTGACCTCGGTACCGCCAATACCCTCGTGTATATGCGCGGAAAAGGCATTATAATCAGAGAGCCTTCCGTGGTCGCTGTAAATACAAGAACGGATAAGACCCGCTATGTCGGCATGGAGGCTAAGGAGGTAATAGGTCGCACCCCCGGCTCTATCGTGGCTGTTCGCCCCCTCAAGGACGGCGTTATCGCTGACTTCGACATAGCTACAACTATGCTTCAGGAGTTCATAAAAAAGGCTCTCAAGGGTACTATCCTCACTAAGGCTAACGTCATAATCTGCATACCCTCGGGCGTTACCGCTGTCGAGCGGCGTGCTGTAAGAGAATCCTGCAAAAAGGCGGGCGCCAATAACGTACTCATAATCGAGGAGCCTATGGCTGCCGCTATAGGTGCGGGTCTGCCGACCAATGCCCCCGCCGGCAGCATGATAGTCGATATCGGCGGCGGTACAAGTGAGGTCGCAGTTATCGCGCTCGGCGGAATCGTGGCTTCACGCTCCATCCGCTGTGCGGGAGACGAGTTCGATACCGCTATCATCAACTACATCAAGAAGAAATATAACCTCCTCATCGGCGAGAGGACTGCCGAGAATATCAAGATAGAGATAGGCTCGGCTTTCCCCAGCGACAAGGAGGATACCATGGAGATAAAGGGCAGGAACCTCCTCAACGGTCTGCCCGAGAACGTGACTGTCAACTCCGCTGAGATTCGCGACGCCCTCGTCGAGCCGCTCGCTAAGGTAATCGATGCCATTAAGGCGACCCTTGAGGAGACTCCGCCCGAGCTCTCTGCGGATATCATCGACCACGGCATTACCCTCGCGGGAGGCGGCGCTCTCCTGCGCGGTCTCGATAAGCTCATCAACCGCGAGACCAGTATGCCCGTTTATATCGCCGAGTACCCCCTCGACTGCGTCGCTGAGGGTACGGGCAAGATACTTGAAAATATCAGCGACTATCAGGACGCGCTTACGGATAACGTCAAGTATTACTAAGGAGGCTCTCAATGCGTGAATTTCTGAAGAGCACCAGATTCAAGGTGCTGCTTGGCTTCCTCGCATTCCTCGTGGGTATCATGATATACGCCGTTACTAAGGGCGGCTATTCGCTGTCGGGAGCTTCGTTCGTGCAGACCGCGACCAAGCCCTTCCGCTATGTCAGCAACGGCATATCTATGAAAATGGAGCGCGTGACCGACAGAATAAGCCACGCCGATGCTTACTACGAGGAGAATATGCGCCTGAAAAAGCAGATAGGTGAGCTCAACAAACAGCTCACCGACTATGATGACCTCAAAAAAGAGGTCGAGGAGCTCCGTAAGCTCGTGGTCATCAAGGAACAGCACCCCGATGAGGTCTTCTCTCAGCCCGCAGAGGTGCTCGGTTATATCACTAACGACCCGTTCAAGGGCTTCACGATAGACAAGGGCTCGTCAGACGGCATAATGCCTTACTGCCCTGTCATCACTCCCGAAGGTGTCGTCGGCATCACTATCGAGGTGTCTGCTACGACATCTACCGTCCGCACGATACTCTCCCCCGACCTCTCGATCGCGGCGGTATGCTCGTCCACAAGCACTGACTTCGGTATCGTCGAGGGTACCGTGCTCACCGCCGAGAAGAGTACCACTAAGCTCACTCACCTCAGCCCCGACCATAAGCTCAAACAGGGCGACCTCATCATCACATCGGGCAACAGCGGTCTCTTCCCTAAGGATATGGCGATAGGCACTGTCAGAAATACGGGCTTTGAGGCGAACGGGCTCTCAGCCTGCGCCGAGATAGAGCCCTGCGCCGATATCACACGCCTCAGCACAGTTTTCGTTATCCTCGACTTCACAGGCAAAAAGGAGGACGCAGATGCGGCTAAAGACACCCCGTGAGAAGCGTATCCTCTACACTAAAACTACTGTGCGCTGGATACTCTACTACTTTCTGATATTCGTATTTTTTACGATAATGACCTCGGGCACGTACACTAAGCCCATGCTGCTCGTGCCTGCTGCTATCTGCGTCGCTATCGGCAACGATGTCATGGCTGCCGCTGTGACGGGTGCCGTCTGCGGATTCCTCACGGATATGGCGTGCGGCAGGCTCTTCGGATACAATGCCGTGCTGCTGACCGTTTTCTGCGTCGCGGCTTCGCTCATCTTCGAACTCTACCTGCGCAACAAATTCGTCAACTACCTCTGGATAACCGCCGTCGCTTCGTTTTTGCAGTGCTGGCTCGACTATAAGTTCTACTACGAGATATGGGACTATGAGAACGTCAGCCGCATTTTTACCCACGTGAGCCTTAAAGTCTGGTTGTTCACAGTCATCGCGTCGGTCGTGGTATATGCGCTCTACAAGCTGATAAACCACTTCCTTATGCCAAAGGAACACCTCACTATCGAAGAGGTCATAAAAACTGCGTGATGCAGAACGGGACGTCGTCATCTGCACGGTTTGAACGTGGGGACGGACACACGGGTGCGCCCCTATGGTCGTTTGCAGCAGATCTAATAGTATTTGGCGGGCGGATGATATCCGCCCCCTGCAATTTGTGCGGAATATGCCGCTTTCACCGGAAACCGTTGTGTAAAGGAGCAAAATGTGAAAAGTATTACCGATAACATCAAATCTATTATCATCGTCACCATAGTCGTTCTGCTCGGCACGTTTGCCTCCATGAGACTGATGAAGATACAGGTCGTCGGCAGTGAGAATATCGTCACCCACAAGACCTACGGAAGCGATGCGCTTACCTATGTGCGGGAGATAACTCCCACGCGAGGCGAGATCCTCGACTTCAACGGCAACGTCCTCGTCAAGAATACCACCCGCTGCGACCTCGTGCTCCAGAAGGCTTTCTTCCCCGAGGATATCACCGAGGGCAACAGCTGCCTCCTCGAGATATACAAGGCTCTGCTTGAGCATGGCTATGAATTCGAGGATACACTCCCCATTACCAAGACCATGCCCTATGAGTTCACCGAGGAGGACGTCGCGGAAATGGTAGAGTCCCTTAACCTCAACCCCTATGCGACTGCCGATAACTGCATCGACATGCTCATATCCGACTATAAGATAGACGAGAGCTACTCTCCCGACGAGAAACGTATTATCGCGGGTATGCGCTATACTATGATGGACAAGGACTTCTCGTACAGCCTCGACCTCGTGCTCGCTAAGAATGTCGACCACCAGACCGTCGTTGATATGAAGGAGCTCGGTAACTTCTGCCGCGGTATCGAAGCCGTCGATGCCGCAGAGCGTGAGATAGTCCGCGGGGATATCCTCCCGCATGAGATAGGCGTTATCGGTCCTATCTACGCCGAGGAGTACGATGACCTCAAGGATAAGGGCTACGCCATGAACGATGAGGTCGGCAAGAGCGGCATCGAGCTCGCTATGGAAAAGGAGCTCCGCGGTAAGGCGGGCACCGAGGAAGTCACTGTCATCGACGGCGCTATCGTCGACGTCAAGACCCGCGAGGATACTGTCCCCGGAGAGAGCGTCAAGCTCACCGTGGACGGCGCTTATCAGCTGAAATTGCAGAGCATCCTCGACAACTTCCTCAAAAACCGTCCCTACTACAACGGCAACAAGGTCAACAAGGGAGCACTTGTCGTACTCGATGCCAAAACGGGTGCGGTACGCGGAATGGCTACTGCTCCGACCTATAACCTCAAGGATATGGTCGAGAACTATGAGAGCCTCGCAAAGGCAGAAAATTCCCCTATGTTCAACCGCTGTACGTGGGGTCAGTACCTCCCCGGCTCGACCTTCAAGACCGTTACCGCTACGGCAGGTCTGAACGAGGGCGTTATCACGGGCGAATTGACCTTCAACTGCACCAGAAAATATGAGTTCTACGGCGGAGAGTTCCAGTGTACGGGCTATCACGGCGCTATCTCCGTCAGACGCGCCGTTGAGGTGTCGTGCAATATCTTCTTCTATGAAACCTCACGTAATCTCGGCATCGACAACATCACCAAGTACGCCAAGCTGTACGGGCTCGGAAGCAGTACGGGCATAGAAACGGGTGACGCCTCGGGCTTCCTCTGTAACCCCGAGACCTTCGCCGAGCGCGGTCAGCCGTGGTACATCGGATACGTTATCCAGGCGGGTATCGGCAACCAGGACTGCGGATTTACGCCGCTCCAGCTCGCAAATGTTGCCGCTACAATAGGCAACCGCGGCGTGCGCTATCAGCCCTACCTCGTGGACAGCCTCTACACCTACGGCTCGAATGAGCTCGTCAAGAAGACCAAGCCCACCGTTGCGGACAAGATAGACCTCAACTACGATTACGTTTACGACTACATCATCAGCGGTATGCAGGACGCCGCAAGAAACTGCCCTCCTCCGTATCAGCTCACCGATCTCGGCTTCTCCGTCGCTATCAAGACAGGTACTCCGCAGACCGATATGAACGATAAGAATAAGCAGAACTCCGTTTTCATAGGCTTCGCTCCCGCCGACGACCCTGAAATCGCCTTCGCGGGCGTCATCGAGGGCGGTGAATACTCGAAGTACATGATTCGCGATATCATCCTCTCGTATCAGCAGTGCTACGGGCTCAACGGCGTAAAGCCTACGGCGGAGCTCCCTGCGGAAGTCCGCAACGGTACTACGGCGGCGGCTAATGTGACTACCACGACTACAAGCAATAGCACTACCGTTACGACCACGACCGCAACAACTACTACGACAGCTGTACAGAACTAAAAAAAGACCGTTACCTTATAGGGTAACGGTCTTTTCTGTTACAGATTGTAGTATTCGCTTATCGTCTTGGTGCCGCCTGTGGATATGTATGAGTAGTAGCCCAGTACCATGGAGGCGTCCTTCGCGTCGATGAGGGCGTCGCCGTTGATGTTCGCTGCCTGCTTCTGCTCTGCGGATAAGCCGGAATCACTGCCCGTTGACGACTTCGAGTACGCTGCAAGTATGAACGATGAGTCCTTGGCGTCTATATTGCCGTCGCCGTTGGGGTCGCCGAGCTTCATGCCCTTTTCCTCGGGGGCTGTGGTCGCTGCGACCTTATTGTACGTTGCAAGTGCTACAGCGGGATAGTCCGTCTTGTTTTCAAGTGCGTTGTATGTCTTAACGATGAGGTCGCCGCCCTTGTCCTTAATGCCTATGGTGTCAATGACCTTTGCCGCTATCGCTACGTGTCCCGTCTGTGTGGGGTGGAAGTCCATCTCGGAGCGGTCTTTCTGCATATTAGTGAAGTACCAGCTGTACTTCGCGCCCGAATCGTCGAGAGAGGTAAAGTCTGTGTATACGTCTGCGATGAGCGCGCCGCCGAGGTCTGCTTCCATAAGCTGGTCGCGGAAGGACTCCGTAACCGAGGCGAATACAGGTCTGAGCATATTCATGACCGTGCGGGAATTGCCTGTGTATGTTGCATCATAATAAGAAGCCTCAAACTGCGCGGGGTCGTATATTGTCTGATATACCACTGTTGCTTCGGGATTCAGCGCCTTGATATCGGCGTTTATCTTCTCAATGTTAGGGATTATTCTCTTTTCGATTGCACAATCATATGCGGGATAATCCGCC
The DNA here is from genome assembly GCA_017649325.1 of Ruminococcus sp. Lineage (GTDB taxonomy): Bacteria > Bacillota > Clostridia > Oscillospirales > Ruminococcaceae > Ruminococcus. The sequence continues at coordinate 45,485 of JAGCHA010000116.1, forward strand.
TTCTTGAATACCATATTGCCGCGCAGCTTCTGAATATTAGAGTTCATCGGCACGGGATTCGCGCTCGCGTAGGTCTTCAGTGCCTCTCTGTCAACAAGGCGGTCAAGGTCCGCAAAGGTGGGCTTCTCGGGGATATCTGCCTTTGTGTAGCCGCTCTTCAGCACTCCGACATTCGCGCAGACTTTGAGCAGGTAATTCGATGCATATTGCAGCATATCATTCCCGCCGACGGATACTATAACATAGTCTGCGTCCTTTATCGAGGCTTTCAGCTCTGCCGTGGGGGTTTCGAGCTTGGCGATGAGGTCAGTGGTTGCATCGCCCGATTTAGCGTAATTGTCGGTCTTGGCGCCGTAGTAATTGCCCACTATCTCGCCGTAGTTCTTCTCGCCCTCTGCAAGTCCGTAGCCCGATGCTATGCTGTCTCCGAGGACTACTATGTTACTGATATCTTCAGCAGCGGTGGCTGTTCCCGAAAACGGCAGAGCCGCCGACGCCGCTATTGCCGCAGTCATCACTGCGGACAGTATTCTTTTCATATTTTTTCCTCCTGTTTCTTTCGGCGGAACAAGTCCGCTGTATTAAAATTATATACTAAATCAAAAAATAAGTCAAGTGCGACAGTGTGAAAATTGCTGGAAATCAAATGATAATAATGGCGGGCGGCAGGGCATTTTGTAGGGCGCGGGCGCACGGAATGCGCCGCTACTTGACAAGCTCACTTTTTTATGATATGATATTAAAAATCAGCTTCGGAGGTGAGAATCTTAATGGACAGTACCCCTGACGGGTGTTATTACCGATATTCCTTTGTTATATCCAATATCTCAAGGCATGGTCTGTTCCCATTCAGGTTATAGGCTATGCCTTTTCGTGCTTGTTTTTGACTACTGATAATAACGGAGGATAATTATGTTAGGGCAGTTGATTCTGCAAATCGTGCTCATCGCTCTCAACGCTGTTTTCGCCTGCGCTGAGATCGCGGTGATATCTATAAACGACGCTAAGCTCGACAAGCTCGCCGCAAGCGGTAACAAAAAAGCGGTCAAGCTAAAAAAGCTCACAAGTCAGCCCGCTCGCTTCCTCGCGACTATACAAGTCGCGATAACCCTTTCGGGCTTCATCGGCGCAGCGTTCGCTGCCGATAATTTCTCGGAGCGTCTCACCGCTCTCATATTGAAAACGGGCATCGGTGTCCCTGAGAGTGTGCTGCGTACAGTTTCGGTCATCGTGATAACGCTCCTGCTCGCGTACATTACGCTCGTTTTCAGCGAGCTCGTACCTAAGCGCCTCGCGATGAAAAACTCCGAGAAGCTCGCGCTCGGTATGGCGGGTATGATAAGCTTTACTCAGGTCCTGTTCGCTCCGCTGGTGTGGATGCTCAACATCTCCACCAACATAGTTCTCAGACTTTTCGGCGTCGACCCGAACAAGGAGGAGGACACCGTTACCGAGGAGGAAATATTGATGATGTCCGATGCGGGCGCCGAAAAAGGCACTATCGACGAGGACGAGAACCGTATCATCAAAAACGTTTTCGCCTTCGATGACACTACCGCCGAACAGGTCTGCACACACCGCACCGACGTTTCCGTGCTCTGGAGCAGCGACCCCGTCGAAACGTGGGAGGAGACTATCCACCGCACACGCCACTCAGTCTTCCCGATATGCGGCGAGAGCGTGGACAACGTCATCGGTATCCTCAATGCCAAGGACTATTTCCGCCTCGACGACAAGAGCCGCGATAATATCATGGCGAATGCCGTCCGTGAGCCTTATTTCGTCCACGAGGGTATGAAGGCGGACGCTCTCTTCGCTCAGATGAAGAAAAAAGGCGCCGACCACTTCGCTGTTGTCGTCGACGAATACGGCGGTATGACGGGTATCGTCACCGTTACCGACCTCGTTGAACAGCTCGTAGGTGAGTTCGACGACGACGAGACGGGCGAGTCTGAGGAAGAATTCGAGCAGATAGCCGACGACCAGTGGCTCATCCCCGGAATAATGCCGCTGTGCGAGGTCTGCGAGGAGCTCGGTATCACGCTGCCCGCCGACAAGTTCGATACCTTCGGCGGCTACGTCATCGCGGGGCTCGGTGAGATACCCAAGGACGGCTCCAAGACCTACCTCGAATGCGACGGGCTGCGTATCGATGTGCTCGAGATCCACCACCACCGCGTCGAGCTCTGCCGCGTGAAAAAGCTCCATTCCGAAGTCAGGGAGGAAGAGGATGAATAACAAGGGCTCTGCAACTTTGAACCCGAATGTCGCTTCCGCTCGCTCAGTCTGTAAAAGAGCTAAGTCTGCTTTCGGCGACCGGCTATCGTGAGAATCCAATAATAAAAGAACAGGGACGTATTTACGTCCCTGTTCTTTTATTATATCCATTTGGTTATGTCGGTCTCTCTGCCGCCTGCTGAGAGATATGAATAGAAGCCGAGAACGTACGATGCGTCCTTGCTGTCGACCTTTCCGTTAGCGTCAACGTCCGCAAGCTTGCGCTGCTCACTGTTCAGCTTCGATTTTCCCGACGAGGCTGCCGAATACTCTATGAGTATCGACGAGGCATCTCTGCCGTCGACCATTCCGTCAGAATTTACGTCGCCTGACCTCTTCGGCTTTTCTTTCTCCTTCGGTATGTATGCCTCTGAGTATTCAATGTATTTCAGAAATTCCTGCGACCAGTATATCGTGTTCCCCTTCTGTGTTACGCCTACGCCGATGTACATGAACTCAGGGTCGAGGATATTGTTCCTATGCCCCTCGGAGTTCATCCACGCGGTCATTACGCGCTCGGGTGAGGTCTGTCCTGCTGCGATGTTCTCGCCGATGTAGTAGTAGTCGAGCCCGAACTCCTCTATAACACTGAAACATGACGCGCCGTTAGGACGGACATGGTCGAACTTCTGTGTTATCTCATCAGCACGCCGCTGTGCCGCGCTTTGCAGCTTGGGCAGTACACGCAGCGGTGCGAGTCCCCGCGCGCTGCGCTCCTTGTTCACGAGGACTGCTACCTCGTTGGCGTAGTCGGAGAGCTCGGAGGCAGAAAGGGTCATGGTCTGCTCGGTGAAGGTCGGCGCGCTGACGCTTGCGGCTTGTGCGCTGACACCCGTTATTCCTACAGCCGCAATGACGGCTGCAGCAAATATGCTCAACATTTTTTTCATCGCGGCGACCTCCTTATACTACTTTCTTTGATAATACCACATTTCACGATAAGTTGTCAACGAGAAGTGAGAAAATTGTAGAAATACACAATAATAGTTTGCCTGCATATACATTTATCACAAAGAAAAAGGAGTAATTTAGCAAAATAAAAGGGACTGTACATCGTACAGTCCCTTGTAAGCGTAAGTAATTCGATTACTTGAGCTCGATTGTAGCGCCAGCCTCTTCGAACTTAGCCTTGAGCTCGTTAGCCTCTGCCTCGGATACGCCTTCCTTGAGAGCCTTAGGAGCAGCCTCAACTTCTTCCTTAGCCTCCTTAAGGCCAAGACCGAGAACTTCCTTAGCAACCTTGATAACTGCCATCTTAGCATCACCGAAGGATGTAAGAACTACGTCGAACTCTGTCTTTGCAGCCTCTGCACCGCCAGCAGCACCGCCAGCAGCAGGAGCAGCAGCAACCATTGCTGTTACGCCGAATTCTTCCTGGATAGCGTCTACGAGCTCAGCAAGCTCGAGAACAGAAAGAGTCTTGATATCTTCAACAAATTTTGTGATCTTCTCTGAAGCCATGATAATAATCTCCTTTTAATTAATTTTACCGATATTCGGTCATTCTTCTAAGCTGCGTATTGATAATTACAGAAATCAGGCAGCTTCCTCTGACTTCTTGTCTGCAACTGCCTTGAGGGTAGCTGCGAGCTTCTGCATCGGACCCTGGAGAGAGCCAACGAGCTGTGCGAGCAGAACGTCCTTCGAGGGGATCTTGGAAAGAGCGATAACTCCTGCCTGATCGTATACCTCACCTTCAACGAAGCCTGCCTTGAGGTTGAACTTCTCGTCGCCTGCCTTCTCAGCAAACTTGCCGAGGATTCGAGCGGGAGCAGTCTGGTCCTCATTTGAGAGAGCGATAGCGGTTGTTCCGTTGAGCGACTCCTCGAGACCTTCGATTCCGACATTCTTGAATGCACGGAGAAGCATTGTGTTCTTCTCTACGAAGTAGTTGACGCCAGCCTCACGGAGCTCCTTTCTGAGCTTGGTATCCTCCTCAACGGTGATACCCTTGTAGTCAACGAGAACGCCTGATACTGCATTCTTGAGGACGTCTGTGAGCTGCTCGACCTTTGCCTTCTTTGTTTCGAGAACTGCATTGCTTGGCATTGTGTATTCACCTCCGAATAATTTATGTATCGTATTCAGAGTGCAATAAAAATGTCCTTTGCCGACAGCTCGGGAAAGGACAATGATAGCTTATATCACTTGCAATTCCTCGGCGGGACTTACGGTCAAACCTGCCAGCTGTCTTTAGAATACGATATGTACTGCTTTTTCAAGCAGCTTAATTATTATACATCATAAATTTGGATTTGTCAAGGGGTATTTGCGATTTTTTTCAAATAATCAGTTTTTCCATAAAGCCAAAAGGCGGCCTGTTGGCAGCCTTCCGACATTGAGGTGGTTGTTTATTGAGAATCGATCATGTCTTTTTCATTTGCTTCCTGCGGAAGCTCGTCATTTATCGGCTCTTCGGCAGCGGGTCCTTCTGCTGCTTCGGGAGCTGCGGGAGGCTCGGGGGCCTCGGGCGGTGCAGGGAGCGCTGCGGGTCCGTGACCTGCTCTGCCCTCATTGCCGTGCGGAGGCTCGGGATGCTCGGGATGCTCGTGAGAGGGCGGCTCTGGTGCCGTTGCCTTTTCATCGGGTGCTACGGGAGGAACAGGCTCCTCGGGAACTGTCGGAGGCACAACTGCGGGTGTAGTGTGCTTACCATCGGGCTTGGGTGCCTCATGAGGCGCTGTCGGAGCTGACGGCCTGGTCGCCTCCTCGTGCGCAGGACCGTTTTTCCCGGTCGCTGCGGGCGGAGTCGGCTTTTCATGGTTGGGGGGTGGTGTTTCCAGTTTCTTGATGTTGACATTGATATCGAGCTCCGATACCCTGTCCTCGAGCTCTGTCTTGTATTCCTCAAAGCCCTTATTGTCGTCGGGAACATATACATCAACGGTGTCTCCGCCCGATATATAGCCGTCCTCTACCTGTATTGCAAGGATATCGTTGGCGGTATCCATTCTGTCGTTCGTCTTGCCGTGAGCTTCAATGTACTTCTCGATTATCTCGTTGCCCTGCTCCGAATCGCTTTTCAGCCTTACTACGCTGCCCTTGTCATCGAGCTCCATCTCTATCTCCGCTGCCGCGGATACGAATACTACCGAACGGGGAGCGGGCTTTTCCTTGCCGAAGAAGCTGAATCCCGCAACTGTTACTACAGTCAGGCACGCCGCTGCTGCTGCCATTTTCACGGCATGCATGATGATGCGCCTGCCGCCCGTTTTCTGCTTGTTTTCGGTCTCAAGCAGTATCGGCTCGGTCACGGTCTGTCCGACCTCGTAGTGCAGATTAGCTGCATTCACAAAGCGCGATTCCTCGTCCATAAGGACTGCATAGCCTTCGTGACATTCCATTACAAGGTATTTCATGCTTCTCCCCCTCCTTTCAGTACCTGCATTATGTGTCCGCGCAGTATCTCGTAGCCGTTGGTGCATATCAGCAGCACTGCCACAAGATAGCGCCTGTGACGTTCGAGCGTCTTGCGCTCGACATTTGCTCCCTCCGCAAGCTTTGCTATGGGGACACGCTTGGTGCGGAGAAAGTCCTCGAGTATCTCGGAATTGCGGCGGGCGTAATATACCGCCTTCTGACAGCATTCCAGCGTTCTCTGCTGCTTAGGGGAGTTGTCGGCGATGTCCTGCATGGAGACTCCGAATTCCGTCATCTGCGCCGAAAGCTCGGCTATCTCCTGCTTGGTCGCCTCGCGTATCTCTCCCTCTGCAAAGCTGTCGTGCTCGTCTTTTATTGTATCTATCAAATCGGGACGGTCCTCGGACTCTTCGTCAAGCGAGACCGTTATCCTGTGCCTTTTTTCTTTGCGGTAGTGGTCTATCAGCCTGTTTTTTATCTTCATTGCGGCAAATTTCAGAAATGAGCCGCGAAGTCTCGAATATGTACGGATAGCCTCGTAGAAAGCAAACATGGCGATGCTGAGCTCGTCGTCGCTCTGCTCGGGCGGACGGTTCAGAAACTTTGCTGTCTCTGACCTGATGAATGGCATATACGCCGCGATAAGCTCGTCAGCGGCGGCGTTATCTTTTTTTGCCTGATAGACTTGGGTTATGATTTGATGTGTATCCGGATCCATTCAGATCACCCCCGTATCTTATTATAGTTTACGCAGAGTAATTCCCCAAAGTGGGGTAGTTTGAAAAAATTCTCAAAAAATTTTTAGGGCGCTGTCAGTCCATACCGCCCCATTTCACTAGTTCCGTCATCATCCAAAGGAAAATGCCGTGTTCAAGCAGCCATACTGCGGCAAATGAGACGGTCAGGGCAAGGAGATGCGGCTTCTTGCAGCGCTTTTTCGCCCTTCTGACACATGCATTCGCGCAGAGATAAAATGTTCCGAGCCACGTGATTGCATCCGCCGCTAAATATACAAATAGTAATATTGTCGGACTATTCAACAATTTGTTCATCGATTCATTCCTTTTTCTCGAACTGCTCCGAAATACCCTCCTCGTTGTAGAAGGTGACATGGTCTCCGTCAAGGACGAAGGTGCTGTCGCCAAGCTCGTCGGCAAGGCTGCCCTCCTCCGTGTTCGCGAGCGTGAGACTGAACTCGTCGCCGTTCTGAGTATACTCGCAGAATTCGGGCAGACATACTATGAAGTTACCGTTCCTTATCCTCATCTGCACATCGAAGTCCGCTGTCTCATCACTTGTGACAAGCGCTGAAAGCTTCTCCTTGAAAAGGTCTGTCACGATATCGTACAAGCCGTCATAGCTGTCGGGGACAGGGTCGTCTCTGCGCTTCATCCTCAGAAATTCGATGCGCTCGCCGCTCTCCTCGTCAGTCGTATATATACCGAGTTCCGTGCCGTCGTACTCTGTGTTCTCGGGCGGAAATTCCTCGCCGCTGAGCATAAATACTCCGTCGCTCCTGAGCATCATTACCTCGGATATATCAAATTCTGCGCTTACCTTGCCGTTTTCCTGCAAGACGATGTCGGCTTCGCTGCTCGCCCAGCGTCCGACGAGAACGCCGTCCTCATAGTCGTGGCGCTCATGGAAGGTGGCGGGCTCGGCGGTCGGGGCGGTCGTCGCCTCAGATGAAGCCTCGGTGGTCGGGGCGGTGGTGCTCTCGGCGATGACTATCGGTCTCACCGACGACTCCTCCTTGCCTCCGCATGAAACCAGCGACAGTGCTGCAGCTGTGACGGCGAGAATGGCTGTTATCCTTCTGTTCATGGCTTTTCCCTCACTTCACCTTCTTGAGGACTTCCTGCGCTCCGTCCTCGTAGGTGAGCGTGAGGGTATCCCCGTCTATCTTATATGTGTACTTTACCGAATCATCGACGTTCTTGACGTAGTTCATGTTCTCGCTGAACAGCTCGAGCGTTCCGTCGTTTGTCTCGAAATAGCAGTAATCCTTGACCGTGAATCTCAGTTTTTCGCCATCTATCCCGGCAAGCACTTTTATCTTGTCCGTGCTTATGGCAAGATTATAGGCAAGCATATCGCGGTATGAGCCGCCGAGCAGCTCGTATTCGCCGTCGTAGCTGTCCTTGTTTTCGGCTCCCGTGCGCTTCATATCGAGCAGCAGTATGTCCTGCTGCCCCTCCTCTGCCTCATCATAGTGGTGGGAGACCTTCAGCGCCGTACCGTCGAACTCTATCTCCTCCTTGCCGACCTTCGTCGACTCCATAGAAAATGAGCCGTCGCTGTTGAAGTGCGCGGATGAGCTGAAATCTATCGGCAGCGAGACTGTCCTGTCCTCGGCGAAAATGTAGCCGTTGGCTCCGCTGCTCCACTCTCCGAGTATGGCGCTGTCTATTTCAGTGACGCTGACGCGCGCCTCCTTCGAGCTCTTATCCGTCTGCTTGTCGGAACAGCCGACAAGAGCTGTACCTGCCATTGCGGCTGCAAGTATCAGTGCTGTTATCCTTTTCATATTATCCTCCGAATCATATTTCGTCCATTGAGAGAGTAGCTACTGCATTGAGGCTCTCGTCCGCGGTGATGCCCGCTATAAGGTTGTAGCTGCCCTGACAGCCTATCATCGCGCCGTTATCGCCGCAAAGGCTCTTCTCGGGCATATAAAAGCTGTAGCCGCGCTTTTCGCAAGCCTCCGACATCGCCGCGCGCACGCCCGAATTCGCGGAAACTCCGCCTGCGAGCGCTATCTTCTTATAGCCGAGTGCCTCAGCTGCGAGCATAGTCTTGCCTGTGAGTATCTCCGCTATCGTGGCTTGCAGGCTCGCCGAAAGGTCGTTCCTGTCGATGTTCTCACCCTTCTGCTCGGCATGGTGGAGCAGATTTATCACGTTGGTCTTGAGTCCCGAGAAGCTGAGGTCAAACTCGTTGCCCGCGACCGCGGGGTGCGGCAGCCTGAAAGCCTTCGGGTCGCCCGACTGTGCAGCTTTGTCGACGTGGACTCCTCCCGGATACGGAAAGCCCATAGCACGGGCACACTTGTCAAAGCACTCCCCTGCTGCGTCGTCGCGGGTGCGTCCGACTACGCGGAATTTCGTGTAGCTCAGCACCTCGATGATGTGGCTGTGTCCGCCGCTCGC
>JAGCHA010000117.1 GCA_017649325.1 Ruminococcus sp.
AAAAGTGCGCTCCTACTGTGAGGAGGCAGTAAGGGACGAGGCTGAGGAGCTCACCCAGAACGACACGGGTATCATAAATGCCGCGGAGCTCAGCATTTCCGCAAGGAGCGAAGTACAGAGGCGCGCCGCCGACATCGCTGCGGACGAGGACGAGCTCGATGACCTCGACGGAATGGTCGACGCGGTAAAGAGCCTCAACGCGGCAAAGGAGACCTACGAGTCCATGCGCGAGGAGAAGTTCGCGGCTAACCTCAGAGCCGCCGCCGACCGCTACTGGTCGGAGCACGCTCCCGCCATGATAGCCGACATAAAGGACGGCAAGGACGGATATCCCGACGAACTGGCAGCGGAGATAAAAGCCGCGGCGGAGGCGCTCAGCGAAAAGCTCGCAGGTCTCGGCAGCTCTGCCGAGAAGCAGAAGGCTCTCTTCGACAGCTATGATGCTGCCTACACGAAATATATCGGAGGTGAACAGGCATGAGATTCCACGGATATGAACTCATCACCGACTGGAAAAACAGCCAGTGCGGTCAGACTGCTGCCGCTACAAGGGCAGGCAAGAAATACTTCCTGAAAAAGTATCAGACTCCCGTTGCGCCGATAAATAACGGCACTCTCGATGCCAAGACCTTCGCACACAACGAGAAGCTGTTCAATGATTTCGTCGACACCCGCAAACGCGTCAATCAGGCGATCCGCACTATCGCGGGCTCGGGCGGAAATATCGTCATCCCCTGCGATGAGTTCATCGAGGGCAACCAGTACGTTGAGGCAGCGGAGTTCGTCAACGGCGCTATCGACGACGACGAGACTGAAGGCGTCCTCGCAAGCCTGTCCGTCGACGTTAAGAAGCTCCTCATGCAGACCGCCGCGGGAGCTCTGTTCAGCGTCCACAGCAAAGGCATAATCCACAGCGACCTCAAGCTGAAAAATGTGCTCCTCGTGCGCAATACCACGGGAAATTACGTCGCCAAGCTCATCGACTTCGACAGCAGCTACTTCGTCGACGAAAAGCCCGATGAAATAGTCGGCACTATCGACTACTACTCTCCCGAGCTCGGCGAGTACGCTGACAGCGAGGACGACCGCGAGGAAATAGGCAAGAAAATAACCGAAAAATCCGACATTTTCTCGCTTGGTCTCATATTCCACTTCTACCTCGCGGGAGCTCTCCCAGAGCCGATAAACCTCACGGACAAGCTAAAAAAGCGTCAGGAAAAGGGCAAGGTCATCTACTGCTGGATAGCTCTCAACAGCGGCTGTGAACTGAAGCTCAGCCCGCTGATAAAGAGCCCGAAGTATTCATCGCTGATACGGGATATGCTGCAAAAAGACCCGAATCTGCGCCCGTCTGCGTCAGATGTGCTGAAGCGGCTGCGCGAGGCTGAGCCCGTCGTTGAGGAGCCGTGGCCCGAGCACAGCATCGTCCTCGACAGAGACAAGCTCGAGGCTGCCGATATCGCGGGACTGAAAAAGGTCACCGCAGACGGCGAGAAGGCTTATGAGCTCATATACTTTGACGGTACCAAAAAGCCCGCCTCCAAGGACGAGCTCTACGCTATGGGACTGCTCAAAGTCACCGCTCCCAAGGGCTTCTGCACTCCGTGGGACGAGCACGGTCTCGTGTTCGACATCGACAAGATAAAAAGCCGCGGATTCATCTCCTGCGAACAGAAGATAATGGCGGGCATCAAGGGCTATCAGTTCTACCGCAGCGACTCTAACTCCATGTTCTTCAAGCCCGAAACTCTCCTCGCGATGAAGTACGCGAACAAGTCAGACGGCTCCCCTGCCCCTGCGGCAGAAGCTCCTGCTCCCGCACCGACGCCGACCGAGGTCAAGGCTCCCGAGCCTGCTCCTGCAAAGGAAACTCCCGCCCCCGCAGAGAGCACGCCTGCTCCCGCTGCTTCAGTATTCGCAGAAGCATGGGAAGAACACGGTATTTCCTTCGATGAGGACGGCATAAAGGCAAAGGGCTTCGTGCGCTCTGAGAGAGCAGAGCTCGGCGGAGTGAAGGGCTACAACTTCTACACAGCCGACGGTGCGTGCAGGTTCATACGCGCTGAAATGGCTGTGATACAGAAACTCGCAAAGAAGGTATAAGATGAGCTGGATATGTCCGATGTGCTCGACATCGAACGACGACAGCACGGAGACGTGCATGGTCTGTGACGCGGTGAGGGATATGAAATTCAACGCCGAGGTGACTCCCGAACAGCAGTACAAAAACGGACTCGCTGCACGTGAGGCCGGCGATGAGTCGCTCGCTTTGCAGTGCTTCCTCGCCGCTGCGGAAAAGGGCTACGCTCCCGCAGAGAACGAGTACGCGAGCTGCCTGTACAGCGGCAAGGGCGTCGAGCGCGACCTTCGCATCGCCTTCGAGTATTTCGGGCGGGCTGCCTCGCGCGGGTACTCAAAAGCGCAGTACAACCTCGCCTGCTGCTTCCTCTACGGACACGGCACGGAGGTCAATAACGAAATGGCGGTAAAGTACCTGTCTATGGCTTCCGCAAGAGGTCACGCACAGGCGAAATACCTCCTCGGAACGTGCTACTACTACGGCAAGGGCGTCGAGCAGAACTACTTCACAGCATACAGCTTTTACTCGGCAGCGGCTTCGCTGGGAGTCGCTGCGGCACAGTACAACATGGGCTTCTGCTGTGAGAACGGCATCGGCACAAAGCGCGATTTCTCGCAGGCTTACGACTGTTACTCCCTCGCCGCCGCCAAGGGACACGCGGCCGCGCTCAATGCTATGGGCAACTGCTGCTTCTACGGCACGGGCACGGAAAAGGACGTCGATAAGGCGGCGATATACTATCGAAGCGCCGCAAGCAAAGGCTTTGCCTCAGCGCAGTATAACCTCGGGGTCTGCTACGAAAAGGGCTACGGCGTGGAGATGAACATTTCTACCGCAAAATCATGGTACAAGCACGCCGCCGACAGCGGTAATCCGGGCGCGGCGGAGGCTCTGAAAAGGCTCTCGCGCATGACGTAAAAGAGAGCTCAGACTGTAAGGACGACCATTGGTTGTCCGCGTCATTTATGATTACTTGCTGAAACAAATAGCAGAGGCGTATACTATCTGCCTGAATAATACTGCAATTTAACGGGCGCACACTGTGCGCCCCCTTGCAATTAGGAGAAACAGCAAAGTGGACAAGGAGGTCAGAATGAACGCACTCATTATAAATTGCAGTCCCGTCCGAGACGGCGCAACTGCCGAAATATCGCAGCTTGTCACAGAACAGCTCTCGGGCGCTGCCGAGGTAAAAACAATTTGTATTGACGATTACAGCTTCGCCTTCTGCAAGGGCTGTCGGAGCTGCCACAGCACCGCCGTCTGCGTGATGGACGACGATATCCCGCGCATTATAGCCGAATTCGAGCACGCGGACATCATCGTCGCGGTGTCGCCGTCCTACTGGGCGGATATCCCCGGACAGTTCAAGGCTTTCATCGACAGGTGCACTCCGTGGTGCAATACCCACAAGCCGCATGCCTCGATAAGCCGCGGAAAACGCGGCTTCGTCATTGCACAGCGCACGGGTCCGAGCATGAGGGAGTGCGAGAAGGTCATCGGCTCCGTCGAGCACTTCTACGGACACCTCGAGATCGAGTGCTGCGGACATCTGG
>JAGCHA010000014.1 GCA_017649325.1 Ruminococcus sp.
ACTGCTGATATAATTGCCATAGGAGATGATGATGTCACGCTCTCCCGGAGTATAGCTGTTAAAGCCCATATAGCTGAATATCTCTGGGTGCTCTGCTACTATGTAAGGCGAGCTGTTGTTCTCGGCGGTCTCGTTGCCATACTGATCCCACGTCCACACCTGTATCGTCAGACCCGAAAGGTCGAGCTGCTCGCCCCATTCGTAAACAGTTTTTGTGGGATAGCTTATAACCTGAAGCCTAACGCCTGCTTGAGTAGTAGTTGTGGACTGTGCGGTAGTTGTCGTAGTAGTTTCGACTGTGGTCGTAGCTGTAGTAGTCGTTGTGGTAGTCGTTGTAGTCGTCGTGGTCGTTGTCTCGGGAGGAAGCACATATACCGTGAAGTTCTCGCTGTCGGTAAGGAGCTTGTTCTCTGAGTTGTACCTCTTGTAGGTCACGGTGATGAGGTACTCGCCCGCCTCGCTGCTGTCAAAGCCTGATATCTCAAAATTGGAACTGAACGCGGAAACATCGTACGCGTTGCTGTAGTTATCGGCGTGCTCGTCACCGTAGCCGTCGATGTACCATGTCTTGACCGACAGCCCTGTGATATCGAGCCTCTCTCCCAGCTCATAGACCGTCTTGGTCGGGTAGTTGACTATCTGCATACGCACGCTTCTGTCCGCGGGGACAGTAGTCGTGGTAGTTTCGGCCGGCTGGGTAACAGGCGGCTCGGTAGTCGTTTCGGGAGGCGCAACGAACGATATCTTGACCCTTTCACCGATTACGCAGTCCTTCTCGCGGATAGTGAGGTACGCCGTACCCTCGGCAAGCGCCGTGATGTAGACAACGCCGCGTGATTCGCTGAATCTGTAAGAAACATTGTCAGACATATCCGTAACATAGACGCCCGAGCACTCGAACGTATCGGAGTTGTACACGTATATCGCGCGCTTTTCGCCGACATACAGCGGCGAATCATCGTAGTCGAGGATAGTGTAATTATCCTGCTTGACCGTGGTGGTAGTTATCGGCTCGGTCATTGTAGTAGTGGTTGTAGTCGTAGTTGTCTCAGTGGTCGTGGTTATAGTAGTTGTTGTTGTGGTTGTTGTAGTGGTGGTAGTTGTAGTAGTGGTAGTTGTAGTAGTGGTAGTAGAGGCAGTCGGCGCAGTCGTGACGGAGCTCGCCGATACCGCGGTAAATGTAAGATTGAACTGCTTCGCATACATCTCCGGAGAGTATATTCCGTAATTATGGTCTTCTATCGAGTAAACGCCATCAGCATATCCCCTGATGGGAGCTTGTATGGTGTGGCTCTTGGTGCCTGTGTCATATTCGTATATCTGACATTTGGAATTGAGTATGGTCACATAATTAAGTGCTGAGCAGTTCTCAAACGCCGACGAGCCGATGAAGGATATCGACTTCGGAAGAACAATGCTCCTGAGCGAGGTACAGCCCATAAATGCACAAGCCTCTATCCTTTCAAGTCCGTTTGCTACCTCGACCCATTGCAGACGCTTGGAGAATATGAGTGCATTCTCACCGAGGCTCTTGACTGTGGACGGTATGTACAGAAAGGCGAGATTCGGGAGGTCAGCCTTGTAGGATTCATAGCCGCTGAGTCCGTAATTGCCGACCTTGGTTATGCCCTCGTCGATGATAATGCCCTTTATCTGGTCGCGGTACTTCGATGTCCACTTAGGCACCGCAGAGGCGTCATGCTTGGGTATCGAACCCGTCCCCGTGAAGGTGAGTATGCCGAACTTGTCTATCGCCCATGTGGTGAAAGCACCTGATTTCTCGGAGTAAACAGGCGTGTTGTCGTAATTGCCAAGCGATGTGAACTTGTTTCCGCGCTCCTTCGCCCATAGTGCAGCCGTGCTCTTTCCATAGCCCTCTATCGTCGTGCTCTTGGATACAGAGCCGTCAAACAGGCAGGCGGGATGCAATATCTTCAAGCTTGAGGCTCCAGACGGTACCGCCGAGGCGCTGAGATAGGTTATGCCCTCCTCCGCAACGACCTGACTTATACTACTGCTGTAGCCCGACCACGGATATGTACCGCTCTTGACCTCGCCGCTTCCCGAAAGTGTGAGAGTACTGCCCGACACTTCCCAGCTTATGCCGTTATAGCTGCCCGAATCGGCAGCATAGGATATTATCGGTGTCTCGAAAAGTGCGAGTTTTCCGTCACTTGTCGGCATACACACTGCCGACAGGCACATTACTGCTGCTGCCGCAGCAGCCGCTAATTTCTTAAAGTTCATTCTGATTCCCTCCCATGATTTTTGCACCCGAATGCTAAGCGGGCGTACAGCTGTGATAAGACAACTGTAAAATCACTATTATTATAGCATATTGTATAAAAAAATACAACAGCCAGCGCAGAAAATTTACAGCCTGTTTTATGGCTAATCTGCACAAAAGAGACTTGCCGCCTCTCCAAACATCTGCGGAGTCTGCGGCATATAATATAGCGCGGCTGTATAAAGCTGCCGCAGCGAGGGATAATAATGTCAGAAACAAAAACTTTTCACAGGAGATAAATGCTATGTCAGTAAAAAGAGGAGAAATATACTACGCCGACCTCAGTCCCGTCGTCGGCTCGGAGCAGGGCGGAGTCCGACCCGTACTTATAGTCCAGAACGACGTCGGCAACCGCCACAGCCCCACAGTCATCGCGGCGGCTATCACCAGCCAGCGCGACAAGAACCGTCTGCCTACGCACATTGAAGTGCAGGCGGACAAGTGCGGGCTCGCCAAGGACAGCATAGTCCTGCTCGAGCAGATACGCACCATAGACAAGAAACGCCTGAAGGACAAAATGGGTGAACTTGACCTGCGCTCTATGGATAAGGTCAATACCGCCCTGTCTATCAGTTTCGGGCTGGAGATATGACAGAGGGCGCCGAGGGGTGAGCCCCCGCCTGCGGATTCGCAGGCTACCGGGTATATGCCGTTGATACACGGCGCGGCAGCCTGCTTTTCTCGCTAAGGAAAACCGCCTTATCGGCGCCATGTATAATGTTATCTGTATTGACAAATCCGCGCGGGTATGTTATCATATGGTTAAACTGATAAAAAGGGTGATGATATTGGATAACAATGAATACATGAATAACGGTCAGCCGCTCAGAGCACCTGTACAGCCTCCGCCCCCGAGAGCTCTCTCGCCCGAGGCAGCTCAGCGTAAAGCCTTCAAGGGCAAGGTCGAGTATATGGGCTGCGGACTGCTGATATATACCTTCATCATTTATGCCGTCTACATAGCAGATATGTTCGGGCATTTTATATACTATGCCTTCAAGTCTACCTCCAAGGATAACTACATGGAGCTTATCGATGCGTATACTGAAAAAATGCTTGAAAAAGCGGGTTCCATGATAGTAGGCGTCGTCATCGGCGTGTTGTTCATGACGCTCTTCTTCATCAAAGCTCTGCCGCTGAAAAAGATATTTGCCCACCACAGAAAGATGACCTTCCCGAAGCTGATTATGCTGGTCTGTGTACTTATGAGCTGTCAGCTCGTATTCACCTTCATCGACGAAGGCGTGGAATGGCTGCTGAATCAGGTCGGCTTATCGCTCCAACAGGCGATAGAGATGTCTCAGGCAGGCAGTACGACGGTATCGATGTTCCTCTATGCAAGCATATTAGGACCGATAGCGGAAGAGATAGTCTACCGCGGATTCGTTATGCACACCTTCGAGAGAGCAGGCTGCGGAAAGTTCTGCTCGATTTTCGCTTCGGCGATACTCTTCGGTATCATGCACGCTAACCCCACACAGTCGGTATTCGCCATATATGTCGGCGTGGTGTTCGGCTATGCGGCTATGGAATTCGGGCTCGGCTGGTCTATCGCGCTCCACATCATCAACAACTTCCTGTTTGGCGATGTGCTGACATTTATCGCCAATAAGCTCCCCGAAACTGCGGCGAATGTACTCGAATGGGGCGTACTCATCGTGCTGTTCATCGCGGGAGCTGCCGTGCTCATCATCAAAAGAAAGAACGTTGCCTCCTACATCCGCGAAAACAATCCGCCTGTCAAGCACTACAGCTACATTTTCACCTGTATAACCATTCTCTCATTCATCGTGCTGAATATTCTGCTTGCCCTGTCAACTGTTCAGGGA
The DNA here is from genome assembly GCA_017649325.1 of Ruminococcus sp. Classification (GTDB taxonomy): domain Bacteria; phylum Bacillota; class Clostridia; order Oscillospirales; family Ruminococcaceae; genus Ruminococcus. Next base: position 4,117 of record JAGCHA010000014.1, read on the forward strand.
CTGAAATAATGTATAATCGCCTCCGCAGGGGATACAATAATCCCGAACGGAGGCGTTTTTATGTCAGAATTTCTTTCGCGGGGAGCGTTTCGGCTCGGCACACCCGTACACATCGAGAGCCATGCCGCTGTCGTCGGCGATAAAGAGGGACGCGGTCCCCTCGGCAAGTGCTTCGACGAAATAATCAGCGACAGTCACTTCGGACGCAGCACGTGGGAGCAGGCGGAAAGCCGCTTTCAGCTCGAGGCGGTCAGTCTCGCAGTAAAAAAGGCGGGGCTCGTCAAGGAGGATATCGACTCTGTCTGCTCGGGCGACCTCATCAATCAGTGTACAGGCTCGTCATATGGTCTGCGGGAGCTCGGGATACCATTCCTCGGCATCTACGGCGCTTGTTCGACTATGGCGGAGGGGATGCTCATATCCTCGATACTCGTGGACAGCGGTGTCTCGCGGAGAGCCGCCGCTGTGACCTCGTCTCACTTTTCCACGGCAGAAAGGCAGTTCCGTGCTCCGCTCTCCTACGGCGGACAGAGGACTCCGACCTCTCAGTGGACGTGTACCGCCTCCGGAGCAGTCATCCTCTCCCGCAACAAGGGCAGGGCAGCCGTCGTAGGCGGCTGCATCGGACGCATCGCCGACATGGGTATCAGCGACATTACCAATATGGGCAGCGCTATGGCTCCCGCCGCCGCGACTACCATAAAGCGCTACCTCGACGCGACAGGGACCGCTCCCGAGGACTATGACTACATCGTCACGGGCGACCTCGGCAAGGTCGGCAGCACGCTCGTCCGCGAATTCCTGCACAAGCAGGGAGTCGACATCTCCAAGCAGCACCGAGACTGCGGTGAACTCATCTTCGATAACGACAGACAGGATACTCACTGCGGCGGGTCGGGCTGCGGGTGCAGCGCGAGCGTGCTGTGCGGACTGTTCCTGCCCATGCTTGAGGAGGGGCGGATAGAAAATATGCTCTTCGCCGCAACGGGTGCGCTGATGTCCACGATGTCGCTCCAGCAGGGCGAAAGCATCCCCGCTATCGCGCACCTCGTACACCTACAGAGAGTAAAGGAGTAAATATGACCGATATCATCAAGGCTTTCATCGTCGGCGGCGTGATATGCGCCATAGGACAGCTTCTCATAGACTTCACCAAGCTGACGCCCGCACGCATTCTCACAGGGTATGTCGTCGCGGGAGTGGTGCTGTCGGCGCTCGGACTTTACCGTCCGCTCGCCGACTTCGCAGGAGCGGGAGCTTCCGTACCGCTGACAGGCTTCGGACACGCACTCGCTGAGGGCATGAAAAAAGCCATCGACGAAAACGGCTTCGCGGGAGTTTTCACAGGCGAGCTTACCGCTGCCGCGGGAGGTATCGCAGCGGCTCTGCTCGCGGGACTTGCTGCCTCCCTCATTTTCAGGCAGAGGGATAAGGTGTGAACGAGCAGAAACGGACGCCAAGCGCGTGGAACTCACATTCCGCGCGCTTAATCTTTTGCAGCTCCTTACAGCACTTGACAGAATGTTTAAAAAGCTATATAATGAATATGTATAGATTATTGACGTTGATC
>JAGCHA010000118.1 GCA_017649325.1 Ruminococcus sp.
CACCCACACCTACATCGACGGTGAACTGGTACATGAGACTAACGGCATCAAGTATTATTACACCAAGGATATGTCCAAGTTCCCGTATGCAACAGAGAAAGACAAACTGATCGGCACATGGACTGAAAAGGAGGCTAAGATCTCGAACGTGAACGGTCCTATGGACTACTGCTTCAGGAGCGACGGCACGGGTTTCTACACCTGGAAGGAAAACAATCCCAACAACTACATTGTTCAGTTCATGTGGTCCACAGACGGCAATGTCCTCACTATACACGAGGATGTCGAGGACGGCAGCGATATCACTTATGGGTTCGGCTTCAGCGAGGATATGCTTTGCCTTACAGGAAATAAAGGCATGGAATCTGAGCTTAACAGGCAGGAGACCGTTTCGTTTGGCGATCCCACTGGCGACGGCAAGATAGATGCAAAGGATTCATCTTTCGTGCTCGTTGAGTACGCTAAACTGTCTACAGGTGGAGAATCTACGCTGTCCGATGCAGAAAAGAGCGCAGCAGATGTAAACAAGGACGGCAAGGCTGACGCAAAGGACGCCTCCGCGATATTGACCTATTACGCATATGTTTCCACGGGCGGTGACAAGAGTATATCCGAGTTTCTCACGAACGAATGAGAAATAACTGACAAACCTTAATCTTATACGGAGACGCTAACACTACTGCCTTGAATGTGACCATCAAGGGAAACGACGGCAGCGAGCAGACTATGCACGAGGTCATTGCGCTTCCTGACAAGAATAAACTTTAAGAAAAAGCACCCCATCGAGGGTGCTTTTTCTTCTTTATAGGCGCGTTAACTGAGGTTAATAAGTAGCTGCAATAAATAGAGGATATATGCCTGACTTGCGGAGCTTTCACAGCGCCTTTTCATACAGCGCATAGGTGTACTCCTTTTCTATAAGTCTGCTGAAATAGCTCCCGGTGACCTTCCCCTTGCGTATGAGTGCGCCCATTGATACAGCCTGTCTGCTGCACATCTCACCGAGAAGGCACTCCGAAAGAGCTTTGCCCAGTCCGAGGTGCTCCGGCTCTGTGCCAAGGTACAGGAGAATATAGTCCTTGCACTCCCTTTTCACCTTGCAGATATGCCACAGCTTTGAGGGCGTGAGCATTCCGCAGCCTGCATTCCCGTAATTCGGCAGCGTGACAAAAAAGCCAACTGCTTTTCCGTTCAGATACGCTATCTTGACCATATCGGGATCAGCGGCATTTTTCAGCGGAGAGTACAGCTTGCAAAACTCCTCCTCGGTAATGTGTGAAAAGGTCTGGAAGCCGCTGTAAAGTGAGATCATCATGCGGTATATCTCACGCAGCGTCTTTTCAAAGCTCTCCTTGTCGAGGCTGGATATCGTGTAGCCCTTTTCGGTGAAATATTGCAGTCTGCGGACGTTCCTTCCGTCAAGGGCACTCTGCGGTATCCTGCCGTAACGGTTGGAGACATATTCTCCGCTGACGCTGAAGCCGTTTTCGAGGAAGAAGCCCTCGTAATAGCTGAGATTGTAGGGCTCGCCCGTATATGGCAGCTGGTCGAAGCAGTTGGTCTTGAGGCGGTAGCGTATCCAGAAGGATGCGTCAACAGTTCCGATGAGGCGGTCGCAGCCGAGCCGGCGCGCTTTTTCCTCCGCAGCTCTGAACAGGCAGGTTGCAGCGTAACGGTCGTTGATACACTCAAAGAAACCGATGTAGGCACAGGTCTGACCGTGGTAAACGGTAAGCATACAGCGAGCCGCAGTATTGCCGTTCTCGTCGGATACAAGGAATGGGTAAACGGTGAAATAATGGCTGAGGATATGCTCGCCTTTCAGGAGAGCCCTCTCCGCGGCGATATCCTGTGTGAGCTGCTCCTTTGAGTAGAGCGAGGACGGGAAACGCAGGAACCTGCGTACATTTTTTTCATTCCGTGTATCGAAGCAAACTGCTCTGTATCTCATAGCTTTCTCCTTTATGATGCGGCTCGGCGAATGAGCTGTACTGTGCCGTCAATGCCGTTTAGACTGACGATATCGCCGTCGGTGAAATGCTCGCAGGCATTGCCGACGCCGACAACTGCCGGCTTTTTCAGCTCGCGCGAGATGATCGCTGTGTGTGAGAGCAGCGAACCACGCTTTGATATTATACCGAGCGACTGTGAAATGACGAATACCCACCCCGGGTCTGTGACGTCTGCGAGGATTATCTTACCGGAGGCGTCAGTGTCAGCGCTTAGCGAGGAGATGTGCGTTATCTCGCCCTCAACGATGCCCGATGAGCACGGAGTGCCGTAGATCAGCGGATCATCGCCGCACATCGTGTCTGATACGAAATTTGCGGGGGGCTTGTCGAATACTTTGCTGTCAAAGACGATGCGCGTGTGCGGAGGTATCGCTTCAAAGGAAGCCCACTGTCTGCGACGTGAGGCTATAAGCTCGCGGAGCCCGGAGATGCTGCCGTTTGCAGCCTTTTCAAGCTCGTCGAATCTCAGGAAAAATACGTCGCGCTGCTGCTCGATGAGACCGCGTCTGCTGAGGTCAGCGCCGCATTTCAGGACAATCTCGCGAATGAGACCGAAGATTTTTCCACGTGACATTCTCGACCTCTCGCGGAGAAGTATGCCATTATACGCCTTCTTCGCGTACAGCTTTGAGAGACCGTGAAGCCTCGGACGGGACTTCTTCTCAGTTCGCAGAGGTGCCGCGCTGAACGTGGATATAGTCTCGACAAGCAGCAGCGGATTTGTGCGGTATGTTTCAGCCTCGAGCTTGAGCTCGCAGGCACAGCGGTCGCCGTATTCGCTGATATAGCGTTTTATCAGTTCAGCCGAGCGCGTCGGTCTGCTGACGAACCGCTCGAACTCCTCATTGCTTGAAATGCCGCAGAATCCATCATAGCTGCCTTCTTCGCGGAGAGACTCGCAGATGTCGTTCAGCATCATGACCGGCTTCATACTCTCAATCGAGTCCGAGCCGCAGATGAGCTGATTTGCCGTGTCTTCAGGTTTTTCGCACTTCAATGAATGCTTCAGCAGTCCCGTGAAAATGAATGCGTACATATCATTTACAAGCGTTAAGTCCCAACAGTCGGCAAGAGTGTTTTTCAGCTCAACGTATATCGCGAACAGCTCCGCGGGAGAATCGGTCTGACTTATTCTTGCGCTGAACTGCGGGTATATCTCGTCAAACTTGCGGTTCAGCTTCTTCATATTGCGCTCGTTCGCGGATATAAGCTGAACAAATGACATCAGCACCCTCAGCTTTGTCATACGGTTCGGAGCCTCTGCTGAACGAGTTACGCTCTTGTCTGAAACACCGAGCATTTCCTGCCATATAGGGATTATCTTACTGCTGAACGGCAGCATCGTGATGACGTCGTACCAGCTGCTGATACGGTAGTATATCCTGCCGTTTGCGGCGTCGGTCATGTTGGAGAGCACGCCGTCAAGCCTCTCGGCAGTGCCGTCATTGCGGGTAATGCGGCGGACACAGCTGCTGAAAACGAGGTGGTATACGTCCTTGACAAAGCTTATTGTCATCGGCGAAGAGATACCGGGATAGCTCTCCGAGATATTGCTGCTGTCGAGGATTATGTGTCCGTCGGCGTGGAGAGTAGTTATCGGGCGCGCCTGTAAAATGTATGTCACGCCGTCCTTGACAGCGTATTCGATGTCACATTCGCAGCCGAACAGCTCCCTGATTTTTTCTGCTGTCACGAGCAGCCCTGCAATCGTTTCTCTGCCGAGTGCATGTGCGTTCTCGTTCAGCTCCGCATAGAAGCTCTTGTCGGAGCGGTCGCAGTAATAGGTGCTGACCGCGACCTTGTCCTCCACCACATTGTCGCCTGTACCGGCGCCGACTGTGATGACTGTCTCGCTGAGTATGCCCTGGGGATTCGCCGTGAAAATGACACCTGAGCAGTCGGCATCTACCATTGCCTGCACGATGACATTTATGCGAAGCTCACCGCGGTTCAGAGCGTTTATGCGGAGGTATTCTGCCACGCTTTCGGTATCGGCAGAAGCTCGGCACTGTTCTATCCTCTCCCATACCTTGTCAGCCGGAACGAACAGGAAGGTCTCGAGCTGTCCGGCGAAGGAGAACGATGAGCTGTCCTCGGCGGAGGCTGACGAGCGGACGGAAAACAGCGCTTCTGTGTGAAAATTATGGCTTATATAATCGCGTACCTCAGCCTCCTGAGTCTCATTTGTCACGCAGAAAAGCTCCGGCACGTTAAAGCCGTGCTGCTTCATTTTGAAGAGGCGTTCAGCCTTTGCACCGATGCTGAACTCGGTGAAATTATCGGTATTGATGATCATTTATCTCACCTCGAAAAAATGATGTAGCCCGCAACTGTCAGGAGCATGATGCTCTCCTGAATGTATGTGTAGCGCTCGACCTTCTCGACGAGCTTGAACTTGTGCGGGTCGTGTATGTACTCGATGAATTTCCACGTCATCCAGCAGACGTTGATGAAGAGCGCGATGACGGAGAGCCAGCTGAGCCTGTAGACCAGCAGGAAGTTTGTGATGATGTCAGCTATCGTGAGTATGAGGACAAAGCGCGTAGCCTTTTTGTAGCCGAAAAGCTTGGAATATGTGACGTATTCGGTCTCGTCCTCGGGAGCCTTGATCTTGCGCGATATCTCCCATATCAGAGCAGGGAAGTACAGCGTGAATGCGGCAAGTACAGTAGTGAGGGTGAAGGCGCTCAGACCGTACTTTATGCAAGTGAAAGAGATGATGTAGATGTTCATTATCATCTGCACGGGGTTGTGGGTGACGAGTGCGAGTGGCAGGCGTTTCTGAATCTTTTTCTTGTGGAAGAACCACAGCGACATCAGCGTGCCGTAGACGTACAGGAATACGAAAAACGGGATATTGTTCATGAAGCAGACGTTGAGAAAGATCGTTACGCCTATCAGCAGGCTCACAAATATTGCGAGGTCCTTTTTCTTCACTCTGCCTGACGGGAGCGGACGCTCCTTGAACAGGCGGCAGTCAAGCTCGTAGTCCTTGAAATCGTCGGCTATCCTCAGCCAGCACAGGAAGCTGAATACCGTGAAGCCTCCGATGAATTCAGCCAGTGTTATGTGAAAATTTGTCACTCCGTTATTGAGCAGGATAATGAAGTAGATCTCGAAGAATACTATGCCGCCGAGAATCAGCCTCGGAATTATCGGGTACATCTCCTTGAAGTAGATATTAAGTCGTTTTACCATAAAAAACGCCTCCTGTCATATATTTTTGCGTATCCTCAGTGCATAGAGCGCTGCGTTCAGCGCAATGTGGGTCAGCGCACCGAGTATTATGTATTGAATGTACTGCGGGAACGTCAGACCTGATATTATAGCCAGTATCAGGACGACTCCGAGCAGCGAGTCTATCTGGTCAATGATGAAGAATGCAGCGCCCCTGAGACCGCTTGTCGTCTTGCCGGGGTGTATGCCGATACGGCGCTTGATGTAGCTGTTCGGCAGCTCGCAGAGGACATAGGCCAGACCGAATACCGCACCTGCTGCGGCGTTGAAAAGGAGCGTATTGTCGAAGTGGCGGTACAGCTCGTTCCGGCTGCCGACAGCGTCCGACGTAGCGGAGAGGAGTCCCCACAGCATCTGCGCGATACACGTTGTGGCTATCATTCCAAAAAAGCCTGCCCAAGTCTTGTTATCGCCGAATATGCGTCTGCCGTCCGGGCAGCTCTTACCGCCGTCTATCGGTGAACGGTGCCGACGGTAAAGCGTCGTTTTCGTGAATACCATATTAGCGGCACCGCCGATAACTACCGGCATTAAAGTCGCGTACATAATGAGGATCCTCATCACATCATCTCCAGTATCTTAGGTATCAGGATCAGGCCCTGCGAAACGAAAAATGCTATTGATAGAATAAATACTCCGGCAGCAGCAGTGTCCTTGATGAACTTGTTGTCGGCGGATATCTCCGGGAATTTCGTGTCCAGCAGTCGTTCGAGCGAGGAGTTGAAGTATTCTGCTGCGAAGACTCCGCATACGAGAGCAAATCCGATGAGGAACTCCGTCAGG
>JAGCHA010000119.1 GCA_017649325.1 Ruminococcus sp.
CGGCACATACTGCACCAACCTCTCCGAGAAAGCCGAAAACAGCGAGCTCGACCCCTGCATAGGCAGAGAGCGCGAGCTTGACCGCGTTGTGCAGATACTTTCCCGCAGACAGAAGAACAATCCCTGTCTGATAGGCGAGCCGGGCGTCGGCAAGACCGCTATCGCAGAGGGCATAGCTCAGAGGATAAATGAGGGCAATGTACCGCTGAATCTCGCAGGCAAGAAGCTTTATCTGCTCGACCTTACCGCACTAGTCGCGGGAACTCAGTTCCGCGGACAGTTCGAGAGCCGCGTAAAGGGGCTCGTGGACGAGGTCAAGAAGGAAGGCAATATCATCCTCTTCATCGACGAGGTGCATAATCTCGTCGGAGCAGGCGACTCCGAGGGCTCGATGAATGCCGCGAATATCCTCAAACCCGCGCTCTCACGCGGTGAGGTGCAGGTCATCGGTGCGACCACCTTTGGCGAGTACCGCAAGTATATCGAGAAGGATTCCGCGCTTGAGCGCCGTTTCCAGCCCGTTACAGTTACCGAGCCCACTGTCGAGGACACCGTGAACGTACTCCTCGGAATAAAGCAATACTACGAGGACTACCATACAGTCCACATCTCCGATTACCTCATCAGAGTGTGCGCGGTGCTGTCCGAGAGATATATAACCGACCGCTTCCTCCCGGATAAGGCTATCGACCTTATGGACGAGGGCTGCGCTCACGCGAATATACGCTCACCCGAGATAGCCGAGTACGCGAAGGTTGTCAATGAGATAGGCGTTCTCGAGGGAATGGAGAATACAATTTCCGAGCAGAGCGAGCCCGATTATCAGGCACTCGCGGAGGTCAAGAGCAAGCTCATCCACGCCCGTGACAAGGCGGCTCAGCTCAGGGAAAAGGCTGAGAACGTACAGGTCACGGAGGAGGATATCACCAAGGTGGTCGAGCTTTGGACGGGTATACCCGCAAGCAAGATAGCCGAGACAGAATTCCTCAAGATATCCAAGCTCGAGGGAGCGCTCAAGAAGCGCGTGCTCGGACAGGACGAGGCTGTGGAGGTGCTCACCCGCGCTATCAAGCGCACAAGGGTACAGCTCAGCAAGCGCCGCAGACCTGCCTCCTTCATATTCGTGGGACCTACGGGCGTCGGCAAGACCGAACTCGTCAAGGCGCTCTCAGAGGAGCTGTTTGACTCCACCGAGCCGCTGATACGCCTCGATATGACTGAATATATGGAGAAGCACTCCGTCGCGAGAATGATAGGCTCGCCTCCCGGATATGTCGGCTATGACGAGGCGGGACAGCTCACCGAAAAGGTGCGCCGCAAGCCTTACTCCGTTATCCTCTTCGACGAGATAGAAAAGGCTCACCCCGACGTTATGAATATCCTCATGCAGATACTCGACGAGGGTCACATCGATGACGCTCAGGGCAGAAATATCAACTTCGAGAATACTATAATCTGCATGACCTCAAATGCGGGCTCGACCGACAAGAGTGTCGGAGTCGGCTTCAACCGCACCGAGAATGAGATATCCCGCGACAAGGCAATGAAGGGCCTGCGCGATTTCCTGCGCCCCGAGTTCATAAGCCGAATCGACGAGATAGTTGTGTTCAAGCAGCTCACTAAGGACGATTTCGCGCACATCGCGGCGCTGATGATAGACGAGATGAAGGAGCCCCTCGCGGAGAAGGATATCACTGTCAGCTACGACGATGCGGCACTCGCACTCATCGCGGAGAAGTCCTTCGGTAAGCCCTACGGCGCCCGCGACATCCGCCGCGTTATCCGCCAGGACATCGAGGACAAGGTCGCGGAAATGATAATCAGTGATTCCTCAAGCATCAGCGAGATACACATCTCCGCAGACGGAGAGGTCATCACCGTTACAGGAAAGAAAAAGGAGCAGACCCAAGAATGAACTTTAAAAGGATTATTGCCATAGCCGCAGCTGCAGCTATGCTCGCGCTGTCGGCTGCGTGCAGTGACAGTGCGTCTTCTTCAAATACACCTTCAGCCGGATCAAAGGCGGATACCACCTCTCCTACGGGTTACTACAGCGACGATATCAAGGCGGCTGTGGAGGGTCCGCAGCTGATGTTTTCAAACGTTGAGGCTGCTGCGGGTGAGACGGCGGAGGTATCTCTCTACGTCAGCGGTGCTGCAAACAAGTGGACGATGTGCGGTCTGCATATCACCTACGGTGATGAACTCATGCCTGTAATGTCGGACGCAGAGCAGAATTTCGTGGAGTATGACCTCGGAGATGCGTCGAAGCGTTCGTCGGGCTCGGTATGTATGCTCTGGAAAAATCAGGTCGCAAAGGAACTGACCGACAATCACCTCGGAAGCCTCTTCTTCACGGAGATATTCGACGGCGATAAGGGCGGAGACGGCGAGATAGTGAAGTTTTACTTTAAGGTGCCCGAAAAGGCGAAGAAGGGTACTGTCTATCCGATAGGCATATACTATATGCCTCCGACCGAGGAGAGAGAGGATATGTTCATCGGCACTGACGGTGACAAATCGCGCGAAAAGTATGCCTTTGCAAACTGGACAGGCGGAAGCGTAACTGTAAAGTGATAGACTGCGCATCACCCAAGATATGACTTTTTTCGCAATAAAATGCACAAGATATTGACTTTATCATTTTATTGTGATATTATATACCTATACTTTTTATTATTTGGAGGAAAACACCATGGAAGACAATAAGCTCAATCCCACAGGCGTTCCCGAGGAAGTAAACAATGCTGCTCAGGAGGGCGCTGATACATTAGCAGATAAGGTGGCTGACAAGGTCGAGGCTATAGGCGACGCTGCAGGCGACATCGGCGGTAAAGTCGTTGACACCGTAACAGGCGTTGTTGAAGCCGCAGGCGAGAGCGCTGACGAGTTCGGCGACAAGGTCGTTGACGTTGTCAAGGGCGCGGACGACGCTGCCACAAGTGCTGCTGCAGGCGCTGCTGAAGCAGCTGACGCAGCTGCTTCAGAGGGTAGCTCCTTCGGCGATAAGGTTGCAGGCGTTGTAAACGCCGCTGGTGAGGCTGCTGACAGCTTCGGCGATAAGGTTGCCGACACAGTAAGCGAGGCATTCGGCGGCGGTGCTGACAAGGCTATCGCTCCCGACGCTATATATGGCGGTGCTCCCGCAGCAGACGGAAGCAAGGTGCTCGCTATCGTATCGCTTGTCTGTGGTATCGTTTCTATACTCAGCTGCTGCTGCTGGGGTGCAAATCTCATTCCTGCTATTGCGGCTGTGATTACAGGTATCATCGCTAAGAAAAAGAATCTGCCCGGCGGCGGTATGGCTCTCGCAGGTATCATTACAGGTGCGGTAGCTATCGCGCTCGGTCTTCTCTGGCTCGCTTTCTCGTTACTCGGTATATTCTCCGACTAAGCGCCGACTGAGGAATGGATAAAGTTAAGCGGGTAAAACTCGCGGTGCTCGTCGCCGTGCCGATACTGCTGCTGCTCGCCTTCATTTTTAGGGAGCAGGTAATGCAGCTCAGCAGGTTGTTCGGTCCGTGCGTTTTCAACGAATTGACGGGGCTGCACTGTCCCGGCTGCGGCAACACGAGAGCGGTAAAGGCGCTCCTGCACCTTCACCCTGTCATATCATTCAGGAACAACCCGATAATAATCCTCCTTGCGCTGACAGGGCTTGGTTTCTATACGGAGCTCGCCTTTGACGTCTGCGGCAAGAAGGTCAGCTTTATGCCGAAGAACCAGTTCTTCTGGCTCGGCTTGCTCGGAGTTCTGCTGGTGTTTTACGTGCTGCGAAACATTTTTCCCGTATTAGCGCCAATTTCATAATCAATAAGGGTACACATATCAGGTCTCTCTCCTCAGCGGGAGCGCCCCCTTGTGTACCCTTTCTACAAACCGCCTTTAAGGAGAATACTATGGAATACGATAACAACAACTACAACCAGCAGGGCTACAACAATTCTGCTCCTCAGCAGAACTACTACCAGCAGCCCTACAACTACTACGGAGCTTATCCGCCTCCGCAGCAGACAAATCCGCTCGGTATCGTATCAATGGTGCTCGGTATCGTATCGCTGGTGCTCGCGCTGGCATTCAGCTGTTGCGTTCCCGGAGTGAATTTGCCCTTCTCTATCGCCGCTATCGTGCTCGGAGTATTGCAGATAAAGTCCAAGAAGAATCAGAACGGACGCGGACTGGGTATCGCTGGTCTTGTCTGCGGCATCATTTCGACTGTGATATCCGTCATCGCGCTGCTCTTCTACCTCGGTGTATTCGCTATCGGTATAGCAGACAGCGTCGCTACAAGCAACACCTACTATTGATATGGCTCCGGGCAAAAGAAGCAAGATGCTCATTGCAGCTGCAGTCCCGCTGCTCTGCTTGGCGGTATTTCTGCTGCGCGACTATATTATGCCCGTGGGACATTATTTCCCGTGTATGTTCTACAAGATGACGGGGCTGCTCTGCCCCGGGTGCGGAAACACCCGCGCTGTGAACCACCTCGTCCACGGACGGCTGTGGCTCGCTCTCCGCAGCAACCCCGATGTCCCCTTCCTTGTAGCGGTGCCGCTCGGCTTTTATATCGAGCTCATCGCCGATATATGCGGCAAAAAGGTGAAGATAGTGCCGCGGTCGATGTGGCTGTGGGGAGTGATAATTGCGGTCTATGCCGTTTTTTTCGTGCTCCGCAACCTGTTCCCTGTGCTCGCTCCGCCGTAAAAGCGCAAAAAATGGGCAGCGGTCAGAAACTTTCTCTGATAATCTCTTGACAAATCGGAAATAATATGATAACATAATATATGTAATTTTTTATATCATGGAGGATGGTTTTATGGAAGACAACTTCAACACTGGTATGCCCGAGACATCGGGTACAGACACTTCTTATTCGACCACAACAGATTACAGCACAGGCTACAGCAGTTACTCTCCCGAGCCCGAGCAGAAGGCTACTCTTTCTATCGTTTCTCTCGTTCTCGGTATTGTAGGTCTCATTTTCAGCTGCTGCTGCTGTCTCGGCGTTCCTTTTGATATCGCAGCTATCGTTGTTGGTATCATCGCAAAGAAGAAGAACGTTCCCAGCCAGGGTATGGCTCTTGCAGGTATAATCCTCGGTGCAGTTGCCCTCGTTATCTACGTCATCACTGTTATCATCAACCTTGTTACAGGCAGCGGTGAGGCTTTCTCCAACAGCTTCATGGAAGGCTTCCAGGAGGGCCTGAACAGCGGTGCTGTAATGTTCTTCTAAGGAACAGACATAATATGCAAGAAAAAGGGTACACGTGTGTGTACCCTTTTTGTTGTTATATGCGTAATTGCAGGCGGCGGAACCCCGCCCCTGCAAAAAACAGGGGCTGATGCTCTCATCAGCCCGCCGTTTTTCGGGTCGATGTGGGTATCGAACCCTGCATATGTTCAGAAGTCGAACTTTTCCTTTATCTTCTCAAAGAATGTCTGCCTCTTTGAATAGTTCTTGTCAGTCAGCGAAGCCTCGAATGAACGAAGGAGGTCCTTCTGCTTCTTGGAGAGGTTCTTCGGTACTTCAACGTATATCTTCACGTACTGATTGCCGCGTTCGGGACGGTTCACCTTCTTGATGCCCTTGCCCTTCAGACGGAAGACAGTGCCGTTCTGTGTGCCTTCGCTGATGTTGTAGCGTACGTCGCCGTCTATGGTCGGGACAGTGATGTCTGCGCCGAGAACGGCTTCCATATAAGTAACGGGGATATCACAGTGTATATCATAGCCCTCACGCACAAAGAGCGGATGGCTGCGTACAGTAATGCCGAGGAGGAGGTCGCCTGCGGGTCCTCCGTTGATTCCGCAGTCGCCCTGACCGCTCAGACGAATGGTCTGTCCGTCATCAATGCCCGCGGGGATATCTACGGTAACGGTCTTCTGCACTCTTACTCTGCCTACGCCGCGGCACTTTGCACACGGATTCTTGACGATCTTGCCCTTGCCTCCGCAGTGAGGACATGGTTTGGTCGAGGATATTGCTCCGAACGGAGTTCGCTGAGTCGCCTTTATGCTGCCGCGTCCCTGACAGTCGGGACATATATCAGCTGAAGTCCCTGCGTCTGCGCCAGTACCATGACATGACTCGCAGACTGCCATGCGGAAGAGCTTGAGCTCCTGCTTCTTTCCGTTGCAAGCGTCCATGAAGTTGATAGTCACGCTTTCCTGTATGTCTGAGCCGCGTCTGGGAGCATTTGCATTCGAGCGCGATGCACCGCCGCCGAAACCGCCAAAGCCGCCGAATATGCTCTCGAGGATATCGCCCATATCTCCGAAGCCGCCCATACCGCCGAAGCCGTCAGCTCCGCCGTAGTTGGGGTCAACGCCCGCGTGACCGAACTGGTCGTACTTGGCACGTTTTTCGGGGTCGGAAAGTACCTCGTTCGCCTCGTTTATTTCCTGAAACTTCTCAACGTAGGAAGGGTCATCGGGGTGGAGGTCGGGGTGGTTCTCTCTCGCCTTCTTACGGAAGGCTTTTTTTATCTCATCCTCGCTTGCGCCTTTCTGGATGCCGAGGACTTCATAGTAATCTCTTTTATCAGCCATATTCTATTCTCCGTTCGTTAAAATGCATAATTCATAATGCATAATTCAGAATTATGCATTGGAGTACATATATGCCTTTAGGGCGGCGGTGTATCCGCTGCCCTAAAAAGCTTTTATTCAGCCATTGAGCTGGCTCTCAACAAGTTCCTCGCCCTGTGAGCGCCCGCCGTCGTAATCGCCTACATTGTCATTTGCGACACCGCCGAACCATTTAAGACCGAGCCATATTGCTGCCACGAGTGCGGTTATTATCAGCGCGTACTTTATGAGGTTCTTGGTTCCCTGACTCAAGGCTTATACCTCGGTGAAGTCAGCGTCAACCACTCCGTCGTCGTTATTGCTGCTTGTATCAGCCTCGCCGCCCATATTAGCGAACTGTGAGGGATCAATGCCGCCGCCGTTGGGGTTAGCCTGCTGGTATATCTTCGCAGAGAGGTCGTAGAATGCCTTCTGGAGGTCGTCCTTGAGAGACTTTATCTCGTCGTTGTTGTCAGCGGCGATAGCCGAGCGGAGTGCAGCAGCCTTTGCCTCGATGTTAGCCTTCTCGTCTGCGGATACCTTGTCGCCGAAGTCTGCAAGAGCCTTCTCGCACTGGAATACGAGGTTCTCTGCTTCGTTCTTGGTGTCAACAGCCTCACGGCGCTTCTTGTCCTCGGCAGCGTACTGCTCTGCTTCCTTGACAGCCTTGTCGATGTCGTCCTTGGACATATTTGTCGAAGAAGTGATAGTGATGTTCTGCTCCTTGCCCGTGCCGAGGTCCTTAGCGGAAACGTGAACGATACCGTTCTGGTCGATATCGAATGTTACCTCTATCTGGGGGATTCCTCTCGGAGCGGGAGCAATACCGTCGAGACGGAATGTTCCGAGCTGCTTGTTGTCGCGTGCGAACTCACGCTCGCCCTGAAGAACGTTGATGTCAACAGCGGGCTGGTTGTCGGAATAAGTTGAGAATATCTGCGACTTCTTGGTCGGGATAGTAGTATTTCTCTCTATCATCTTTGTGCATACGCCGCCTGCTGTCTCGATACCGAGTGAAAGCGGAGTTACATCGAGAAGGAGCAGACCGTTCTTGACGTCGCCGCCGAGAACACCGCCCTGATATGCAGCACCGAGAGCTACACACTCGTCGGGGTTGATGCCCTTGAAGGGATCCTTGCCGATGAGCTTCTTAACAGCTTCCTGAACAGCGGGGATTCTTGAAGAACCGCCGACCATCAGCACCTTGTTTATCTCGGAGATGTTGAGTCCGCTGTCGCTGAGAGCCTGTCTTACAGGTCCCATTGTAGCCTCTACGAGGTCAGCTGTGAGTTCGTTGAACTTAGCCTGTGTGAGTGTGAGGTCGAGGTGCTTGGGAGTACCGGTAGCGTCAACAGTGATGAACGGGATGTTGATATTTGATGTTGTAGTGGAGGAGAGCTCTATCTTAGCCTTCTCAGCTGCGTCCTTGAGTCTCTGGGCAGCCATCTTGTCCTGTGAGAGGTCAACTCCGTCGCTCTTCTTGAACTCCTCAACTATCCAGTTGATTATGCGCTGGTCGAAGTCGTCGCCGCCGAGACGGTTGTTACCTGCTGTAGCAAGTACCTGCTGTACGTCCTCGCCCATTTCGATGATAGATACATCGAAGGTACCGCCGCCGAGGTCGTAGACCATAACGGTCTGCTCCTCTTCCTTGTCGATACCGTATGAAAGAGCCGCTGCTGTAGGCTCGTTGATGATACGTCTTACGTTGAGACCAGCTATCTGACCTGCGTCCTTGGTAGCCTGTCTCTGGGAGTCTGTGAAGTAAGCAGGAACTGTGATAACAGCCTCAGTTACAGTCTCGCCGAGGTAAGCCTCAGCGTCAGCCTTGAGCTTCTGGAGTATCATTGCGGATATCTCCTGAGGAGTGTAGTTCTTGCCGTCGATAGATACCTTATAGTTGGAACCCATGTGTCTCTTTATTGAGGAGACTGTTCTGTCGTGATTTGTGATAGCCTGTCTCTTGGCTACCTGACCTACGAGACGCTCACCGTTGTTTGTGAAAGCGACAACGGAAGGTGTTGTTCTTGCGCCCTCACTGTTGGGGATAACGACTGCGTTACCGCCCTCCATAACTGCTACGCAAGAGTTTGTTGTACCAAGGTCGATACCAATGATCTTTCCCATAATTATTTCCTCCTAAGAAATTATTTGTCTTTAAGTTAAGTCAAGGCGAAGTCTTCGCTGCTATACCGCGACCGCTACCATTGCGGGGCGTACCAGCTTATCGCCTATCATGTAGCCCTTCTGGAAGACCTGACATACGTGATTGCTTGCGTAGTCGGTGCCGTCGAGCTGCTGTATGGCGTTGTGGAAATTCGGGTCGAATTCAGCTCCGAGAGCTTCTATCTCGGTGACGTTCATCTTTGTCAGGAAGTCCTTCATCTGACCGAATATCATGCTCATGCCGTTCTTGAAATTATCATCGCTGCACTCCGCCTCAAGCGAGCGCTCAAAGCTGTCAATGACGGGAAGCAGGTTCTCGATGCACTTTGCCGCGGCATTCGAGTAGGTGTCTGCCTTTTCTCTCGCGGTACGCTTTCTGTAGTTGTCGTACTCGGCGAAAAGTCTCAGATATTTATCGTTTGCCTCTGCGAGGGCGTCCTCAAGCTCTGCATACTGAGCGGCGCTGTCGTTGTATTCGCTTGCAGCGTCGTCCTCGTCGGTGAGCTCTGCGTCGTCGGCGTCATCGTCGAATTCCTCGGCGATAGCCTCTTCGGACACTTCCTCCTCGGGAAGCTCGGTTTCTTTCAGTTTATCCTTCACTGCTGTCTGCTCCTTTCTACGTCTGCGTGAAGTCCGCATCCGTAACTGTATTGTCCTCATCGCCCGACATCAGGTCTGATATCTTTCCTGTCAGGTATTCGATGTAAGGAATTATCTTTTTATAGTCGACTCTCATAGGACCTATTATTCCGAGAGAGCCTGCTTCCTCGCCGTTCCTGCGGTACTTCGAGACTATCATGCTCGAATTGCCGATAGCGAAGTTTCCGCCCGCGCCGAACTTTACCTGTATGCCGCTGAAGGATTCCTCCAGCAGGTCGGTGAGTTCGTGCTTGTGCTCGATGAAGCGTACTACTTCCATTTTGTCAAGGTCGTCACAGGAGAGGAGCTTCTCTCCGCCGCTGACGGTCAGCTCCTGCTGCTTTAAGTCGGCTGACAGCTCGCATATGCCCTTTACGAGCGGTGAGAGCGTCACCATATATGCGGAGACTGCTGCTATCATCTTGTCGAGCATCTCCTCCGAGAGTTCATCAACGGAGATACCGCTGAGATTCTCATCTATATATCTTGTGAAGAAGTCGAGCTGTTCATGGCTGAGGTCGAATTCGAGGCGGCACGCCTTGTTCTTGATGCTGCCGCTCGAGGTTATCAGCAGGATAACGTAGAGCCGCTTTCCTGTGGGGATGACCTCTACCTTTGATATTACCGAGAACCGCGGCGCCGAATTCGTTACCACAGCTGCACACTGCGTCAGTTCCGTAAGGGCGGCTGCGGCGTTCTGTACCAGCAGCTCCTCGGGGGTATCCGCATCGCCGAGCCTCTCGTCGAGCATTTCCTTTTCTTCGTCTGACAGCTCGGGGAGAGTCATCAGCTCGTCGATATAGAGCCTGTACCCGAGATACGTGGGTATCCTTCCCGCGGACGTATGAGGCTGCTCGAGATAGCCGAGCTGCTCAAGCACAGCCATATCGTTGCGGATAGTAGCAGATGAGGCTTTGATGTGTTCAAGCTGAGATATGGTCTTGGAGCCTACGGGTTCGCCTGTCCTGATGTATTCGTCAACCACAGCAGCGAGGACTTTCAGCTTTCTGTCGTCCACGAAAAACACAACCTTTCTCTGTATAAGACTTTGTCTCGATACTGTTTAGCACTCTACATCTTCGAGTGCTAATATAAATTTACCACTATTGTGCGCCAATGTCAAGGCTTTTATTCATTTTCGTCATTTCGCACAACTGCTCTCGGCATTGATTTCGCTTTTTATACATTTGCCATTGACTTTCGTGTCCGATAGTGCTATACTTATAATTGTGTGAAACATTAAAGGGAAGTCGGTCGGCATATGGGAGAGAAGATACGCAGACATATCATATTCTACGGCTCTGTTCAGGGCGTCGGTTTCAGGTACCGCGCATACCACGCTGCGCAGAGTTTCGGTGTCTCGGGCTGGGTTAAGAACTGCTGGGACGGCTCGGTGGAAATGGAAGCCGAGGGCACCGAAAAGGCTATCGACGATATGATACTCGCTATCGAGAAAGGTACCTTCGTTCGTATCGAGAATATGAGCGTCAGGAGCCTTCCGCTCCACGGAGACTACGGCTTCGAGATACGCTGAGACCGCAATTATCAGTTAGAAACCGCGTTTTTCAGCAACAAATGATATTGACTGAGCTTTTGATGTGTGATATAATCAAATCACAACAGAATAGTTCAGCAGTGTCGCCATTATATCGGTTAAGGAGACATATTATGGGTAAGTATTTTGGTACAGACGGATTCAGAGGCACTGCAAACGAGAACCTCACTGCTGACCATGCGTTCAAAGTAGGACGCTTTATCGGCTGGTATTACGGAGAACTCAGGCGCCGCAAGGGCGACAATACTCCCGCACGCATTGTCATCGGCAAGGACACCCGTCTTTCCAGCTATATGTTCGAGTATTCGCTCGTAGGCGGACTCACCGCTTCCGGCGCTGACGCGTACCTCCTCCACGTTACTACTACACCCTCGGTAGCGTACATCTCGCGTGTTGACAGTTTCGACTGCGCTGTAATGATATCAGCCAGCCACAACCCCTACCACGATAACGGCTTGAAGCTCATCAACGGAAACGGCGAAAAGATGGAGGACGAGGTCATCGAACTCGTTGAGGCTTACCTCGACGGAAACCTCAATGCTTTCGGGCAGGAGTGGAAGGAACTCCCCTTCGCTACAGGCGATAAAATAGGAAGGTCTGTTGATTACGTGGCGGGCAGGAACCGCTATATCGGCTATCTCATTTCCCTCGGAATGTATTCGTTCAGAGGCGTAAAGGTGGCTCTCGACTGCGCAAACGGCGCGTCGTGGAACATCGCAAAGGCTGTATTTGACGCTCTCGGAGCTGACACCCACGTTATCAATGCCGCGCCCAACGGCACCAATATCAACGACAATGCGGGCTCCACTCATATAGAAGTTCTTCAGAAGTACGTGGTCGAGAACGGCTGCGATGTCGGATTCGCATACGACGGCGATGCTGACCGCTGCCTCTGCGTCGATGAAAAGGGCGGTCTCATCTCGGGCGACCACATCCTCTATATCTACGGCAGATATATGAAGGAGCGCGGCAAGCTCGTGAACAATACCGTTGTTGCAACGGTGATGTCCAACTTCGGTCTTTTCAAGGCGTTTGACGAGATAGGTATCGACTACGCCAAGACCGCTGTCGGCGACAAGTACGTCTACGAATATATGAAGGAGCACGGCTGCTGCCTCGGCGGTGAGCAGTCGGGACATATCATCTTTTCGAAGTACGCCTCCACGGGCGACGGCATACTCACCAGCCTCAAGATGATGCAGGTGATAATGTCACGTCAGAAGAAGCTCAGTGAGCTTGCAGCTCCGTTCGTCGTATATCCGCAGGTGCTCGAAAATGTCCGCGTCAAGGACAAGAAGGCTGCTCAGAATGACCCCGACGTTCAGGCTATCGTCGCGAAGGTCGGCGAGGAGCTCGGCTCCACGGGACGCATACTCGTCCGTGAGAGCGGTACAGAGCCGCTCGTGCGCGTTATGGTCGAGGCAGAGGACGAGGAGACCTGCCGCAGATATGTCAGCAGCGTTGTGGACGTTATCAAGGCGAACGGTCATACAGTCTGAAAACAGATCAATAATTGGGCGGGAATAAGGTGATACTTCTTCCGCCCTTTTCTGTAATTCGGTATTCCGAATTTACAATATAAAGACGATAAAAGGAGTAACACATGAAAAAGCAGGTATTTAACCCCTTCCTGCCGCAGGACGCCTATATTCCCGACGGTGAACCTCACATCTTCGGCGACCGAGTTTATCTCTACGGCTCCCACGACTTTGAAGGCGGAAGAACATTCTGTATGGGCGACTATACAGTTTATTCCGCGCCCGTTGACGACCTCTCGGACTGGCGCTGTGACGGCGTCATCTACAAGGCAGAGCAGGACCCCGACTATAAGGAAAGACCGTATATGTACGCTCCCGACGTTGTCAGAGGCAACGACGGCAGATACTACCTCTACTACTGTATGTCGGGCGATTTCGGATTCGGCGGATACTACGGCCCCATAAGCGTGGCGGTCTGCGACGAGCCCGCGGGAAGATATGAATATTTAGGCTATATCCATTATCCTGACGGTTCGCCGATGAAGAAGTACGTCTGCTTCGACCCCTGCGCCTTCAACGACAACGGTACTATACGCATATACTACGGTACACAGTATATGGACGAGAGCAATGACGAGCTCGCCTGTGACGACAAGAAAATGGCGGAGGTCATGCACCGCTTCGATAAGAGCCGCGATGAGATACTCTCAACTCCCGATAATGTGAACGGCCCAGCAGTTGTGACACTCGAAGATGATATGCTCACGGTCAAGGGCGAACCCCGCCACATCATCCCCTATGATGCGGATTTCGGCGGACATGAGTTCTTCGAGGCAAGCTCTATGCGCAAGGTCGGCAACAGGTACTACTTCATCTATTCCTCCCAGAAGAACCATGAGCTCTGCTATGCCGTAAGCGACTTCCCTGACAGAGACTTCGTTTTCGGCGGCACTATCGTATCCAACGGCGACGTCGGTATCAACGGCGTCAGCGACGCTACAAGAATGAATATGACAGGTACTACCCACGGCAGTATCATCGAGATAAACGGACAGTGGTATGTTTTCTACCATCGCCTCACTCATAAGTCCGACTATAGCCGACAGGCTTGCGCCGAGCCGATAACTATCGCGCCCGACGGCAGTATCAAGCAGGTCGAGATCTCGAGCTGTGGGCTCAACGGAAGTCCTCTCAGGGCTGAGGGTCGGTATCCTGCGACCATTGCCTGTCATATCACCAACGGCCATATGCCGCACGGCTCGAATAAGATATTCACCGACAGCTTCCCGAATGTGAACCACCGTATCCTCGGCAGCAGGGACTCCACAGTCAGCGCTGACGAGCGCGGCATCGAGCACTATACCGAGCGCTTCATCAGCGAGGTCGCAGACGGCACGCTCATCCGCTTCCGCTACTTCTCGGGCAGCGCCGCGCGCATAGGTATCTCCTACCGCGGAAATGGCACGGGAAGCGTCGAGATAAACGGTCAGAGCGCCAAGATATCGCCCTCTGACATATGGACGGATATATCAGTCCCCGCCGCAGCCGATAAGGACAGATTCGATGTCACTATCTGCTTCAAGGGCACTGACAACATCGAGATAAAGGAGCTTTTCTTTGCCTGAGCAGCAACGCTGCTTTGACAAGGCTCTGTATAAATAGGGTCTGATGTCCTCTCCCGAGTTTTCGGCGAGAGGATGTTTTTTTGTCTAAAGTGACGGATTTGTGCTGCGTTTGTTGCTATCATACCCGCTCTCTATTGACAGTATCTGTGCAATTTGGTATAATTACTTTATATAATGTATGGTGGGAGTGGTGTTCTCTCACGCAGAAACAGAAATAAAAAAGAGACAACGGTGCAAAAAATGGTTAGTAAAAGAGACAGATATAAAAGACTCATT
Source organism: Ruminococcus sp. (assembly GCA_017649325.1). GTDB lineage: Bacteria > Bacillota > Clostridia > Oscillospirales > Ruminococcaceae > Ruminococcus. Next base: position 14,307 of record JAGCHA010000119.1, read on the forward strand.
TCCGTTTGTTCTGCAACTGTACTGGTAGGCATCCTCGCGATCGGTTTCGGCTATGTGTGGTACACATATTACAGCGATGCGATTGTCCTCCCGTACTACAGACGCGGAAACTGGGTGCTCATAGGAATATATGCCATGCTGGTATGGCTGTTTTTCAGGGTGTACGGCGGCTTCAAGCTCGGCTATCTGAAAAAGACGGATATGCTGTATTCACAGCTCATATCTATTGCGGCGGTGGACTTCGTGACCTACTTCCTCATCAGCCTTATAGGACGCGACTTCATGCCCGCCATGCCCATGGTGCTGCTGACTTTCGTGGATTTCGGCTATATTGCCCTCTGGACGCTGTGTATAGGCAGGATATACTTCATGATATATCCCCCGCGCAAGCTGATAATCCTCTATGGAAGCCATCAGGCGGCGGCTCTGGTATTGAAGATGAGCCAGCGCGTGGACAAGTATATGATTTGCGAGTCCGTCAGCGTGACTGAGCCCGCGGATAAGATACGCGAGCTGATACTCAAATACGAGGGCGTCATAATCTGCGATATCCCCGCGGAACAGCGCAATGACTACCTCAAATTCTGCTACGAAAAATCGGTCAGAGCGTATATCGCTCCGAAAATATCCGATATTATTGTAAGAGGCGCCGACGACATCCGCCTTTTTGATACGCCGCTCCTCCTTTGCAGAAACTATGGCCTCGATGTCGAGCAGAAGGTGATAAAGCGACTGTTTGATATCGTGTTTTCGCTGATAACGCTGATACTCGTCTCGCCGTTCATGATATTCGCGGCGCTGGCGATAAAGCTCCACGACGGCGGACCCGTGCTCTACAAGCAGAAGCGCCTTACCATTGACGGAAAGGTGTTCGATGTGCTGAAATTCCGCAGTATGGTGGTTGACGCAGAAAAGCTCAGCGGTCCCGTGCTCGCGTCCGATGACGACCCGCGCATCACGCCGATAGGCAGATTCCTGCGCAAGGTAAGGCTCGACGAGCTCCCGCAGCTGCTGAACATACTAAAGGGCGATATGTCCGTGGTCGGACCGCGTCCCGAGCGCCCCGAGCTCTCCGAGGAATACAAGAAGGAGATGCCCGAGTTTGAGTTCAGATTAAAGGTAAAAGCAGGTCTTACGGGCTATGCGCAGGTAACGGGAGTCTACGACACCGTACCCTATGACAAGCTCAAAATGGACCTCATGTACATAGAGAATTATTCGTTCCGTATGGACTTGCAGATAATTCTCATGACTATAAAGACTATGCTCTTCCCGCCTAAGTCCAATGCCGAATCGGGCAACGGACTCATCGAGCAGGAGAGCAGAAGAGAAGAGGATAATAAATGAAGATAACAGCGGTCATAATGGCGGGCGGACGCGGCGAGCGCTTCTGGCCCAAGAGCCGTAACGCAAGCCCCAAGCAGTTTCTCTCGCTCACCAAGGACGGAGAGACGATGATACAGAAAACGGTGAAGAGGCTCCTTCCCATAGTTGAGGAGGAGGACGTTTACATCGTCACCAATGCGGCGTATATCGACCTCGTTCACGAACAGCTCCCGAATGTGCCGAAGGAGAATATCCTCGCGGAGCCCTGCGCAAGGAACACCGCTCCGTGTATAGCCTTTGCGGCGGCAGTCATCAGTCGAAAGTATGAGGACGCCATAATGCTGGTGCTCCCCTCGGACCACCTCATCGGCTATGAGAACATCTATATCAATACGCTGAGAAAAGCCGTAAAAGCCGCTGAAAAGGGCAAGCGCCTCGTCACCATAGGCATCACGCCCGAATATCCCGAGACAGGCTACGGCTACATCAACTTCGGTGAGGAAAAGGGCGACGTTTACGCGGTAGAGCGCTTCGTGGAGAAGCCCGACCTCGCGACCGCAAAGGATTACCTCGCGTCGGGCAGATACCTCTGGAACAGCGGTATGTTCGTGTGGAAGATATCCTCGATAATGTTCAATCTCAAGACTTTCATGCCTGATATTTACGAGGGTGCGGTACGTATCGGAGAGGCGTTCGGCACTTCCGCATTCGAGGAGGTGCTGGTGAAGGAATTCACTGCATTCAGGAGCGAATCCGTTGACTTCGGTATTATGGAGAAGGCGAAGCATATCTACACTATCCCCGGCAGCTTCGGCTGGGACGACGTAGGAAGCTGGCTCGCTGTTGAACGCATAAACGAGACCGACGACGACAAGAATTTCATCGATGGCGATGTTATCACCGTCGATTCAAAGCGCACGACCGTCTGCGGCGGCAAGCGCCTTATTGCTGCGGTGGGCACAAGAGATATCATTATCGTCGATACCGACGACGTCCTCCTTGTGTGCTCGAAGAACAACACTCAGGACGTAAAAAAGGTCATCGCTCAGCTCAAGGAGCAGGGCAGAAATGAACTGGTATAAGAGACAAAAAGGAGTATAAATATGAAAAACGCACTTATCACAGGAATCACAGGTCAGGACGGCTCGTATCTCGCAGAGCTTCTCCTCGAAAAGGGCTACAATGTATACGGCATATGGAGAAGAAAGGCTACTGCCGACTACGGCAATATCGCTCACCTTAAGGATAAGGTAACTCTCATCTACGCCGATATGACAGACCCCGTTTCCCTTATCTCCGCGATGAGGATATCTCAGGCTGACGAGGTCTACAACCTCGCCGCTCAGTCATTCGTTGCAACAAGCTGGGATACTCCCCTCGGCACAGCTGATATCGACGCTGTAGGCGTTACGAATATGCTCGAGGCTATCCGCATAGTAAAGCCCGAGTGCCGCTTCTATCAGGCTTCCACATCAGAGATGTTCGGTCTCGTGCAGGAGATTCCGCAGAAGGAGACTACTCCCTTCTATCCGAGAAGCCCCTACGGCGTGGCTAAGCTCTACGGTCACTGGATAACCAAGAATTACCGTGAGAGCTACGGTATGTTCGCGTGCTCGGGTATACTCTTCAACCACGAATCCGAGAGACGCGGCATAGAGTTCGTTACACGCAAGATAACCGACGCCGTTGCACGTATCAAGCTCGGCGTGCAGGACTGTGTGGAGCTTGGAAATATGGACTCCAAGCGCGACTGGGGTCACTCCAAGGACTATGTCCGCGCAATGTGGCTCATGCTTCAGCAGGACAAGCCCGACGACTACGTTATCGCTACCAATGAGACAAGGACTGTACGCGAATTCGTTGAGACTGCTTTCAGGCACGTTGACATCGAAGTACAGTGGCAGGGCGAAGGCGTAGACGAGGTCGGCATAGACAAGGCTACGGGCAAGACTATTGTCAAGGTTAATAAGAAGTTCTTCCGCCCTGCAGAGGTGGATATACTCCTCGGCGATCCGTCGAAGGCTGAGAAGGCTCTCGGCTGGAAGCGTGAGATAAGCTTCTCAGAGCTCGTTGAGCGCATGGTAAAGAACGACCTCGCCCGTGTAGAGAAGGAGATAAAGGTCAAGAGCATTACAGGCTGACCAAGAGAGTAAAAAATGAGAACAGATATTCTTAGAGAAGTTAAGGGCGGATTCAAAAAAGTGTCCGTCCTCACAAAGATAGATGCGCTGAACGCTCTGCTGTCTATGGCAGAGAGCGGGGATATCCTTCCCGATATGATACGCGCGGAGTTTGAAAAGGTCCGGAATATCGAGCTTGAACGTGAAAAGGGCGGCTTCTTCGGAGGACGCGGTTTTGCTGAGGAGGATACCCTCGAATATATCGCCAAGCTCGAAGAGCAGATAGAAGATAAGCTGAGATGAGGCTGTTTTTCGATGTAATACTGCCGAGCGTATGTGCAGTCCTGCTTGGCGGGGGACTGACCCTGTATGTTATACGCCGCCCGAAACGGTCGGCTAAACTGCTCGTCATCGCACTCACGGCAGTCATCATCTACTGTATCATCGGATTCATACACTACACACACTGACGCCGCCGCAGCTGCGGCGGCTATTATCATAATCAAAGGAGCAAGCTGATTGAATATCGCATTTGACGCAATCCCGCTCATCAGCGACCGTATCACGGGCATCGGCTGGTGCGAGGCGGGACAGACTATGGCTATGGCTCGTCTGCATCCCGAGAACGAGTACACCTATAACTTCTTCTCGCGCACCGACGACCACATCAAGCTGGAACGAATCGCGCCCTTCACAGGCGACAATATCGGCACCAAGCTCGTACACTTCTCGGGCTATATGTACCGCGCCGCCACGACCTTCGTGCCCTTCCCGTACAGCTTCTTCTTCGGTAACGATGCCGATGTTTCGCACTTCTTCAACTACATTGTCCCGCCGGGAGTACACGGCAGAACGGTCGTGACCGTTCACGATATGGTTTATAAGGCTTTTCCCGAGACCGTTCGCGGACGCACAAAAATGATGCTGAATATGGGCTTGAAGAAGTCTATGAAGCGTGCCGACATGATAGTCACCGACTCCGAATTCTCGAGGAGCGAGATAATCAAATACTTCCCGCAGCACGCAGGAAAAATAAGAGTTGTGCCCTGCGGAGTAGACCTTGAAAAGTTCAAGCCATGCACCGAGCCCGAGCGCATACCACAGGTCAAGAAATCGCTCGGTATAGAGGGCGAATACTTCCTCTACGTCGGCACCATTGAGCCCCGCAAGAACCTCGAAAGGCTCATCACTGCATACCACATCTTCTGCGGCAGGCATAAGGACGCGCCAAAGCTCGTGCTCGCGGGCGGCAAGGGGTGGCTGTACGACGGCATATTCGCGCGCGTAAAGGAGCTCGGTCTTGCCGAGCAGGTCATCTTTACAAAGTACGTCCCCGCCGAGGATATGAACCCGCTTATGTGCGGAGCTCTCGCTTTCGTCTTCCCGTCTATATACGAGGGCTTCGGTATGCCTCCGCTTGAGGCTATGGCGAGCGGAGTCCCCGTGCTCGCGTCGGATGCGGCGTCACTCCCCGAGGTGACGGGTGACTGCGCAGTCATCTGCGACGCCTACTCCGAGGAGAGCATCGCCGACGGAATGGAGAAGCTCTGCGATTCCGAGGAGCTCCGCCGAGAACTCGGCATACGCGGCAGAGAGCGTGCCAAGCAGTTTACATGGGACAAGTCAGCAGAAATGCTTTACGATATCTATAAGGAGCTGAAATAAATGAGCGAAGAGATAAAGAACCCCGAGACAAATGAGGCTGAGAAGCCGAAGGAGATGGATTTCACGAACTTCCTGACGGCTGAGGACGAGTTCCGCATGGAAATGGAGAAATACATTCCTGTGTTCGTAGAGCGTCTTACGAGCAATACCCTCGAATCCGACCAGGATTTCATCAACTGGACGCTCGAGCTCATGGACCTCGGCAAGGCGGCAGGCATTGATATGCAGAAGTACATTATGGACTACTGCCACGAAAACGGTCTCGCTCAGTAATGGGCAGGAAGTTCAGAGTCCTGGAGGTCAACAAGGCGTATTATCCGCATATCGGCGGTATCGAGAGCCTTGTGAGGCAGTATTCGGAGGAGCTTTCGCCGCTGGGCGCGGAGGTGCGTACCCTTGTCTGCCGTGACGGCAGGGGCTATACCCTACACGAGCGCCTGAACGGCGTGAAGCTGACCCGTGCCGGCAGCCTCGGCACGTATTTCTCGTGTCCTCTGTCGCTGTCGTTCGTACGGCTGTTCAGGAAAATGTCAAAAAGCGCCGATGCGGTGCATATAAACGTCCCCTTCCCGCTTGCGGATGCGGCTCTGCTGGTGTCGGGATATAAGGGCAAAGTCGCTGTATCATGGCACAGTGACATTGTCAAGCAGAAGAAGCTAATGTTCTTCTACCGCCCGTTCATGATGTACCTGCTCAGGCGGGCGGACGTCATCCTCGTGGCGACCGAGGGCCATATCGACGGCTCGGACGTGCTCCCTCAGTTCAGGGAGAAGTGCCGCATACTGCCCTACGGTATAGTTCCCGAGGAATACCTCGCGGTAGAGCGCAAGCCCTTTTTGACCGAAAAGCTCACTGACAAGAGCGCTGTGAAGATATTCTTCACGGGCAGGCTTGTCTACTACAAGGGCGTGGACGTGCTGCTGCGGGCGTTCAGACACACCCGAAACTGCGAGCTCTTCATCGCGGGCACAGGGCAGATCGATGAGAGCCTCAAGCGCTATGCCAAGGCTCACGGACTGTCAGATAAGGTGCATTTTCTGGGCTTTCTGCCCGACGACGAGCTTCGGCAGGCGTATGCGGACTGCGTTATCTTCGTGCTCCCGTCAGTCGCGAAGAGCGAGGCGTTCGGCATTGTACAGATCGAAGCCATGGTGTACGGTAAGCCGGTCATCAATACGAGCCTCCCGTCGGGAGTCCCGCACGTCAGCCTGCACGGCGTTACAGGTCTGACTGTGCCGCCCTCGTCTCCGAAGGCTCTCGCCGCGGCGATAAACAGGCTCGCAGAGGACAAGCCCCTCCGTGATAAGCTCGGCAGAAATGCTGCTGTACGCGTAAAGCGCGAGTTCAACGAAAAGGATATAATCAGGAAGCTCTATGAGTTCCTGTCGGAATAAGTGAGGAAAATTATGAAGGCTTTGATAATCGGCGGAGCAGGTTTCGCGGGAGCCTATCTTATCCGCGAGCTCGCGTCGGCGGGGGCTGAGGTACACGCTACCTGCCTGCCGTCCGAGAGTATAAAGGAGGCGTGTGAGGTACACACCCTCGACATAATGAATGCGGAGGATATATCTGCTCTGTTAGCGGAGGTAGCTCCCGACGTGGTTTTCCACCTTGCAGCACAGAGTTCCGTGGCGGTGTCGTGGAAGAAGCCTCAGCTTACGGCGAATATCAATGTGGTGGGCTCGATAAACGTGCTCGAAGCCGTGAGAGCCGCCGAAAAGAAGGATATCCGCGTGATAATGATAGGCACGGGCGAGGAGTACGGCTTCATCAGGGAGGGCGCCTGCCCTCTCGGTGAGGACGAGCCACTGAATCCGGGCAATATCTACGCCGCGACGAAGGCTTGTCAGGAGATGATAAGCCGCATATACGTCCGTGCGTATAAAATGGACATCGTGATGGTGCGCGCGTTCAATCATTCGGGACCCGCGCAGAGCGATATATTCGTTATCTCCGACTTTTGCAGGCAGATAGCGGAGGCTGAGAAAGGTGTGCGTCCGCCCGAGATGAAGGTCGGCAACCTCTCGGCAATGCGCGATTTTACCGACGTCCGCGACGTCGTGAGGGCGTACCGCCTGCTCGCGGAAAAGGGCGTCAGCGGCAGAGTCTACAACATCGGGCGCGGCAGGGCTGTGGAGATACAGTTTATCCTTGACACGGCGCTGAGCCTCTCCGAGGTGGATATCACCGTCACTCGGGACCCCGCACGTATGCGTGCGTCCGACATACCGATAATAGAACCTGACGTTTCGCGGATATTCGCGGATACGGGCTGGAAGGCTGAGATAACTATGGAGCAGACTATCTCCGATACGCTCGGCTGGTGGAGACAGAAGCTTGCAAACTACGGAACATCATTGGGCGTGTAAACACCCGCAGAAGAGGGAGTGGACAAAATGTCTGATATGAAGCTTACAAATGAGAAAATGCACACCTTCGACGGACACGAAAAGGTCGGGGTTTTCAAGTCGGGCGAGAAGCTCACCGACTTCGGCGAGAAGCAGAATGCCGCGAATGAAGTGCTCGCGGCGAATATCAACGACCTCATCGTGAGGGTCTGCGCCCTTGAGGACAAACAGCTTCAGAATGCCGAGGTCATGCGCAAGCTCGCAGAGGAGCTGGGCGCCTTCAAGAAGGAGCTCGACCGCCTGCGCCTCTCGGATAAGCTCAACACGAGCGCCGTCGAGCGTCTCAACAGGGCGATAAGTCTCGCGCAGGGAGACACCGAGAGGTGAACCGAGCGATCAGCTGATGGCTGTATTGGTAAAAACGCCAAAAATCGGTAACAAATCTGACAAAGGTATTGACTTTGTTAAAGTTTTGTTATATTATATATGTATTGTGGAACAGTTAATGCATACCACTATTGCTGACTTATCAACGGAGATATGCACAGACGCAGTCTCCGTTTCTTACTTTTTGGAGCGAAAGAAGGTGCTATAATGGCAGAAGAGCTTATAGAAGAGCTGGAAAATAAGGTCGCCTTTACTATACCGATATTCGGCGGTATCCCTATCGCCGATTCGTGTGTCGTAACATGGATAATCATGGGCGTTCTGGTACTGCTGTCAATAATACTCACGAGGAACCTCAAAAAGGTGCCGACGGGAGTGCAGTGCCTCCTCGAATCCTTTATTGGTATGCTCGACAAGATGTTTACCGAGGCTCTCGGAGAGGGCGGAAAGAGGTATGTACCCATTCTCGAGACATTCATACTTTACATAGGAATGTCGAATATCATGGGTATATTCGGATTCGTGCCGCCGACTAAGGACGTAAACGTGACTGCCGCTCTTGCGGGACTGGCTATCATACTCGTACAGGTCGCCTTCATACTCAAGAAGGGACCGCTGAAATGGCTGAAAAGCTTCATCAACCCGCTAAATGTGCTCGACCTTGTGACGCGTCCGCTGTCGCTGTGTATGCGACTCTTCGGAAACGTCCTCGCAGCGCACATCGTTATGGAGCTCATCAAGATAGCTATAAGAATGTATGTACACGTCCCCGCGATAGGCGTGCCGCTCATCGCGAGCGCGTACTTCGATATTTTCGACGGTATCCTTCAGGCTTATGTTTTCTCGTTCCTCACCTCACTTTATCTGGCTGAGGCTATAGAGGACGAAGAGGGTCACGAAGGGAAAAAAGCAAAAAAACGCAAAAAACTTCACGGAGGTAATTGAATATGGGTGTTATCGCATTAGGCGCCGCTGTTGCTGTACTGACAGGCATCGGCGCGGGTATCGGCATCGGTATCGCGACCGCTAAGGCTACCGAGTCTATCGCTCGTCAGCCCGAGGCAAAGGGCGACATCAGAACATCGCTTATCATCGGCTGTGCTCTCGCAGAAGCTACCGCTGTTTACGGCTTCGTTATCGCACTGCTGATAATCATCATGCTCGGAAGCAAGTAATTTCGTTCAGAGCGCGGGATATCGGAGATGCTGTCCCGCTGCAATACATACACGGAGGTATAATAAAATGGGTGTTATCGCATTAGGCGCCGCTGTTGCCGTACTTACCGGCATCGGTGCAGGTATTGGTATAGGAATCGCAACTGCTAAGGCTACCGAGTCTATCGCTCGTCAGCCCGAGGCAAAGGGCGACATCAGAACATCGCTCATCATCGGCTGTGCTCTCGCAGAGGCTACCGCCGTTTACGGCTTCGTTATAGCGCTCCTTATAATAATTATGCTCGGCAGCAAATAAGTCGGAGCAAAAAATCTGCATAAGGAGGGCAAATAATGCTTAAATTTGAATTCTGGAGCATATTCGAGGCAGTCGCAAATATCATCATACTGATGATACTGCTCAGGATATTCCTTTTCAAGCCTATAAGTAAAATGATGAACGCGAGGACCCAGTCGATACAGAAGGATATCGACGACGCCGAAAAGGCAAGGCGGGAGGCAGAAGAGCTCCGCCAGCAGTATTCGGATACTATCAGCGAGGCTAAGGAAGAGGCGAGCCGCATCATTATGAAGGCTCACGACGACGCCGAGACCGAGCGCTCCAACATCATACAGAAGTCGCATGAGGAAGCTGACGAGATAGTCAGCGCCGCGAGCGAGACTATCGAGAACGAGCGCAGACGCGTGCTCCAGCAGGCACAGTCGCAGATAGCAGACCTCGCTATCGAAGCCGCATCGAAGATAGTCGGCGCGAACCTCGACGACGAAAAGAACAGGAAGCTTGTTGACGAGTTCCTTTCCGAGGAGGGTGACAAGCAATGAGAGATTCCGATAAGGCTCTTGTAAACGAGCTTGTCCGCCGCGATATATCCCGCGAGGACATAATAGCAACAAAAACGGTGCTCGAGGATTGTCCTGACATTGCGGATACTCTTTCGAACCCCCTCGTTACAAATGACGAGAAGCACAGCATAATCAGACAGCTTTTCCCCGAATCCCTCGAGCGGTTCATGTCCACGGTCGTACGCGACGGTGCAGTAGATGAGCTCGGCGAGATATTCGAGGAATACGAGGAGATACTCCTTGAGAAACAGGGCAGCATAAAGGCGGTAGTACGTTATGTTACGCCGCTTACCGAGTCTCAGCAGGCTGACCTGCGCAAGTTCATAATGGAGAAGTTCGTCAAGGACGACGTTGACATAGAGTATCGCCGCGATCCCGATATCATCGGCGGATTTATCCTCAATGCGGGTGACGTAGAGTACGACCGCAGCTACCGCACGAGCCTCCGCGCGATGCGCGAGCTTATGCAGTCAAAGGCGGCAGAGGTTGCCGAGAGCGGCAAGGAGAAGCTCTCGTCGGGTGATATCATATCCGTGCTCAAGACCGAGGTCAAGGACTTTGAGGTCAAGAGCGGCGCCACCGAAACAGGCTTCGTTACGAGGCTCGGCGACGGTATCGCCACAGTTTACGGCATGAGCGGCGTTATGTACGGCGAGCTCGTGGAGTTCGAGACGGGCATCCGCGGTATCGTGCAGAATCTCGAGGAAAAGACGGTCGGAGTAGTCCTCCTCGGCGACGATTCGGGACTTTCCGAGGGCTCTACCGTAGTCCGCACCGGCAAGCGCGCAGGTATAGGAGTGAGCGACGAACTCCTCGGACGAGTTGTTGATGCGCTCGGAGCGCCTATTGACGGTCTCGGTCCTATCCGCGCAGACGATTACTTCCCCATAGAGCGCGAAGCTCCCGGAGTTATCGAGCGCAAGCCGGTCAGCGTGCCCCTCCAGACCGGTATCCTCGCTATCGACTCGATGTTCCCGATAGGAAGAGGTCAGCGTGAGCTCATCATCGGTGACAGACAGACGGGCAAGACCTCTATTGCTATTGATACTATCATCAATCAGAAGGGCAAGGACGTTATCTGCGTTTACGTCGCTATCGGACAGAAGTCCTCGACCGTTGCGCAGGTCGTGAACAACCTCAAAAAATTCGGAGCTATGCCGTATACGGTAGTCGTATGCGCTTCGGCGAGCGACCAGGCTCCTTTCCAGTATATCGCGCCTTATTCGGGCACTCCTATGGCTGAATACTTTATGTCGCAGGGCAAGGACGTCCTCATCGTGTACGACGACCTCTCCAAGCACGCCGTAGCTTACCGTGCAATGTCGCTGCTGCTGCACCGTCCCCCGGGACGTGAAGCCTATCCCGGCGACGTATTCTACCTGCACTCAAGACTTCTCGAGCGTTCAAGCCGACTCGACGATGAGCACGGCGGCGGCTCGCTGACAGCGCTCCCGATAATCGAGACACTCGCAGGCGATATTTCGGCTTATATCCCGACAAACGTGATCTCCATAACCGATGGGCAGATATTCCTCGAGAGCGAGCTGTTCAACTCAGGTCAGCGTCCTGCCGTAAACTACGGACTTTCCGTATCGCGTGTCGGCGGTGCGGCTCAGACAAAGGCTATGAAGAAGGCGGCAGGCAATCTGCGTATCGACCTTGCTCAGTTCAAGGAAATGGAGATATTCACACAGTTCTCGTCGGAGCTCGACCAGTCTACGGCAGAGCTCCTCGCACACGGACGTATGCTCACAGAGCTGCTCAAACAGCCGCTCTACAATCCGCTCCCGCACTATAAGCAGGTCATACTGCTGTATGCTGCACAGCATGGGCTTTTCGAGTACACACCGCTCCCTGACCTCAGGGAATACGTAAACGACCTTATGACGTACATCGAGTCCTACGGACAGGACATCATCTCCGAGATAGAGGAGAACAAGGTGATGACCGATGACCTCGGCGAGCGCATCGAACGCATCA
>JAGCHA010000120.1 GCA_017649325.1 Ruminococcus sp.
ACTGCAATACGTCATCGACAACTTCTATGGTTCGGACGCCGAGGAAAAGAACAGACTGCTGCACACGGTCGTCAGGAAGATATACTACTATAAGACCGAGAGAATGTGCAAAAACAAGCCGGATTCAGACCTTACGCTGAGTGCGGATTTTCTATAAAACTTATGTACAACAAGGATATTGCAATAAACTTCAGTACCCGGTCAATATCAAAAAACCCGATGCCCGTATGGCTAAGGTCATTATCTCTCAACTCGGAGGTCCCGACGGCGAACTCGCCGCTTCCCTGCGTTACCTCAACCAGCGCTTCGCTATGCCGTATGCCGAGGTAAAAGGTCTGCTGACTGATATCGGCACGGAGGAGCTCGCTCATGTGGAGATGATCTCGGCTATTCTCTATCAGCTCACGAAAGACCTCTCTATCGACGAGATCAAGGCAAGCGGATTCGACACCTACTTCGTCGACCACACTACGGGAATCTACCCCGTTGCTGCCTCGGGAGCGCCGTTCACTGCGACTTACTTCCAGTCAAAGGGAGATATCATCACCGACCTGCACGAGAATATGGCCGCCGAGCAGAAGGCTCGCACCACCTACGACAATATCCTCCGCCTCGCTGATGATCCCGATGTGCGCGACCCTATCCGCTTCCTGAGGCAGCGCGAGATCGTGCATTACCAGCGGTTCGGCGAAGCTCTCCGCATAACACAGGATAAGCTCAACTCCAGGAATTTCTACGCCTGCAATCCGTCATTCGATAAGAACTGCGGTAAATAACTGCCTTGCGCAGGCCGTAAAAAGAGCCGTAAAGAAGCGTTTTGCTTCCTTACGGCTCTTTGCCTGTATCAATGCTTGCGTCTTTCTTTTCCCGATGTGATATAAAATTGCTTCTTTTCATCGTACAGCATCGAGTCCGCACGATTATACATTTCGTCTATCGTATCGTCCTTTTGCTTCATCGCATATCCCACCGAACAGGTATACGGCGTTTTCGCCAGTTCCTGCTTTATACGTCTGACAAGCGCCTGGACATCCGACTCGGAAGAACCTACGCACAGTATCACGTACTCGTCACCGCCTATGCGGTATATGCGCTGACGGCGCTGTGACGCATTTCGGAAACAATCCGCAAGTGCTTTCAGTGCCGTATCGCCTGCGGTATGTCCCTCGCTGTCGTTGAGCGTTTTCAAGCCGTCCATATCCATTGTGATGATAGCGGTTATGAGTGTCCACATCTTCTCAGCATCCGCATAGTAGCTCTGACGGTTAAGCAGCTTGGTGAGCGGATCGCGCTTCGTGAACTGCTGCAACAGGAAAACATAGTACAGCAGCAAATCTATCGCTATCGTGACATTGAACCAATGCGTGGTCATGCTGTCCAAAAAGAGCGGCATTACCAGACACAGCACAGACGTCACCGACATAAATATCAGAAGACGTATGTCCTCCTTCTGATACGTTTTGTTCTTGAAAAGGTTGAATATCAGGTATGCCAGATAAAGAGCACATATAAAGTATGTGAGATAGCCAAGAGTACCGCGTTGGAAATGATTGTCATCGGTATAGAAAAAAACTATACCCGTTGGTATGGAAACAAAACAAAGCACGGCGTTCAGTACGGCCGGTATGTGAAGATACAGTCTTTGCATCGGAAATACTATCATTATAATATTGACAAGTATAAATGCAATGAGGCTGTAGTTCAAAGCCGACAGGATAGGTCTGAGTATCGTGTATTCGGCTTGATCCGCGAGGTAACTCTCAACATGACAGGACACGGAATACCCCAAAAGCATCATAATGGTCAACGATATGCGAAATATCATTCTGCGCTCAAGGTGGATATCGGAATGAATGATTATTGCAATGCCAATAACAATGACCAGAAGTCCCCAGTGATTGGAAAGATAACCTGTTACACTCATATCCCGTCACCTCCGTTTATCAGAATATCGCATTATATCTTATTGTATATAAATTATATCACAAAACAACCAAAATAGCAATAGTTAATAATAAAAAAAATACATTTTTCAAAACAAATTGCTTTTTTCTCAAAAATGATATATAATCAGATTATATGTCATAAACGGACATGGACAAGGAGGAAAAAATGAGCTCTGCAACCGATAAGAACTCAAAGACAAACAAAAAGACTTCACGCGGTTTCATCATCATTGCCGCTCTCGCTGTTTCACTGCTGCTCATCTCGTTTCTGAGCGTCTGCCTGTTCGGAAAGAACTGCTCGCTGAAGTTCAGCATTGAGCCTGACAATAATATCATCGTAAACTTTGACGAGAATATCGTCGAGTGTACCGCTCAGAGCATCGACGGGGACACACTTTTGCTCGACTTCCGCTCCGTCAGCACGGGCAATACGATAGTTATGGTCAGCTGCGACGGCGGCACTACATACGCGGAACGCATACTGTATGTGCATTCCACCGGCATCATCACTCTCGACCAGTACTTCGGACGCTGCAGAGGCGATATCTTCTTCCCTGTCTCGTTCATCTTTATCCTGACGCTGGTCTTCGTTATGCTCGTCAGAAGATACCGCCGAAGCACAAGGTCCTCACTTTGCAGATACTCGAATGCATGGCTGCTCGGAGTCATCATATTCGCTGCCTTTGTACTCTGCTTCCAGCTGCTCACGCTGGTCCTGCTGAACATAAACGGCGATAACCAGTCGATAACCAACCTCACCGAGAGCACGCTGAATTCGGCCCGGCTGTTCATTACGCTCCTGCTGCCGATATCTCTGATAGTTTCGCTGACTATCAGCATCAGCAATCTGATACTCATGAAGCACGAAGGATTCTGTCTGCGGAATATGCTCGGATTCTTCCTCGGCATCGTGCTCTGCGTCGGGACGCTGATGCCCTATTTCATCTACCCGCTGTTCGACTCGCTCGGCATAGATGTTCACAAATACTCGAGCCTCACCCTGTTCCTCGAAATAATTATCGAGGATACAATAGCTGTCATCATGGCTTACTTTGAATGCATACTCATCGGCACGTCTGTCTCCGCGGTCAGAGCCGCCAAGCATATCCCCGCTTTCAACAAGGACTTCATCCTCATTCACGGCTGTCAGATAGCCGATGACGGCGGGCTGACAAAGCTGCTGCGCTCACGTGCGGACAAAGCTGTCGAGTTCGCCGATATGCAGAAGAAAAAAACAGGCAGGGACATCGTTTTCGTTCCGTCGGGCGGAAAGGGCGATGACGAGGTCATCTCCGAGGCTGAGGCTATACGCAATTACCTCGTTTCTGTAGGTATCCCCGAGGAAAGGATCCTCATGGAGGACAAGTCCGTCAATACACGGGAGAATCTGCGCTTCTCCTACGACCTCATTAAAAAGAGGGATGAGAACGCCAATATCGCCTTTTCAACTACCAATTACCACGTTTTCCGCACAGGCTGTATGGCTGATGAGGACGGTATCCCCGCAGAGGGTATCGGCGCAAAGACAAAGACGTACTTCTGGATAAACGCCTTTATCAGAGAGTTCATCGCCACGCTCCACTATGAAAAAAAGTCCCATATCAGGGCTGTGCTGATAATCATCGCGCTCATGCTGCCGACAGAACTGGTAGTGTATCTTTCATATCTCCTGTAACACAACAGGCTCAAAGCTCCTTATGAAGCTTTGAGCCTGTTTTATTACTCGTTCATTTCTCCCCAGGTGACGATCTCCCAGCCGTCGTCTTCTGTGCGTGCGAGCCAGCACGGATAATCCTTGTACTCGCCTGCATCATAGCTCTTGCTCTCTTCGGTCACTGTAAAATCTGCCAGAAACGCGATGACCTGTGTATAATCCTCATTCCTGCCGTATTCTTTTGCCAGCTTCAGATTATCGGCAGTGTTCATCTCGTCGCCCGCATATTTCAGCTTGTTGAGCACACGGCGGCCAGAGCCCGCAAAGCTGCACTTTACCTGAACAGCCGTCTCTTTCAGCTCATCCTCCGAGAAGAGCTCGGAGCTGCCGTAATCAACGGTGGGCTTACCATCAGTTGCGATGCCGAGGTATTCCTCGAATGTCATCCCGTTCGATGTTATCTCCTTCGCCTTCTCTGCGTCGTCGATATAGCGGATATGCCACGGCTCATAGCCGTAGCCCGTGATATGCTCCTTATCCTCGGGATAGCGCAGGATAAAGCCGTGGTCGGCAAGCCTGGAGTGTATCACCGACCATATCTCGGGATACTGTATCATCTCTTCGTTGAGAACTACGTCCTTGCCGTCGATGATGAGGTACAGGTCGAGTGCAAGTCCTGTGTGGTGCTCGGAATAGCCCGGCTCGGCGACTGTCTTTGAGGCATAGTCGATGCCGTATTTCTCGGTAAAGTCGTCCATTATCCTCTGCTGCTCCGCTATACTGCGGCGTGCGGAATCGAGGTCGACATATATGCCCTCAGCCTCAAGCTCTGCTTTGAGTTCAAGGTATGCATCGTAAGCCTTCTTCTCGACCTCTACATCGTCGCCGACGGAGTTCGTCATATGTACTGTCTCCAGTGCCTCTTCCCAGCCCTCGGGCAGCGGCTCTGTCTTATTGACCAGCGCGAGGTAATCAAAGCCTTCCTGATGATACTCGGGAGCTGCCGTTTCGGAGGTCTCGTTCTCGGTTGTGACGGAAGTGACAGCCTGAGTTGTCGGGGCTTCCGAACTCACCGACGCTTCGTCTTTTTTTGTGCATCCTGCAAGAGCGGAGCACAGCATTGCCAGCACGGCTGCGGTGCAGATTATCTTTCTCATGATTTCTCTCCTTTATTTTTAATCTTCATCGCTCAGGTTTCGGGCTCATCGTCATCCGAACAGTCGTCAGGAGGATGTCCGCTCGTACCGTCTTTGCGCTCCTTTTCAAGCTGCTGAGCCTTCTTTATCATGCTCTCGAGCAGCGATGCCGGAGTTTTGGGCTTTTGCCCCGAAAGAGCCCTGAGAGCTCCGTCTATCCTTTTTTCATTCATTCTATATTACCTTTCGGGAAACTCTGTTTATGCTCCCGTGTGGAGCTGCAATAGTAATACCTCTTGATTTATGTCCGAGTTGCATCCGTCAATCATATTCAGCATTTTGCACAGAAAATCACAAAAAAAGATCGTTCTGACGGTCGACCACTCAGAACGATCCCTGATATATTATATCATAATTTTTAAAATTTGCAACAGCCGCAGAGATTATTTGCTATTTTATTTTTTTATGCCTCTTATCCGCTGAGTTTATGTTACTGCTCTGCCAATCCTCTCACGAGCTCCAATACCTTCTCGACAGACAGCGGACGTCCCCAGATGAAGCCCTGTACATAGTCGCAGCCTATCTCTCTCAGAGTATCAATCTGCTTGTCCTCCTCAACTCCCTCGGATATGACTTTGAAGCCCATGATGTGTCCGATAGCGATGATAGAAGCTACATACTGCTTCGACGAATCGCTCGAATTCATCTTGTCGATGAAGGATTTGTCTATCTTTAGCAGGTCTGCGGGGAATTTGTTGAGGTAGCTCAGCGATGAATAACCCGTACCGAAGTCGTCAATGGCTATCTTGACGCCCAGTGCCTCTATGTCCTTGATGACCTGTACTGCCTTGTCTACGGAGTCTATCATTATGGATTCGGTTATCTCTATCTCGAGATTGCTCGGGGAGATACCGCTCGTTTCCAGTATCCTGTGTATCTCGTCGAGAAAGTCCTTCTTCATCAGGTGACGGACGGATACGTTTACGCTCAGCGTAATGTCGAGCCCGTAGTCCCTCAGCAGTCCGCCGAAGAATTCCGACGCCTTGCGGAATACCGCGCCGTCTACTCTGTCTACCAGTCCGACCTTCTCTGCGACAGGTATGAACTCGCCCGGGCTGACGATATTGCCTTCCTCGTCCTTCATCCGAGCGAGAGCTTCAAAGCCGCGGAGCTTATGTGCCAGATCGTACTGCGGCTGAAGATTGAAGAATATCGTATCGCTTTCAAGTGCTTTCCTTATCTTGTGCTCTATCTCAAGAGTACGCTCCGTCCTGACAAGCTCGGGATTGAAGCGAAGGATATGGTTGCTGCTGTTCACACGCTTGACCTCGGACATCGCTGCATCGGAGTATGTGAACAGGCTGTCGAGATTGTCCGCGTCAGTGGGATACTCCGCATAGCCGAAGCTCGCTGTTATGTATAGCTCATAACCGTCTGCGGACAGCTTCTCCCCGAGCACTGACTCGTATTTTTCTATCGTTCTGACTATGTCCGCGGTGGAGCTGTAGTCGCGTATCACGATCGCAAATTCGTCTCCGCTGAGACGGCTGACGATGTCGAGAGTGCCCGTATCACCGGAATCTGCGATAGCTTTCCACCGCGACGCTATCTCGACGAGCAGCTTGTTGCCGACGTCAAAGCCCATGGTATCGTTGATGTTCTTGAAGTTGTTGATGTCAATTGAGACAAGAGTGAATCTTGTATTATGTTTTATGAGGTCGGCTATCAGCTCCGAGCAGGCAAATCTGTTAGGCAGGCTCGTGAGAGTGTCGGTTATCGCCTGTTCTGCCATTCGCTTGCGGAATCTCTCGGTCATGCCCTCGTTGATGCGCAGCGTGGCGATAGCTATGAGCGTGAAAACATTCGTGAACACTCCGGGTATGCTGTTGACGTTGTGCCTAAGTATAAGGTTGACTATCAGCATCGGAAACTGACCTAACAACAGCACCAATGCCGCTATGAAGCCGAGCCTCTTGTAGTACACGACGAGCAGTATGATGCAGATGTTCGCAAGTGCCGACAATACGCCCGCAAACTGAGCATACGCCATGTGCAGATCCCCGAAATTTATCTGCCCCTGCATACGGACAACTCTTGTGGTCGCGATATTAGCTGCAAAATATAGTACGATAAGGATCACGAAGCCCGCCCACGGCGCTTTCTGCTCGGCGGATATCCTTTTCATGGTCCTCTCTATCATCTTTTCTCGTTTCTCATGAGCTGTATTGTTCAGATTACTCATACAACACCCCCGTTCATGCGCCGGCAGCACTGTCACGCATAAGTATTCTCTATGTATAATAATATCATTTTCAAAGCTTAGATAAGTTATATGTTTGCTTGTTTTAATTATAGCACTTTCATGCCAAAAGTCAAGATGAAAGGCTGAAATGAGCGACGGTCTACCATTTTTTTCAAATTGGACTTATTTTATTCATTTTTGTGTTATTTTATAGTATATACAAATCGTATTCCGCAGCAAGTATATATTTCGTTGATTAATGTAAACATTTTTTCAATTTCGTACGCCAAAAAACGTCTGTGTACATATCCTGCACACAGACGATCTTGTGTCATTGCGCTGTTATAAGCATAAAGCTTCGCGGCATAAGTTCAGCGCTGCCGCTGACTTTCTCTCCGTCGCGGGTCGGGTCTCCCGTATAGGCGACCACGCTCCACTCCATACCCGCGGGTATTATCGGGAGCTCGAGCTTGTGAGACTCCCAGTGAGCGTTGACCGCACAGTAGATGAACGTATCCGCGGGGACGTCGTAATCCTTTGCCGATTCCGTGTACATGAAGCCGAAAGTCAGGAAGGGCGAGTTCATATCGAGCTGCCACGGCTTCTCTCCATGGAAAGAGAGCTCGGGGTAGCCAGTGCTGTTACAGCCCGTGAAGAAGTCCGTCCTGCGGAGCACCGGGTGAGCTGCTCTGAATGCTATCAACGTTCGGAAAAACTCGAACATATCACGGTTTGTATCGAGTCTGTCCCAATCGAGCCACGAGATGCGGTTGTCCTGACAGTAAGCGTTGTTGTTGCCGTACTGTGTATTCATGAACTCGTCGCCGGACAGCAGCATAGGTATTCCCCTGCTAAGCAGCAGCAGAGCTGCGGCGTTCTTCATCTGCCGCCTCCTCAGTGAGTTTATCTCCGCGTCGTCGGTGTCGCCCTCTGCGCCGCAGTTCCAGCTGTCGTTGCCGTCGCAGCCGTCGCGGTTATCCTCGCCGTTGGCAAGGTTGTGCTTCTCGTTGTACGATACGAGGTCGTACAGCGTGAAGCCGTCGTGGCACGTAATGAAGTTTATCGAAGCCTCCGCCGAACGGTTGCCGTAGAGGTCCGCCGAGCCCTGTATCCGCGCTATGAGCTCGGGTCCGTACTCAGCTCCGCTCTTGACAAAGCGGCGCAGACAGTCGCGGTATTTGCCGTTCCACTCTGCCCAGCGTCCCCACGCGGGGAAGCTCCCCACCTGATAGAGTCCGCCAGCGTCCCACGCCTCGGCGATGAGTTTGGTCTTGCCGAGGACGGCATCGTGCGCGAGGAGCTCCAGCAGCGGCGGGCTCGTCATAGGTGCTCCGCTGCTGTCGCGGGACATTATCGCCGCAAGGTCGAAGCGGAAGCCGTCGATGTGGTAGTCCGATACCCAGTAGCGCAGGCAGTCAAGGATGAAGTTGCGGACGACGGAATTATTGCAGTTCATCGTGTTGCCGCAGCCGCTGAAATTGTAATAGCAGCCCTCGGGCGTGAGCAGATAGTAGGTCTTGTTGTCGATGCCGCGGTAGGATATGTACGGTCCGTTCTCGTTGCCCTCGGCTGTGTGGTTGAACACAACGTCGAGTATAACTTCTATCCCTGCCTTGTGGAGCTTCTTGACCATGTTTTTCAGTTCCTCAGCCGTCAGTCCGAATGCCGCCGATGACGCATAGCCAGCCTTGGGTGCAAAGAAATTCACGGTCGAGTAGCCCCAGTAATTGTATAGGCGCTCGCCGTCGATGATACGACTGTTTTCAAGCTCGTCGAACTCGAATATCGGCAGCAGCTCAATACAGTTCACGCCGAGCTCTTTCAGATACGGTATCTTCTCTATCACGCCCGCAAATGTGCCCTTGTGCCTGATGCGTGATGAATCGTCGCGCGTGAAGCTGCGGATATGCATCTCGTATATCACGAGGTCCTTCATCGGTATCTCAAGAGGCTTGTCGCCGTCCCAGTCGTAGTCCTCGGGGATGACACGCCCGCGATGGCGGAAGCTCTCGTCGGCAGAGGGCTCTTCGCCCCATTTCTCACTCCCGCCGACAAGCTTCGCGTATGGGTCGAGCAGTATTTTCGTGCTGTCGAAGCGGTGTCCCTGCTTGGGGACATAGGGTCCGCTGAAACGGTAGCCGTATTCGAGTTCCTCGTAGTTGAGACCATATACTATCATGGAAAAAACGTTGCCTATACGAAATTCGTCGGGAAAAGGCAGTACCGCAAAGGGCTGTGGCTCGCCGATATGGTAGAGCAGCAGCTCGCACGACTGCGCATACTTTGAAAATACCGAAAAATTCACCGTGCCCTCTCCGATAAGGCTCGCGCCAAAGGGCTTGACCCTGCCGCAGCGATATCTGACGCCGTTAAGTTCGTGGGTCGGGTAGTCGTCCAGTCGTTTCATCTAAGCACCTCCGTGAATAGTTATTACATATAATTTTGCCTTCATTCGCCTCATTTTTCAATAAGATCTATTGTTACAAGTCTCTCAAATGCATAAATCAGCGCTTTCACTAATGGTACATATCCAGATTTGCGGGAATGCCGATACTTCGCTCTTCACAGTGCATCCCGCGCTCAGAACAGCGGCGCGACCAACTTCAGCAACTCTCCCGCTGCCTTATAGAACACATTTTCGCGCTTGATAGTCTCGGGAGTAACGGGGCGGCACTTCGTGAGTGTCTCCTGAAAATCAGCCTCTATCTCGGGGATGCAGCTTGTCCTGTACATATAAGCCGCGCACTCGAAATGGTGGTAGAGACTGCGGTAATCAAGGTTTATCGTACCGACCACAGCCTTTTCGTCGTCGCAGACGAATACCTTCGAGTGGACAAATCCCGGGGTATACTCGTATATCTTCACGCCTGCCTTCGTAAGCCCCGCATAGTGTGTTTTCGCGAGTGCGTACGCTGCCTTTTTGTCAGGAATACCCGGGAGTATGAGCTTTACGTCTATGCCGCGCTCCGCAGCAAATCGCAGCGCGTATTCCATTTCGCCGTCAAGGATAAGGTAAGGCGTCATTATATGGACGTACCTGGTCGCACGGTTGAGAATGTCCATATACACCGTCTCGCCGACCTTTTCGTCGTCGAGCGGACAGTCGCCGAATGGCAGCACAAATCCGCTGTCCTTGTACTCATCTCCGTAGGGAGCACTGAGCCAGTCGTCCCACTGAGGCAAGCTCTCACCTACATTCCACATCTGCAAAAACAGAAGCGTGAAGGTGCGGACTGCCTCTCCGCACAGCATGACCGCGCAGTCCTTCCAGTGACCGAATCTCTCGATCCTGTTGATGTACTCGTCGCCCATGTTTACTCCGCCCGTGAAGCCGACCTTGCCGTCTATGACGAGTATCTTGCGGTGGTCGCGGTAGTTGTAGTAGGTCGATAGGAAAGGCAGTATCGGCGCGAAGGCTTTTGCCTTGATACCGAGCTTCGCAAGGCGCTCGGCGTAGTCATAGGTGAGGGTCGACATCTCGCACATCCCGTCGTACATTACGCGTACCTCCACGCCCTGCTTTGCCTTGCGGGCAAGGATATCGAGTACCCTTCCCCACATATAGCCCTCGTCGATAATGAAATACTCCATAAAGATGAAGCGCTCGGCTTTTTCGAGCTCCTCAAGAAGAGCCTCGAACTTCTTCTCGCCGATCGGGAAATAAGTCACGTCAGTGTTGTTGTATATCGGGAAACAGCCCGTGCGGTTGATGTAGCAGCAGAGCGAGTCGGTACCCGACTTTGCAAGCTCCGGCGAGGCAAGCACTTCACTGTGCAGCGGCAGCATCTCCTTCGACTCGGCAATTGTGCTGATGACACGCTTCTTGACCCTGATGTGACCGATGTCACGCTTGGTGAAAAAGAGGAGTATCGCTCCCGGGACAGGGAAAAGAGTAATGAGCACGAGCCACGTCAGCTTCGCGGCGGAGTCCATTTCACAGTTGAAGAGATAGAACACCATCAGCACCGAGAACAGCACGAGCAGCACTTTCGCCTCGGGCAGATATTCCGTGAACAGGAAATATATTGAGAACAGTATGCCGAGCTGCACGATGAGCAGCACAAATATCAGAAAGGCTCGGCTGAATATGAGCCGCCAGAAGCTCTTCTTGCGCTTTGGGATAAGTCGTATGACATTTTCGAGCTCTTCCACTTTTTCACTTCCTTTTCTGCCGGATCAGTATTGCGGTAGGGACTATCGGTACTGCCGCCGAACTCTGCCCTCGGGCAGCACCCCTTTGAAAAGTCTTAATCGAAACTTTCAGATCCGCGCCTTGATTATCTCAGAACGTCAGAGGGCTCCGCGCGGTCGAATAGCAGATTCACAGCGTTATCTCTGTTCCGCCGACAGGTCGTATCGTCATTATGCGGCACGCTCCGAGCCCGAACACCCTGTCCATTTCTTCTGCATAGGTCTCAGCAAGATAAGTCGGCACGAATGCCTGTATAGTCCCCGCAAAGCCGCCGCCGTGTACTCTCACTGCTCCGCAGCCGCCGAGCACCCGCTTGCTCAGCATTATCGCGAGGGGCAGCTCCTGCTTCTCAGACACACCGGCGGGGACAAGGTTTTGCAGCAGCTCCGCCGACGAATCCCCCGACTCGTTCACAAGGCGGAAGAATTCCTCGAGGTCGCCTCCGACGAGAGCCTCTCCCTCAAGCTCAGCCCGCCTGCTCTCCGCAAAGAAGTGTGCGGCACGAAGGATAGCCCTGTCCGAACATTTCTCCCTCAACTCGGGGAGTCTTGCGTAGAACTCGTCCTCGTCCACATCGCGCAGATACTCCGCTCCGAAGCACGCGGCGACCGTCCTCATTTCCGTCGGGATAGCCGAGTATTCGTCCACGAGGTCGGCGTGGCTTCCCTTGGTATCGGTTATGCAAAGACTGTAGCCCGCTCCCGTGAAATCGAAGCGCACGGGAGTTATCACAGGCTCGCTCGGGTCGGCGAAGTCTATGGCAACAAATCCGCCGACTGCGCTGACCGTCTGGTCCATAAGGCCGCTTGCCTTGCCGAAATACTGCGTCTCGGCAAACTGCCCTGCCCTGGCGATGTTTATCGCCCCTGACCTGCCCTCATTACAGCCGAGGTCTATCATCGTGCCGATGAGGGTCTCGAACGCCGCCGAGGACGACAGCCCGCTCCCTATCAGCACATCTGAGCTCACATACGCCGTAAATCCGCCTATCTCAGTTCCCATAGCCGCAAACTGCGCAGCGATACCGCGTATCAGTGCGGCGGAAGTCCCGCGCTCGGACTCGCGCATCTCAAGGGCGGATAGGTCTACCTCGCAGGGCTCGCAGTCCTCGGAGAAGATTCGGATAAAACCGTCGTCGGTGAAGTCTGCGAGGGCTATGATATCGAGGTCTACAGCTGCCGCAAGCACGCAGCCGTGCTGGTGGTCGGTGTGATTCCCGCCTATCTCGGCGCGTCCAGAGGCGGAGAATACGCGCACATCGCTGCACTCGGGACAGAGGCGCGAAAAGTGCTCGGCGGCGCTGAGGTAGCGTGCACGCTGGCGAAGATATTCACGCTCGCCGAAGCCGTAAAGCTCGCGGAATCGCGCGTCGAGTCGTCCGCCCGAGAGAGCGGAGCAGAGTTCCTGTATAGTCATTTATGTGTATCCTTTCATTTTTTATGCAGCGAGCTGCTGGTGGGAATGCTTGTATGCTCCTCCACGAATTATTACTGTACAATATTATAACATAATATTAAAAGAATAGCAAGATGCGCGGAGAAATCTTCCGTTTTTCGCTTGGAACGTCGTTTCACATTCTCCTCATGTTATTTCACTTAACTTTCACTCCCTTTTTATCGCCTGTACACTCTGTTTTAAGCTTCACTCAAGGTTCGGACTTTAAAATATAATCATAAACAACCCCCGTACAGACGGCTGTACGCAAAAACTACCAGAAAAGAGGTGAAACCATGGAGCTCAGACACGAAATATAACACGAGAGAAACTACTCAGACCTGCTCATCATCATACAGCGCCTCTGTGCTGTCGCTTACACCGACCCGCACGCGATAAACGGCAGATACTTCATACGCAGCCTTTACTTCGACAACCTCGCCGACAAGGTGCTCGTGGAGAAGATAAACGGAATGAGCCGACGCGAGAAGTTCCGTATACGCTATTACAACGGCGATACTTCAGTGATACATCTCGAAAAAAAGAGCAAGTTCGACCACCTCGTCAACAAGCAGAGCGCTCCGCTCACGGCAGAGCAGGCTCAACGCATTGCCGACGGCGACACCGAATGGATGCTCGCCTCGGAACACGCCCTCATCAGGGAGCTATACTCCAAGATGACTACCGAGGGAATCGCTCCCAAGACTATTGTCGACTACACACGCGAGCCATTCATCTTCCCCGCGGGAAATGTACGCGTGACCCTTGATTACGACATCAGGAGCGGTATGCGCTGTACGGACTTCCTCCGCGCAGACTGCATAACTGTCCCTGTTTCAGACTCGATAATACTCGAGGTCAAGTGGGACGGCTTCCTCCCCGATATAATCAGAGATGCCGTCTCCCTCTCCGACAGACGCGAGGGAGCATTTTCAAAATACGCCGCCTGCAGGATCTACGGCTGACAGGCACACCTAATACAATATTTAAAGGAGTTTTTAATATGACTTTCAGTGATATCTTCAAATCCAATTTCCTCGAGAATGTTACGAGCGTAAGCGTACTTGATATGGCTGTAGCACTTGTGCTCGCGTTCGGTCTTGGCATTTTCATCTTCCTCGTCTACAAGAAGACCTACTCGGGTGTGATGTACTCGTCAAGCTTCGGCACGACGCTCGTTGCACTCACCATGATAACCACTGTCGTTATCCTCGCTGTAACAAGCAATGTCGTGCTCTCGCTCGGTATGGTCGGTGCGCTGTCGATAGTCCGCTTCCGCGCCGCTATTAAAGAGCCGCTCGATATCGCTTTCCTCTTCTGGTCTATCGCTGTAGGCATCGTGCTCGCAGCGGGTATGATCCCCCTCGCAGTCATCGGAAGCGTCATCATCGGCGTTATCCTCCTCGTATTCGTGAACCGCAAGTCCCACAAGAATCCCTACATCGTTGTGGTACGCTGTGACGGCCACGATGCCGAGACAAAGGCTAAGGCTTTCCTCGGTGAGAAGGCTGAAAGATGTGTAGTCAAGAGCAAGTCAGCTCAGAAGGGTGCGGTAGAGCTCAATATGGAGATACGCCTCAAGGACGACAACACAGACTTCGTAAACGCGCTCGCGGACATGGAAGGCGTGCAGAGCGCTGTTCTCGTGAGCTACAACGGCGACTATATGGGATAAGGGTGATAAGATGTCAGCACATAAAAGCATTGACAAAATATGCGCGGTGATAGTCGCGCTGACGCTCGTCACAGCCGTTGTGTTCTGCTTCGGCAGGTCACTCGGCATCGAGACCTCAGCCAAGGCTATCGGCTACGAGAACAGGCTGTTCAACAAGTCACGCGTGCATACTGTCGACATCGTCATCGATGACTGGGACAGCTTCATCTCCACCTGTGAGAGCGAGGAATACTCGCCGTGCAGCGTCATCATCGACGGCGAGGCTGTACGCAATGTCGGCATTCGCGGCAAAGGCAATACCTCGCTCAGCTCCGTGAAGAATATGAACAGCGAGCGCTACAGCTTCAAGATAGAATTCGACCAGTACGACAGCACCAAAAGCTATCACGGTCTCGACAAGCTCTGTCTGAACAACATAATTCAGGATAACACCTATATGAAGGACTACCTCGCATACACGATGATGTACGACTTCGGCGCGGATGCCCCGCTTTGCAGCTACGCATACATTACCGTAAATGGTGAGGACTGGGGACTCTACCTCGCAGTTGAGGCGATTGAGGACTCCTTCCTCACACGCAATTACGGAAGCAATTTCGGCGACCTCTACAAGCCCGACGCCATGGGCTTCGGCGGCGGCCGCGGCAACGGCAAGAACTTCAGCATGGGCGACTTCATGGACGAGAATTCCGATGAAGCGGCAGGAGAGCAGTCCAATGACAGCAGTGAAAAACGGTCACGCGGCGGCTTCGACCCGTCGCAGGGATTCGTCGGAGGTATGCCCGACTTCGGCGGCGAGATGCCTTCCGACTTTGACCCGTCGGTGATGTTCGGCGGCGGACAGATGCCCGATTTCAGTGGCGGCGGGATGCCGGACGACTTCGACCCGAACAATATCCCAGAGGGCTTCGCCCCGTCAGGCATGGGCGGTGAAAACGGCGGCATGGGCGGATTCGGCGGCGGATTCGGAATGGGCAGCAGCGACGTCAAGTTACAGTATATCGACGACGACGCAGACAGCTACTCCAATATCTTCAATAACGCAAAGACAACAGTCAACACAGCCGACCGGAATCGCCTGATACGCTCGCTCAAGGCGCTCTCCGAGCAGACAGACCTCGAAAACACCGTTGATGTCGAGGAGGTATTACGCTACTTCGCAGTCCATATCTTCCTCTGCAACGGCGACAGCTATACAGGTCAGATGATACACAACTACTACCTCTACGAAGAGGACGGTCAGCTCTCGATGATACCGTGGGACTACAACCTCGCTTTCGGCTCATTTATGGGCGGCATGGGCTCTTCGTCCGTAAATTCACCCATAGATACGCCTGTTTCCGGCGATATGAGCGACAGACCAATGGTCTCGTGGATATTCGATAACGAGGAGTACACCGAGCAGTACCACGAGCTCATGGGTGAGTTACTCGACAGCGTGGACTTCGCTCAGCTCGTCAGCGATACTATCGCTCTCATCGACGAATACGTCGAAAAAGACCCCACCAAGTTCTGCACATATGATGAATTCAAGGCGGGCGCCGAGGCTATCAGCAAGTTCTGCACTCTTCGCGAAGAGAGCGTTCGCGGACAGCTCGACGGCTCTATTCCTTCGACTACGGAAGGTCAGCAGGCGGACAGTTCCGCACTGATTGACGATTCCGAGCTCAACAGCTCCGATATGGGCTCTATGGGCGGCGGAATGGGCGGAGGCGGTTTCGGCGGCGGTCAGCGCGGCGGCTTCTGCAACAGA
>JAGCHA010000121.1 GCA_017649325.1 Ruminococcus sp.
GTCGGGCTTTTTGCTTTATTATTAAGAAAAATCTTCGATAATCTATTGCATTTTCTGCCTTAATATGGTATAATATTCGTGTTAATTTTATATTCAAAGGAATGATGTAAGGTGAAAATCAGCTTTTCGACACTTGCTTGTCCAGACTTCTCATGGACTGACATCTACTCAATGGCAAAGGATTTCGGATTTGACGGAATCGAGATCCGCGGACTCGGGAACGAAATATTCTCAGTGAACGCTCAGCCCTTCAAAGAAGCTAACCTCCCCAAGACTATCGAAAAACTAAGATCACTTGGTCTTGAAATTCCTTGTCTCACATCAGGTGCCTGCCTTAAATTCAAGGACAAATTCGACGCTGTAAAGGAAGAGATAACTGCTTATGCCGAGCTCGCTAACAAGCTCGGAGCTTCATATATCAGAATCCTCGGTGACCTCGAGCCTGCTCCGGGAGGAGAGGTGGACGACGAGTATGTTGCGGAATGTCTCCGCAAGCTCGTTCCCGTTGCCGAGCAGAACAACGTCACTCTCCTTGTGGAGACTAACGGTGTCTACAGTGACTCCGCACGTCTCGCGGACCTCCTCAGAGCTGTGGGAAGCCGCAAGGTTGCCGCTCTGTGGGATATGCACCACCCATACCGCTACAATAACGAGTCACCTGAGACTACTGTCGCAAATCTCGGCGAGTTTATCAAGTACATACAGGTCAAGGACTCTGTAATGGGCGCTGACGGAAAGGTTCAGTACCGTATCATGGGCACGGGCGATATCCCTGTAAAGGAGATGATAGCTGCTCTCGATACTATCAACTACACGGGCTATATCTCACTCGAGTGGGTAAAACGCTGGGCTCCCGACCTCAGCGACGCGGGTATCGTTATACCGCAGTTTGCTGAGTATATGGCTCCCTATAAGAGAAAGCACAAGCACCCGCTTCAGAACAATATGCGAGGCGACGGTCAATACCCGTGGCCGAAGGAGCGTATCCTCAACTACACCTTCCCCGATATTCTCGACCGTATCTGCGACCAGTTCCCGAACCAGTATGCTTTCCGCTATACTGAGCTCGACTATACACGAACTTATCCCGAGTTCCGCGACGACGTTGATAACTTCGCACGCGCGCTTCTCGCTATGGGTGTTAAGAAGGGCGACCACGTTGCTATATGGTCTACGAACGTTCCCCAGTGGTATATCACGTTCTGGGCTACCACCAAGATAGGCGCAGTCCTCGTAACAATGAATACCGAGTACCGTGTCCATGAGGCTGAGTACCTCCTCCGCCAGTCGGATACAATGACTCTCGTTATGATAGACGGTATCAAGGATATCAAGTACGTTGACATCATCAAAGAACTCTGCCCCGAGCTTGATTCCTGCGAGCCCGGTCAGCTCCGCTCGGCGAAGCTCCCCTTCCTCAGAAACGTTATCACTATCGACTCCGAGAACAAAGGATGCTTTACGTGGGAGACCGCTCTCGCTCAGGGCAGGAAGGTCGCATACAGCGAGGTGGAGGCTGTCCGCAAGACTATCAATATCCACGATGTCTGCAATATGCAGTACACCTCGGGTACTACAGGCTTCCCCAAGGGCGTTATGCTCACACACTATAATGTCGTAAACAACGGCAAGGCTATCGGAGACTGCATGGATCTCTCCACTGCCGACCGTATGATGATACAGGTCCCGATGTTCCACTGCTTCGGCATGGTTCTCGCTATGACTGCTTCCATGACGCACGGCGTTACAATGTCGCCTATCACCAGATTCAGCCCGCGTAAGGGTCTCGACTGTATCAACCGCGAGAAGATAACCTGCTTCCACGGTGTTCCTACGATGTTCATCGCTATGCTCGGTCACGAAAACTTCGACAAGACAGACTTCTCGTATATGCGTACGGGTATCATGGCAGGTTCACCTTGTCCTATCAAGACAATGGAGGAAGTTGTCGAGAAGATGCATATGAGCGAAATCTGCATTACCTATGGTCAGACCGAGGCTTCTCCCGCAACTACCATGAGCAAGACGACCGATACTCTCGAACAGCGTGTTAATACTGTCGGTGGTCCTATCTTCGGCGTTGAGTGCAAGATTGTTGACCCCGAGACCAATCAGGAACTCCCCGACGATACGGACGGCGAGTTCGTAGCTCGCGGATACAATATCATGAAGGGCTACTACAAGATGCCCGAGGCTACTGCCGCCGCTATCGACAGCGAGGGCTGGCTCCACACAGGCGACCTCGCAAGACGCCGCTCGTCTGACGGATACTTCAAGATAACAGGTCGTATCAAGGATATGATAATCCGCGGAGGCGAAAATATCTACCCTAAGGAAATAGAGGACTTCCTCTATACTTACCCCAAGGTCAAGGATGTTCAGGTCATTGGCGTACCCGACGCTGACTACGGCGAAGAGATAATGGCTTGCGTTATCCTTCAGGACGGCGTTGAAGCTACCGAGCAGGAGATAAAGGACTTCTGCCTCGCTCGTATGGCAAAGCATAAGTGCCCGAGATATATCGACTTCGTCGACAGCTTCCCCATGAATGCCGCAGGCAAGATACTCAAATACAAAATGAGAGAGCAAGCTGTTGAAAAGCTCAAACTCCATAACGCAGACAGTATCGTTACAGCATAAGAATTAACCGCCGCAAAAATTAGATTTTATGCGGCGGTTTTTGATTTACAGATAGGTGCGCATATCCGCAGAGAGCTTCTCCTCGGAGCTTATCAGGCGCTTGGCTATATCCTTCGAGCGCTCGTCGGCTGCCTTGTACTGATTCATATATCTGCTCAGAGACTTTATACCCATATTGCAGCCGTCCATCATCAGTTCCGCTATCTTGCTGTCTGTGCCGTCAATCAGCATCTCCCAGTTAGTTTTGACCCATGACATTCCCTGCACCATCGGGTTCGGGTCTTTGCCTGCGTCCTTATAGTCGTGGAGCACCTTTTGCAGGTCGGTCTGCAGGCGTTCGCTCTCATGCTTGCTGTCACTTAGTGTATTTTTAAGTCCCGCTCCCTTAACGTGTCCTATGACCTCGTCGATAGCTGTTATTCCCATTTTTACTCCCGAATCGCACTCGCGAAGCAGACGTATCGTATCTCGTTCTACCATAAAAACAACTCCTTTCAGCGTTATTATCCGCCGAAAGGAGCCTTTTATTCACTGTGTTACTTTTAGGACTGCGAAATCAAAGCATCTTTGCTCTGAGCTCCTCGCCCGAAAGAGGCGAAAGATATGCAGGTGCAATGTCAAATGCGGTCTTGCAGCCTGTAGCTCCCTCTGCCTTGAGACGAGCCATTGCTCTTGCAAAGCAGATGAGCACGCTTGCGGTGAACTCGGGATTTGAGCCGAGTTTGAGTGAATACTCTATCATCTGGTGAGTCTGCTCGCCGTCACCTGTGAGTCCGCTTCTCATTACGAAGCCGCCGTGAGGCATCTTGTTGTGCTTGGCGTCGAACTCCTCCTCTGTGATGAAGTTTACAGTTGTGTCGTACTCGTCAAAGTAGTTCTTCATGGTCTTGATGTCGTTCTCTATCTTTGCGAGGTCTGCGCCCTCTTCGGGTACAACCCAGCACTCACGGAGATGCTTCTCACGTGTGGTGAGCTCGGGCTGGCTGCCGCTTCTTACGGCTTCCATTGCCGACTCTATCGGCACTGTGTACTGTATGCCGCGCTTTACGCCTTCAACTCTGCGGATAGCGTCGGAGTGTCCCTGTGATACGCCCTTGCCCCAGAATGTGTAGCTCTTGCCGTTGGGGAGTATGGACTCTGCATATAGTCTGTTCAGTGAGAACAGACCGGGATCCCATCCGAGTGAAATGAAAGCGAGGTGACCGCTCTCCTTGGCTGCCTTGTTTACGTTTGCAAAGTGCTCAGGGATACGTGCGTGTGTGTCAAAGCTGTCGATCACATTGAAGTATTTCGCAAGTTCGGGGGTCTGCTTGGGAAGGTCGGTAGCGCTTCCGCCGCAGATTATGAGAACATCGATGTCGTTCTGCTTGGACTGGATGTCGTTGATGCTGAATACGGGTACTCCTGCTGTGAGGGGCTTGAGTGTGGAGGGATCGCGGCGTGTAAAGATGCCTGCAAGCTCCATGTCGTCATTCTGTCTGATAGCAAGCTCGACGCCTTTTCCAAGGTTGCCGTAGCCTGCGATACCGATTCTTACTTTGTTCATTGATGAACTCTCCTTTGAAATTATATTTACTCCCTGTCGCCATTGACAAAAAGTAATGAGCTGTTAAGTCGTTTGCCCAAAGCGAATCTTCGGGGCTTATCGTGAAATGCCTTCTTATAGGCTTTGCTGCCCGTAAGCTATCAATCCTTTAAGAGCATTTGCATATCGTACAAACCTGCGGGCTGGTCCTTGAGGTATATCGCTGCCTTGACCGAGCCCTCGGCAAATACCATTTTTGATGCGGCTGAGTGTGAAAGCGTGATGACCTCGTCGTTGCCGGCGAAGATAACATC
Source organism: Ruminococcus sp. (assembly GCA_017649325.1). Taxonomy (GTDB): domain Bacteria; phylum Bacillota; class Clostridia; order Oscillospirales; family Ruminococcaceae; genus Ruminococcus. Next base: position 4,480 of record JAGCHA010000121.1, read on the forward strand.
GTGCTCGCCGACTATCGTGCCTCCGCGGATAGCGTGCATTCCAATCTCGCTCTTTTCACGCTTCTGACGGCGTGAGTGGCGGTCATACACATACTGCTTGGAGTTGTCGAATGTCTCGTTTATAGCGTTCGCAAGCATTATCGCTGTTCCGCTCGGTGCGTCAATCTTCTGGTTGTGATGCTTCTCGACTATCTCGATGTCAAAGCGGTCACCGAGGACTTCGGCTGCCTTCTTTGCGAGGTTCACAAGAAGATTGATGCCCACTGACATATTGAATGTGAAAAATACGGGTATCTGCTCCGCAGCGGATTTAATCTTTGCTATCTGCTCGTCGCTGTAGCCCGTTGACGCAACTACTATCGGTGTGCCAGTCGAGAGGCAGTAGGTAAGAAGTCCGTCGAGTGAGGCGGGATTCGAGAAGTCGATGATAACATCGGGCTTTACGGGAAGCTCCGCGGGAGTCGCTACTATCGGGAAGTCGGCGTACTCCTTCGTGAAGATGTCGATACCTGCAACGACTTTGCAGTCGTCGAGCTCGGCGATACAGTTGTAGACGTTCTTGCCCATTTTACCGTTTGCGCCGCATATTGCTATATTTGTCATAAATTCACTTCCTTGCGGTTTCACCGCGTGTTTTTACTTGATAAGTCCGTGCTTTGCGAGTGTAGTGCGGAGCTTTGCCCTGTGCTCATCGGTCAACTCGCAGAGCGGCAGACGACAGGGACCAGCGTTCCAGCCGAGCATATTCATAGCTTCCTTTACGGGAATGGGGTTGACCTCTATGAAAAGGTCGTTGATGATGTCGAGGTACCTGAGCTGGAGCTTCATAGCTTCCTCGAAGTTGTTGTCGAGGCAGAACTGCACCATATCGTGCATCTCCTTGGGGATAACGTGTGAAGCTACGGAAATTACGCCCTTTCCGCCGAGTGACATAACGGGTACGACCATATCGTCGTTTCCGCTGTAAATATCGATATCATTGCCGCACTCAGCTGCTATCTTCGCAACGTAGCTGATGTTTCCGCTCGCTTCCTTTATAGCTGCGATATTTCTGTGCTTTGCGAGCTCCTTGACAGTAGCAACATCGAAGCCGCAGCCTGTTCTGCTCGGTACATTGTAGAGGATTATCGGGATATTTACCGCGTCGGCAATCGCTGTAAAATGCGCGATAAGTCCCTTCTGCGTCGCCTTGTTGTAGTAAGGTGTAACGTGGAGAAGAGCGTCAGCACCCGCAGCCTCAGCCTCCTTCGAGAGCTCTACCGCGTAATGGGTGTCGTTGCTGCCTGCGCCCGCGATAACTGGTACTCTGCCAGCTACGTGCTTTACCGCAAACTTGATGCAGTCACGGTGTTCGTCATCGGTCATTGTGGCAGATTCACCTGTAGTGCCGCATATAACTATTGCATCAGTGCCGTTTGCTATCTGGTCATCGATAACGCGTCCGAGCTCTTCATAGTTTATTGAGCCGTCTGCGTTCATCGGGGTGATAATAGCAACTGCCGCACCTGTAAATATTGTATTCTTCATAAAGAGATCTATCCTTTCTCAAATCAGATATCAGTCAAAGTAGCCCTTTGCTGCAAGGAGCTCTGCGAGAAGGACTCCGCCGCCTGCTGCTCCTCTCAGTGTATTGTGCGAGAGGCATACGAACTTATAGTCGTACTGCGTATCCTCGCGGAGACGTCCCGTGGAAACAGCCATGCCGCCTTCGATATTGCGGTCGAGCTTAGCCTGCGGACGGTCGTTCTCCTCGAAGTAGTGGATGAACTGCTTCGGTGCGCTCGGGAGCTCGAGCTCCTGCGGTACGCCCTTGAAATCTGCCCAAAGCTTGAGTATCTCCTCCTTGGAGGGCTTGTTTTCAAAGCTTACGAATACTGCTGCCGTGTGTCCATCAGATACTGGCACTCTGAGGCACTGAGTCGTGATGTTGGGCGATGTTGCCTTTACTATCTCATTGCCCTTTATCTCGCCCCAAACCTTCAAAGGCTCCTGCTCGGACTTCTCTTCCTCGCCGCCAATGTAGGGAATGAGGTTGTCGACCATTTCAGGCCATGTCTCGAAGTTCTTGCCTGCGCCCGAAATTGCCTGATATGTGCAGGCAAGCACATTCTTCAGACCGAACTTTCTGAGCGGGTGCAGTGCGGGTACATAGCTCTGTATAGAGCAGTTTGACTTGACAGCGATGAAGCCTCTCTTTGTTCCGAGACGCTCGCGCTGTGCCTTGATTATCTCGATGTGCTCGGGGTTTATCTCGGGCACTACTATGGGAACGTCAGGCGTGAAGCGGTGTGCCGAGTTGTTCGATACTATCGGACACTCTGCCTTTGCGTACTTCTCCTCGAGAGCCTTTATCTCGTCCTTTTTCATATCAACTGCACAGAAGCAGAAGTCTACCATTGATGCTATCTTCTCGATATCAGATGTAGCATCAAGAAGAACCATATCTTTCATTGCTGCGGGCATCGGTACAGCCATCTTCCAGCGGCTGCCTGCTGCCTGCTCATATGTCTGACCCGCGCTTCTCGGTGAAGCGGCAAGCACCTTGACGTTGAACCACGGGTGGTTCTCCAGAAGCGTTGCAAAACGCTGTCCTACCATACCCGTTGCGCCTATGATTCCTACGTTATACTGTTTCATATCAGTGTCTCCTTCAAAAAAATTTTCACAAAAATAAGAAAACCGGTTGCAAACCGGTCAATCATGAGTTATAATAGAAATGTTAGCATAGCAAGTAAGTTATGCGATAGCTCTCCATCAAACACATGATGACAGCTGAATACCTCTTCGATATACAGCCAGAACGGAATGTACCAAATACCGCTCTTCGGCAGCCTTGCCTTTCACCGCACTTCATCGGACGGGTCGCCCTCTGTACGCTTACTTTTCGCAGCCGCACCTCTACCTTGTTTACATAATAGCACTTTACAGGCGCGTTGTCAACAGTTTTTCTGAATTTTACGAAAATTTTTCCGAAAGGAGCTCCGCTGTGAACGTTATCTCCGATATAGAGAACTTTCTTTTTGACCTTCGTGATGAAAAATTTGCCGATTTAGAGCACAGGACTGCTCCGACGCTCGAAAGGGAACATTTCATCGGCGTGAGGACTCCCGAACTTAAAAAGCTCGCGAAGGAGCTGCGTAAACGTGAGGATATAGGCGATTTTCTCTGCTTACTGCCGCACAGATGGTTCGAGGAAGACCAGCTCCATGCGTTCATCGTCTCTGAGGAGAAGGACTTTCAACGCTGCATTGAGTTGTCAGAGGTGTTTCTCTCGTATATCGACAACTGGGCGACCTGTGACCAGTTCAATCCCAAGATTTTCACCAAGCATAGGGACGAGCTTCTTCCGTTCATAGACAAGTGGCTCGGCTCTGAGCATACATATACCGTCAGATTCGCGATTGGCTGCCTCATGAGGCACTTCCTCGGCGAGAGTTTCCGTACCGAATACGCCGACAGAGTTGCAGCAATCAGCTCGGACGAATACTACATCAATATGATGAGGGCGTGGTACTTCGCAGAGGCGCTTGCCAAGAACTATGACGAAATACTCCCCTATATCGAGCAAAAACATCTCGATAAATGGACACATAATAAATCTATCCAGAAAGCTGTGGAGAGCTTCCGCGTCTCCGACGAGCATAAGCAGTATCTCCGCAGCCTTAAAATACAAGGAGCATCTTAAATGGAACTTCTCAAATCCGATTTTTACTACGACCTCCCAGAGGAGCTTATCGCGCAGACTCCCATTGAGCCGCGCAATGCCTCTCGAATGATGTGCGTCGATCGCTCGACGGGAGCGATAACTCACGACCACTTCTATAATCTATGCGCGCACCTCAGAGAGGGTGACCTCCTCGTCATGAACGATTCCCGCGTTATTCCTGCGAGGCTCTACGGCGAGAAGATAGACAACGGCACATTCATCGAGTTCCTGCTCCTTGAACAGAAGGGCGACAAGCTCTGGGAGATAATCTGCCGCCCAGGTAAGAAAGCCAAGGTCGGCACGAGGTTCAGCTTCGGCAGCGGACGGCTCGTTGCAGAGGTTGTCGAGGTCAAGGACGACGGCAACCGCGTCGTACAGTTTGAGTGCGAGGGCAACTTCTTCACTGCTCTCGAGGACGTCGGTCAGATGCCGCTCCCGCCCTACATAAAGGAAAAGCTTGAAAATAAGGAACGCTATCAAACTGTATACTCAAATGAGCTCGGCTCGGCGGCGGCTCCGACTGCGGGTCTGCACTTCACAGAGGAAATGCTCGATGACCTTCGTAAACGCGGTATTAAAACAGCCTTTGTAACCCTTCACGTCGGACTCGGGACGTTCCGGCCCGTAAAAGAGGATAACGTGCTCAACCATAAAATGCACAGCGAGCATTATTACCTCCCGAAAGAAACGGCTGACCTTATAAATCAGACAAAAGCCGCAGGAGGTCGTGTCATCGCGGTCGGAACGACGACCTGCCGCACGCTCGAAAGTGTTGCCACTTTCTACGGGGATATCTCCGAGCACGAGGGCTACACCGATATCTTTATTTATCCGTCTTACAAGTTCAAATGCATTGACGGCCTCATCACTAATTTTCATCTGCCCGAAAGTACGCTGATCATGCTCGTTTCTGCGTTTATGGGGTACGAGAATACAATGAACGCGTACAGGGTCGCTGTAGATGAAAAGTATCGCTTCTTCAGCTTCGGCGATTCGATGTGCATTCTGTGACCTTGTCTTTGCCGAAAGGTCTGCTCAAACATCCGGGAATGATACTACGCTAAGGAAGGAACTTCATCAAAATGGAATTAACCGAGTTTTTCAAAAGCTATATTGAGACCGAAGAAGAGCCTGTCACTATCTGCGACCTCGACTATCGCATTATCTTCATTAACAAGGCGGCGGATATCGCATACGCTAAAATAGGCGGATATGATATCGTCGGCAAGTCACTGAACACCTACATCGACTTCGAGACTCAAAGCAAGATAAATATGGTCGTCGAATGGTTCAAGGAAAGCCCCGAAAACAACTGTGTTTTTGCCTGCAAGGTCAAAGCCTCGGTGGACGGTTATGTCTATGCTCTGCGCAATGACGACGGCGAACTAATAGGCTTCTGCAACAAGCGCAAGTCGCGTATCCCCGACACATCCGAGCCGTATTCCATATTCTGAAATAATTACATTTGTAACCGCAGAAGTGACCTTAATCATCTTGAAGACTGACTTTATGGCTGCTATAATGTAGAAAAACAGACAGGAGGTCACTTCTATGAAAAATGATAAGCTCAGAATAAACATAGACTACGTTATTAATATCGCTATTGCGGCACTGTACGCTGTGGGCGGTCTGCTGTGCATAGCTGTATGTGCTTACTTTGCCGCCAAGCTCGAAGGCGCCGATATTCTCAACTGGGATAACGAGTATTCTACCGTTTTCTCACTGTTACTTCTGCCGTTCGTTATAGGGATCTATATCATTGTATTCGGTGCAATGATAATTGTCGGATTTATCCCTGCTTCAATCGGACTTGTTATAGGTTCGCTCTGCTCAATAGCAAGATTTGCATACACCGAACACGGTACTGTTGCTACAAAGCCTTACAAGATCCTGATGACTACGTCATACATCGTATCGGCAGTTGCAACTGCGCTATATATCAGCGGATTCTTATCCCTCATAGGAATGGGGCTGATCAGCCAATGATCAGAACATAAACCGAAAGGAAACATATATGTTTACACTTCTTAAAAAAGACAATAAGGCTCGCCGCGGTACCGTCGAGACAGTTCACGGGAGCTTTCAGACACCTTGCTTTATGAACGTCGGTACTGCCGCTGCAATAAAGGGCGGTATCTCGTCCGTAGACCTGCGCGAGCTCAAAACTCAGGTGGAGCTCTGCAACACCTACCACCTCCACCTCCGTCCGGGAGACAAGGTCGTGAAGGAAATGGGCGGGCTGCATAAGTTCATGAACTGGGACAAGCCCATTCTCACGGACAGCGGCGGTTTTCAGGTGTTCTCGCTCGCTCAGCTGCGACGCATAAAGGAGGAGGGCGTATACTTCGCCTCCCATATCGACGGCCACCGTATTTTTATGGGTCCCGAGGAGAGTATGCAGATACAGTCCAACCTCGGCTCGACTATAGCTATGGCTTTCGACGAGTGTGTTGAGAACCCCGCGACTTACGAATATGCGGCTAAGTCCATCGAGCGAACTACTCGCTGGCTATATCGCTGCAAGGACGAAATGGAGCGCCTTAACAGCCTCCACGATACGATAAACAAGAAGCAGATGCTTTTCGGCATTAATCAGGGCTCGACCTACGATGACCTGCGCATCAAGCATATGGAGGATATCGCCAAGCTTGACCTCGACGGCTATGCTATCGGCGGACTTGCTGTCGGCGAATCGACCTCCGAGATGTACAGGATTATTGACGTGGTCGAACCCTTTATGCCTGTTGATAAGCCGCGCTACCTCATGGGTGTGGGTACTCCCTCGAATATAATCGAGGCTGTAGCTCGCGGAATCGATATGTTCGACTGCGTGATGCCGAGCCGCAATGCCCGTCACGCTACCGTTTTCACATGGAGCGGAATCATGCACCTCGGCAACAAGTGCTACGAAACTGACCCTCGTCCCGTGGACGAGCAGTGTGACTGCCCGACCTGTAAGAACTTCTCGCGTGCCTATATCCGACACCTCTTCAAGGCGAATGAGCAGCTCGCGGGACGTCTTGCCGTACAGCACAACCTGTACTTCTACAACACGCTCACCGAGAAGATACGCGAGGCTATCGACGAGGACAGGTTCGAGGAGTTCCGCGGACGCTACTCCCGCACCCTCGCTACACTGATGAAATAATACGGAGAATCAAATGATTTTAGCTATTTTTGACCTTGACGGCACTATCGCAAATACTATCGCCGACCTCGGCGACGCTGTGAATTACGGGCTCGGTGTGCTCGGTTATGAGGGGCATAACTATGAGGAGTACAAACTGTTCGTCGGAAACGGTGCTCCGGTGCTTTGTCAGAGGGCTCTGCCCGAGGGTCACAAGGACGAGGCGGAAAGGCTCCACGAGCTGTTCCGCGAATACTACGCCGAGCACTATCTTGATAAGACGGCGCTCTACGACGGAATTAAAGAGGCACTGTACAAGCTCAGAGATGAGGATGTAAGACTCGCGGTCGCTACGAACAAGCCGCAGGATTTCGCGAGGGATATAGTGCGGGCTCTGCTCCCTGATGTGGGATTTGAAGCTGTGCTCGGCGGTACTGCTGAGCGTCCGAAAAAGCCCGACAGAGCCATTATTGACGAGGTACTCGAATGTTGTAACGAGCGACATTACTTCGTTGGTAGAAGTCTACCTGATGTACCGCCTGCATTTGACCAAACTGATATTGTCTATATGATCGGCGACAGCAATGTCGATGTGCAGACGGCTAAAAATGCGGGGCTGCTCTCGATCGGCTGTGCGTGGGGATTCCGCGGAAAAGCCGAGCTCGCCGACGCGGGCGCTGACTTCATCGCCGAGTCTCCTGCCGATATACCGCAGATCATATTGAGGTGACTTTATGATAATGCTTACTGAAGAAGAGCTCGTTCGCAGTATCGCCGAGCAGACGGAACGCTCCGCGGCTGTTATCGGTCAGACCGACCTCTCGCGGAAAGATTTCGCCCCGACGGCGGTCATCGTTTCGAGCTTGTCTAATATATTTGAGTCCGCACTCGTGGTGCTCGCGCTTGAGGATACGGCTAATGACCGCGATGAGTGCTACAGGAGCGCGGAAAAGCTCGTTATGTCCTCACCTGCCGTGAGCTCCGAGCAAAAGGGCTTCATCAGGGAGATAAATGCTTTTCGCGGCGAAATGTCCCTTGATTCCGAAAGCGGCGGGAACTTCGACAGTTCACGCTGTCTCGACTTTCTCAACGCCTATGACTGCTTTATGTATCAGTTCTTTCAGAAGAGTCTGACAGTCAGACGAATGAAGTCTGAGGGGGCTCTGAGCTCGGATTTTGTCAGCTTCCACAACATTCTTGATAGGCTCATGAGGAAGAATATAGTCTCGGCTAAGGAAACTGCGGTCGGCTCCGATATCGAGGCAAAGCTCGACTCCGTTATCGGTCTCCTGAACAGATTATGTGATGAAAATGAAAAGCTCAATAACAGGGTCGCCGAGCTGAGCGAAAAGCTCGACAGACTGATAGGAAAGTGTGACGGCAATGAATGAGTTCAACAGCAATTTTGACCCGAATACCGCCGTTTATACTTCCGAGCAGACAGAGGCGATAGAAGAGCACATCACCGAGCACATCGGCGACTTTCCAAAGGTTTTTCGCGATAATTCGCCTAAAGATGTCAAAATCGACATTGCTGTCATCCCCCCCGACGATGACAGGTACTTCCTTACGCTCGTGACTATTGGGCTCGGAGCGTATAGAATGAAACTGCCAAAAGAGCTCCGCAAACAGGGTCTCGCACGTGCAGAGCTCGTACTCTGCCTGCCCGCAAACTGGGACTTCGACACGGAGAATCCCAAGACGATGTGGCCTGTGGAGCTTCTGAACAGGATAGCTCACCTGCCCGTGCGTCACCGCTCGTGGATAGGCTGGGGACACTCCGTAGACTACAGCAAGCCGTTCACCGAAGAGACCGACCTCAGCGCTGTGCTGCTGCTCTCCCCGTCATTCGGCAAGGAGTCGTCGGTTTGCAGCCTCCCCGACGGTGAGAAGGTCAATTTCTATCAGGTCATACCGCTTTATGATATTGAAATGCGCTACAAGATAGACCACGGTACGGACGCACTGCTCGACCGATTCGGCGAAGAGCTCGACCCCGTTGTCGACCTTGACCGCAGACCTGTAGTCGATGCCTCGACCTTCGAGCTCATCGACCGCGTGGAAGACCACTCCTCTAAAATCGAGGATAAACAGCTCGATATCAGCGAGATAAACGGAGCAAATCACATAGCGATGTTCCTGCGCTGGTGCATTGAACGTGACCTCATCGACGACGAATTCAAGGATTTCTTTGCCGACGAGCTTGAATCCATACGCCGCGGAGAGCTCGATATACGCAAATTTTTGCTGAACTCCCTCAGCGGTGAACTCACGAAAGAAATACTCAACGATGAGGGCAAGGCTTTTGCTTCGTTCTACTACGACTTCTACGCCGAGCCCGATTCTCCCTGCTATCCCGAGGATGTGGACAGGGTCGCACTCGAATACTTCGGCAGGGAAAAGTACGAATGCGAGGAATTTGCCGACGAAGCCTACCTCTTTCTCCCCTACGGGGACGACTACTATGCTCGTATAAGCAGATATATAAGCAGAAACCACCGTATTTTCTACGGTCTGGACTGATAATACGCCGATTTGCCGCATATCTTCGAGAAGGTATTGACAAATCGGCGCTTTTGTAGTAAAATGTATTTATATGTATTTCAAGATACAGGTACATTGCAAATTATTGTAAAGGCGGTAATCATTCAAATGGGTCTTTTTAAAAGCATTTTCGGCGCTAACGCTTACTCCAACAGGGAGCTCAAGCGCATTGAGCCAATTAAGAATAAAGTTCTCGAACTCGACGAGGAGTATCAGAAGCTCTCCGATGCCGAGCTCAAAGCAAAAACTCAGGAATTCAGGGACAGACTCGAAACAGGCGAGACTCTCGACGATGTGCTCCCCGAGGCACTCGCTACCGTCAGAGAAGCCGCTTGGCGTGTTCTCGAGAAAAAGCCCTACCCCGTTCAGATAATCGGTGCTATCGTTCTTCATCAGGGTCGTATCGCCGAGATGAAGACAGGTGAAGGTAAAACTCTCGTTGCCTGCGTCGCCTCCTACCTCAATGCACTCACAGGCAAGGGTGTTCACGTTGTTACCGTCAACGACTACCTCGCTAAGACTCAGGCTGAGGAAATGGGTAAGGTACTGCGCTGGCTCGGTCTTACCGTCGGCTGTATCCTCCACGGTCTCACCAACGATGAGCGCCGCGAGGCTTACCTCTGCGATGTTACTTATGCTACAAATAACGAACTCGGCTTCGATTACCTCCGTGACAACATGGTTACTCACAAGGAGGAGCGCGTTCAGCGTGAGCCTAACTTCGCTATCGTCGATGAGGTCGACTCTATCCTCATAGACGAGGCTCGTACTCCTCTTATCATTTCGGGACGCGGTGACAAGTCAACTGAGCTCTACTCCATCGCCGACCGCTTCGCTAAGATGCTCACTCCAACTACTGTTGTCGAAATGGACGACAAGGTGGATCAGGATACTGTCAGCGAGACTGCCGACTACATCATCGACGAGAAAGCTAAGACCGCTACTATCACTCAGCGCGGCGTAAAGAAGGCTGAGCAGGCTTTCCGAATCGACAACCTCATGGACCCCGAAAATATGACTCTGCTCCACCACATAAATCAGGCTATCAAGGCTAACGGCGTTATGAAGAACGAGATAGACTACGTCGTTCAGGACGGCGAGATCATCATCGTTGACGAGTTCACGGGTCGTCTTATGCTCGGACGCCGATTCAACGACGGTCTGCATCAGGCTATCGAGGCTAAGGAAGGCGTTAAGATCAAAAGCGAGTCAAAGACTCTCGCTACTATCACTTTCCAGAACTTCTTCCGTCTCTATAACAAGCTCTCGGGTATGACGGGTACCGCTATGACCGAGGAAGACGAGTTCAAGGAGATCTACAAGCTCGACGTTATCGCCATCCCCACTAACAAGCCTGTTATCCGTATCGACCATAACGATCAGGTATACAGCACTGAAAAGGGCAAGTATGCCGCTATCATTGAGAAGATAATCGAGTGCCACGAGAAAGGTCAGCCTATCCTCGTAGGTACAGTGTCTATTGAGAAATCGGAGCTTCTCTCCGCTATGCTCAAGAGAAAGGGCATCAAGCACGAAGTCCTCAACGCAAAGCACCACGCGAAGGAAGCCGAGATAGTTGCTCAGGCGGGTAAGTACGGCGCTGTTACTATCGCTACGAATATGGCCGGTCGTGGAACCGATATCATGCTCGGCGGTAACGCTGAATTCCTCGCAAGAGCTGCTCTCCGCAAGGACGGTATGGAGGAAGACCTCATCTCAGCAGCTATCGGCTTCGCTGACACAGATGATCAGATGGTACTCGATGCAAGAAAGAAGTACCGCGAATACTATGACAAGTTCAATGCTGAAATAAAGGAAAAGGCTGTTGCTGTCAAGGAGGCCGGCGGTCTCTTCATTCTCGGTACTGAGCGTCATGAGTCAAGACGTATCGACAATCAGCTCCGCGGACGTTCGGGTCGTCAGGGCGATGAGGGTGAGAGCTGCTTCTTCCTCTCCGTAGAGGACGACCTCATGCGTATCTTCGCGGGCGACCGTCTCGAAAAGATGATGAGCGTTCTCAAGGTAGACGAGACTATGCCTATCGAGAGCAAGTCCCTCACTAAGATAATAGAGTCCTCGCAGAAGAAGGTCGAGGGCAGAAACTTCAGCATAAGAAAGAACGTCCTCAACTACGACGACGTTATGAATACTCAGCGTGAGATAATCTACAAGCAGCGTTCACAGGTGCTTGACGGTGAAGACCTCCATAAGGATATCCTCAAGATGATGGAAGACCTCATCACGTCTACCGTCAATACCTATCTCATTGACGAGGAAAACCGCGAAGAATGGAATATCGTTGGTCTGAAGGAGTACTTCCTCGGCTGGCTCATCGACAATGATGACCTCACATTTACCGAGGACGAGCTCAAGACAGTTACCAAGGAGCAGATAACCAACGCTCTCAACGAGAAGTGCGGCGAGATTTATCAGGCAAAGGAAGAGGAATACGGCGGAGAGATACTCCGTGAGCTCGAGAGAGTTATCCTCCTCAAGACTGTTGATACCAAGTGGATGGCTCATATCGACGATATGGAAGAGCTCAAGAAGGGTATCGGTCTGCGCTCGTTCGGTCAGAAGAACCCTGTTATCGAGTACAGATACGAGGGCTTCGAGATGTTCGACGCTATGGTAGAGTCTATCCGCGAGGATACCGTACGCGCTCTGCTCACTGTCAAGCTCCAGAAGCATGAGGCTCCCGAGCGTGAGCAGGTAGCTAAACCCGATGCTCCCAATGCGGGCGAAGGTGACGGCAGCTTCGATAAAGAGCCTGTTCGCTCGAACAAGGTCGGCGATAACGACCCGTGTCCCTGCGGAAGCGGCAAGAAGTACAAGAAGTGCTGCAAGCTCAAGGAAGCAGGCAAAAAGTAAGTATATACGTAATGGGCGGCTGTGTCGGTCGCCCATTTGACGTGAAAAGTCCGTGCATTTTTATGAGGTGATGAAAATGAAAAAGTCAGCGATTATAGCCGTTTTAAGCTTTGCGCTCCTTACAGGCTGCGGAAAGACGGACCCTGTTGTGTCCGACCCCGAGACCGCTGAGACGACTGTTGCAGTCGAAAAGAAAACCGAAAAAACTACCGATGCGTCTGTTGCCGCCACAGATTTGGCTGCTTCGACCACTGCCACCACTACAGTTTCAAGTACAAAGTCGTCTGCCAATACCACAACGACTTCTGCGAAGACTATAGCTCACGGCGGTACTACCCTGACTGTCGCCAAACGTACCAATACATCGGTAAAAGCTACCACAAAGCATACAAGTGTCACCACTGCACAGGACACAACTACGACGACTGCTGTGTCTACAACTACGGCTGTTGCAAATAATAAAGTCTTTACAAAGGACAAGCTTGAATGCATAGTTACAAGCGAGGGTATAGACGTTTCTGTCGACAACGAAAAGCTCCAGACTATCGAAATAGATACCGAGGAGCTGATAAACGCGCTCTCTGATATCAAAACGGAAATGAAAGCGAGCATCATCATCGAAGACGTTGACCTCGACGGGAAAGATGACCTCTTTATTCCTCAGCAGGTCGGTACGCTTAACACATTTGGTGTATACTACCACTTTGACAGCGTGGAAGAGAAGTTTGTAAAGTGGGAAGAGCTTAGTGAGATAGACTCTCGCGCTGATGTAAATGAGGAAGACAGGACCTTCATAACTACTATTAAGCTCAGCGAAGACGAGTACGAAGAAAAGCTTTTTGCCTGGAACGGAAGTACTCCTGAGATACAGACTATGAAAAAGAAGTATAGGTCTGCTGAAGATAAGAATGAGATCCTCATAGACTACTTCGAGTATACAATCGACGAGGAGCTGCTCGTTAAACGTGAGAGAGTCCTTTTTGATGCGGACGGCCGTGAAGCAGGCGCAGAAGAGGTTGAGCTCGGCTAATGGCAGGATATGATGTTTTTGCGCGGTATTACGATGAACTGACCGCTAATATCGACTACGGCAAACGCGCCGCCTACTTCAAATCAATTATCGAAAAATTCAAATCGACCGAGGGAGGCATCCTCCTCGACCTCGCCTGCGGAACAGGCAGTATATCAGAGGAAATGGCCCGGCTCGGCTATGACGTTATCGGCGTTGACTACTCCGACGAGATGCTCGGCATAGCTCTCGACAAGAAATTCGACAGCGGGCTGAATATACAGTATCTCTGTCAGGATATGCGAAAGCTGGATATGTACGGCACTATCGACATTACGATATGTGCTCTCGACAGCATAAATCACCTCCCCGATATTGATTCTGTCAGGGAGGTTTTTAAAAAGGTCGCGTTTTTCTCGGAAATAGGCGGGCTTTTCATTTTTGATGTGAACACGCTTTACAAGCACCGCTATGTCCTCGCAAACAATACATTTACCTACGAGACCGATAATATCTACTGCATTTGGGAAAATTCACTCGTTACGGAAACGGACGAGGTCAGGATGCACCTCGAATTCTTCGAGAAAGAGGAAAACGGGCTCTATTCACGGAGCTCCGACAGCTTCTCGGAGAAGGCATACAGCGAGGAAGAACTTGAAAAAGCTCTGTCTGACGCGGGATTCGAGCTCGTCGCAAAATACGGCGACGATACATTCGACTCCCCTGCTCCTGACTGTCAGCGTATCGTATACGCTGCAAAATGTCTCGTCAACGGACAAACAATATGAAAGGAAATCACTTTTATGGGTAAGCTTTACAGAGCTATTTCTGCCGACGGCTCAGCTTTTGCCGCTGTCCTCGACGCTAAGGATATTGTTTCGGAGATAGAAAAGCTCCACAAGACCTCCGCAGTCGTTACTGCGGGACTCGGCAGACTCACAATTGCCGCCTCTCTTATGGGGTATATGCTCAAAGGCGAGGACGACAGCCTCACACTACGTATAGATGCGGACGGACCTGCGGGGCAGCTTGTCGCTGTTTCCGACAGCCGCGGCAACGTTAAGAGCTGCGTATCAAATCCGGTTGTTGAGCTTCCTCTGAATGATAAGGGCAAGCTCGATGTTGCGGGAGCTGTAGGCAGAGACGGCACTCTCGCCGTTGTCAAGGATATGGGGCTTCGTGACCCGTACGTGGGCGTTATCCCACTCGTATCGGGAGAGATCGCCGAGGATGTAGCTAACTACTACGCAATTAGTGAGCAGATACCTACTGTCTGTGCGCTCGGTGTTCTTGTGGACACCGATCTTTCCGTGAAGTCCGCAGGCGGCTTCATCGTGCAGCTCCTCCCCTTTGCGGACGAGAAGTGCATTGACATTATCGAAAAAAATGTCGCTGCTATGAGACCTGTATCTGCTCTTCTCGATGAAGGAGTCACTCCCGAGCAGATAGCAGATATGCTGCTTGAAGGGCTTGAGCCTAATGAGCTTGACTCTGCCTCACCCATCTATAGGTGTGATTGCAGCCGCGAACGAACCGAAAAAGTACTCATCAGCATCGGACAGAAGGAGCTTCGCTCCATTGCCGCAGAGGGCAAGGACACTGAGGTAAAGTGTCATTTCTGCGGAAAGAATTATGTTTTCACACCTGAGGAGATATCCCGCCTCGCGGAAGGAGCGTCAGAGGAATAAATGAAAAAACAACTGCTTATAACAGCTGTAATAATGTGTGCTTCACTGTTCTCGTGCGGAAAAGACAATGACGACCCCGAGGCTCATATCCGCACGGAGAATTTCACGGTGTATACCACCTCTCCCGTTCCTCAGACAGCTACTCAGGCATTTACCGAGGAGTTCACAGCTCCGACTGAGGAAAAGAGGTTCTCCTATGCACTCAACGGGACTACAGTCGAGCTCCGTATCAATGACAGGCTCGTCAAGACCCTCGAATACTACTATACCCCGGACGAGAAGTATATCTCCGTCGCTGATTTCGACTTCGACGGCTATCAGGACATTTTTATCCCATATGAGAACAGCTATTCGGGCTACGGCTACTACTACTGCTACCTCCCCGAAAAAAATGACTTTGTTCAGAATGACGAGCTCATGGAAGTGAACAGGCTGATGAAGGTAGGTCCCGATAATACTCTTGTCGAAGAGCAGGACGACGGTTATATCGACCGTTTCATCGTTTATCAGTGGAACGGCAATAAGCTTCGAAAGATCCGCAAGACCGAGACCTATATCTCCTATAACGATGAAAAGAAGCACACGGATATATACATTTACGACTCAAAGGGCAACGAAAGCCTTGATGATACTATCATCGAGGAGGAAACTACCGAAGTGACCGAGGTCGCTCAATAAGGAGACACTATGTTTGAAAATAAAACGGACGAGCTGCCCGTTAAGGCAGTTCTCGCCTGTGTGGATACAGGAGAATTCGACGCCGAAACCTCCATTGATGAGCTTGAAGAGCTCGCAGAGACTGCAAATGCCGAAGTCGTCGGCAAGATAATCCAGAAGAAGGCTTCCTATGACCCTGCGACCTGTATGGGCGCAGGACGTCTTGAGGAGCTGAAAGAACAGCTCGGTTCCCTTGAAGCCGAGCTTGTTATTTTCGACCACGAGCTCAGTGGTGTTCAGGTGCGAAATATCGAGGATATCCTTGATGTGCGCGTGATAGACCGCACCACGCTTATCCTTGACATATTCGCTCAGCGTGCGCGTACAAAAGAGGGAAAGCTGCAGGTCGAGCTCGCACAGCAGAAGTATCGTCTGCCGCGGCTGACGGGTATGGGTACGTCGCTCTCTCGTCTCGGTGGAGGAATAGGTACACGCGGTCCCGGTGAGACAAAGCTTGAGACCGACAAGCGACATATCCGCAAGCGCATCTCCTACCTCGAAGCAGAGCTCGAGGAACTGAAAAAACACCGCACATTCTCGCGCTCACGCAGGAAAAAAGATGGTGTGCTCAGTGCGGCGATTGTCGGCTATACAAATGTCGGCAAGTCAACTCTGCTCAATGCACTGACTGACGCGGGCGTGCTCGCGGAGGATAAACTTTTCGCGACGCTTGATGTCACATCGCGTGCTATCGAACTCCCCGACGGAAGAAGCGTACTGCTGACCGATACGGTCGGTCTGATACGCCGTTTGCCGCATAACCTCGTTGAGGCGTTCAAATCAACACTTGAAGAAGCTGCCTCCGCAGACATAATCCTGAACGTGCAGGATATGTCCTCGCCCGAAAGAGAGCAGCAGGCAGAAGTAACGATGCAGCTGCTGTCAGAACTCGGATGTGACGGGATACCGAAGATAAACGTTATGAACAAGTCTGATGCGGCGCTTTATCCTGACACTGTATTTGAGGACGACCATACCGTTATCATCTCCGCTAAGCACCGCGGCGGTTTTGATAAGCTGCTTGACTGTATTGCGCGTAATCTGCCCGAAACTGCTAAGCGTATGAAGCTTCTTATCCCTTACGACAAAACCTCTTTCATCAGCCGCATACGCATCGACGGCAAGGTCTTCTCCGAAGAATACGCCGAAAACGGCACCCTAATCGATGCGCTCGTAGATATTAAGCTTCAGAAAGAAGCAGAAAACTATAACGTATAAAATTCGGGGGAGCCTCTTAAAAGGCTCCCCCGTTAAAAGCATTTACAGGTCAAATACAGTAATCGCCGCCATTGAGATTTATCGAACGCTCGATAACGTCCTGAAGCGAGATAGTGTCAAGATATTCGGTTACGACCTTGTACAGCCCTTCCCATATATAGAGCGTGGTACAATCCTCCATTCGCGGACATTCATTCGGCATGAATTCAAGACACGAAACGGGTGCAAGGTTGCCCTCCGTTGAGCGGAGGATATCTCCTACGGTTATGTCGGCGGGAGATTTTGCAAGCTGGTAGCCACCGCGATTGCCGCGGTTAGTGCGCAGGATTCC
The DNA here is from genome assembly GCA_017649325.1 of Ruminococcus sp. GTDB lineage: Bacteria > Bacillota > Clostridia > Oscillospirales > Ruminococcaceae > Ruminococcus. Next base: position 21,691 of record JAGCHA010000121.1, read on the forward strand.
GTCCTTGTTGAGCATAGGAACTATCTGCTCGAGGTATTTCTTCGATATCCCCTGTCTTTCGGCTATATCTTTAAGTGAAACAAAACCTTCATCATGGTGCGAGGCGAGGTCTATGAGCATACGCAGAGCGTATCTTCCCTTAGTTGAAATCTTCATAAAAGTTCTCCTTATACTAAATCGCGATAATTCGGTACGAATTTATATACCTATTATAACATAGGTTTAATATGAATTCAAGTATTTTCAATAAATTTACAGATTTAATTTATAATCATATTTGAAAGTAAAAGATTTTGTTGACATTAGCACGTTGATGTGGTAAAATATCAAGTAGTCTCATTTGATAATATCAGGAGTTGACAGCTTTGAAAAATACATTCGGATCGAGCGTTGCGCTCACTATATTCGGAGAAAGCCACGGTACCGCTATTGGCGGTATCCTTGACGGACTCGCCGCGGGCATACCCGTGAACGAAGACTTCATCGCCTCACAGATGGCACTGAGAAAGTCGGTCGGTGATATCTCTACTCCCCGCAAGGAAGCTGACTCTGTAAAAATCGTCAGCGGAGTGTTCAACGGCATGACTACAGGCACACCCATAACCTTTATCATCGAAAATCAGGACACAAGAAGCCGCGATTACGGCGAGCTCGCATACAAGGCTCGCCCGGGTCATGCGGATTTCACCGCACAGATGAAGTACCACGGCTATCAGGACTTCCGCGGCGGCGGTCACTTCTCAGGGCGCATTACCGCGGGAATCGTTGCCGCGGGTGCTGTCGCTATCTCCGCACTGAACAGCAAAGGAATCAAGATAGGTACGCACATACTCGCGTGCGGTGGTATAAGAGACCGATTTTTCGGCAATATTAATGATGACATCGACAAGCTCACAGGTCTGCCGTTCGCTGTTCTCGATGACTCGTGCAAGGACAGGATGACAGAAGCTATCCTTGCGGCGAAGTCCGAGGGCGACAGCGTCGGCGGCATTCTTGAAACGGCTGTTTGCGGCTTCCCAGCCGGTGTCGGCGAGCCGTGGTTCGATACGCTGGAGGGAGTGCTCTCCCATGCGCTGTTCAGCATACCCGCTGTCAAGGGAGTCGAATTCGGTGAGGGCTTCGGTGTCGCGGAGCTCAGAGGCAGTCAGAATAACGACGCGTTCCGCTCCGAGGACGGCACGACAGTCACCGCTACCAATAACTGCGGAGGCATACTCGGAGGTATTTCCGACGGTATGCCGATATTGTTCAGATGTGCTGTAAAGCCTACTCCGTCCATTTATAAGGAACAGCAGACTATAAATATGAATACGGGCGAAAATACGACTTTACAGGTCCAAGGTCGTCACGACCCCGCTATTGTCCACCGCGCGAGAGTTGTCGCCGACAGCGTGACCGCGCTCGTGCTCTGCGACCAGCTTGCCCTACGCTATGGCACAGACTGGCTTGCACCAAATAATGAATGATTGGAAGAATACTATGTCAATGAATATAATCAGGGAGCTCCCTCACCCGTCAGAAATAAAAAACGAGCACCCTCTCTCTCCCGAACTCATTGCTCTGAAAAATGAGCGTGACGAGGAGATAAAGAAGGTCTTTACAGGTGAGTCGGACAAGTTCCTGCTCATAATCGGTCCGTGCTCTGCCGACAGCGAAGAGCCTGTCCTCGACTACATCACTCGTCTCCGCGAATTGCAGGAGAAGGTCAGGGACAAGGTGCTCATTATCCCCCGTATCTACACGGGTAAGCCGCGTACAACGGGCGACGGCTACAAGGGTATGCTCCACCAGCCGAATCCCACGGGCAATCCCGACCTCAAAAGCGGTATCATCGCCGTAAGAAATCTGCATATGCGCGCACTCGCCGAGACAGGCTTCAGTGCGGCTGACGAGATGCTCTATCCCGAAAATTACAGCTACCTCGACGACCTGCTCTCCTACATCGCTATCGGAGCTCGTTCCGTCGAGAATCAGCAGCACCGCCTTGTCTCGAGCGGAGTATCTATCCCCGTCGGTATGAAGAACCCGACTGGCGGCGATATTTCCGTAATGATGAACTCTATAACCGCTGCTCAGCACCGCCACGCGTTCATCTACCGTGGCTGTGAAGTCAAGAGTGACGGCAACCCATACGCTCACGCTATCCTGCGCGGATATGTAAACGACAAGGGTCAGTCCTTCCCGAATTACCACTACGAGGACTTATACCGTCTCGCTCAGACATACGCTGAAAAGGACTTGCAGAATCCCGCGCTCATCGTCGACACCAACCACTCCAACTCGGGTAAGCAGTACCTCGAACAGATACGCATAGCAAAGGAGATACTTCACAGTATGCGCCACAGCACCGACATCGCAAAGCTCGTCAAGGGCTTGATGATAGAGAGCTACATCGAGGACGGTGCCCAGAAAATAGGCGAAAATATCTACGGCAAGTCCATCACTGACCCCTGCCTCGGCTGGGAGAAGTCCGAGCGGCTCGTCCTCGATATCGCAGAACTACTGTAAGTTTTTTCAAAAAGGTATTGACAAATCCGCTTAATGGTAATAAAATTACATTAGTTAAAATGCTTTGACGAAGAGAAGTAGCTTCGGAGTTCGCTTTCAGAGAGCGCGGA
>JAGCHA010000122.1 GCA_017649325.1 Ruminococcus sp.
AGCCGAAGCGTTTCCAAGATGATGCACTGCGTAGGAAACTTCGAGAGAATATCCGACCATGCGGTAAATCTTGTGGAATCGGATCAGGAAATGCACGAAAAGGGCATAATGTTCTCTGATGAATGTATCAACGAGATAACCGTCATCACAGACGCTATTGCGGAGAATATAAACAAGGCTTTCGACTCATATGTGAACAGCGACCTTGCTACAGCGCATAAGGTAGAGCCTCTTGAAGAAGTGGTGGACAACCTGAGCACCGAGCTCAAAAACCGCCATATCCGCAGACTTCAGAACGACGAATGTACAGTTGAGCTGGGATATATCTTCCAGGACGTGCTCACCAATCTGGAGCGCGTATCCGACCACTGCTCCAATATCGCAGGCTGTCTTATCGAGACAGACGAGAAGAAAACTCTCCATGCGTATCTCCACGACGTCAAGGAGAACGACGAGACATTCAGAAACGAATACCGCGAGTATGCAGAGGAGTACTTCCGCAGGCTCAGCGGCGAAAGCGTAAAGGCATCATAATAAAAAGTAAGCGGCTGAATTTATCAGCCGCTTTTTGTTGTATTGTAGGGGACGGCGTCCTCGACGTCCCGAAAATAAATGTTTATCAACGGGCTGTCGAGGACGTCAGCCCCTACACATGGTTTCAGCATAATTGTATGTTGACATGCGGGCGCACACTGTGCGCCCTTACTAAGTTCTTAGTTCTTAGCTCTTAGTTCTTTTAATATGGCAGAGTGAACTGTCCTGCTTTCCATACGCCGTCGGCACTGATAACTGCGGAGAAATCACGCTTTTCGGTGTAAGCTTCCTCGCCGAAGTCGCTTCCGTCATAGTAATCCTCAACTGTGAAGAATATCTCGTCGTCGTTCTTGGACTTTATCTCCGTTACCTTTGAGGACGAAGAGTAGATATCAGAACCGCGGTTGCCGCAGAGCGCATAGACCGAGCCGTTGCTGTCCATGTAAAGGGAGCTCAGCTGATGTGGATAGCGGTCGCTGAATACCTTATAGTAAGACTTTTCAACGTCGCTGAATGACTTGATATTGCTGTCGGTTATGCGGTAAAAACGCCATGAATAGCTGTTTTCTACGTAGTCGTTGTAGTCAACATCAAAGGGGCAGCCCACTGTGAACTGCATTTCGGTGCGGCAGGCGGACTCGTAAAGCGCCTGTGCAGCTGCTAAAAGAGTCTTATCGTCAGCCTTTGAGCTGTCCTCGCTGAAAACAACAGCTCCGTCTGCGTTGTATTCAAAGGCACCGCCGCCGAGAGGGTCGGGCTGTGCGGTAGTTGTCTGAGTAGTTACGGCTGTGGTCGTTGTGACCTTTGCTGTAGGTGTGGAGACCGTGGTGGTCTCTGCGATGTCTGTGCTTGTTGTCGCTGCAGCCTCGGTAGTCTCTGGTTTTGTCTGCTGAGAAGCGCTGCCTGCCTTTTTGCCGCAGGATACTGCTGTTGCTGTGAGAGCAGCTGCTGCCATTAATGCTAATATCTTTTTCATTGTTCTTCCTCCTGTTCATCGTCGTCAAGGACGAAATCTATCGTTCCGTCGCTGACGTTTACTGCGGCGCAGACCACCTGAACGGTCTGACCCAGTGTATATGACACTCCGCTGAACCTCTCTGTAAGAGAGACAGGCTCGGAGTAATCGTATTCGCCCTCGGGGAGCGTCCTTATATGGACAAGTCCCTCCACGGTGTTGGGGAGCTCAGCATAGAAGCCGAACTCCGTAACGCCCGATATCTTAGCTGTGAAGCTCTCACCAAGGTGAGCCTTCATGTATTCCGCCTTGTAGCAGTCCTCGCACTCGCGTTCGATAGTGACTGCGCGTATTTCCGCGGCCGATGAGCGCTCCGCAGCATTGACCGCAAAGCCCTCATAGCGCTTGCTGAGCCAGTCGTTGTTGTAGCCTGCAAGGATATCGGTGATTATGCGGTGTATAGCAAGGTCGGGATAGCGGCGTATCGGTGAGGTAAAGTGCGCGTAGTCATCAAGCACCAGCCCGAAATGTCCCAGCGGTTCGTGGGAGTACTTCGCCTTTGCCATTGAGCGGAGCACCAGCATATTCACAGCCTCGAACTTTTCTGTATCCCTTGCTTCCTCCAGTATCTTAGCCGCATGAACGGGCTTGAACTCGCTGAAATGAGGACACTCGAAGCCGTACTTCGGCAGTATCTCATGGAGTGCCTCTGTCTTTGCTTCGGGGGGCGCT
>JAGCHA010000123.1 GCA_017649325.1 Ruminococcus sp.
CAAAGCTATCCGCACCTACAGATATAGCTCCGCTAAGAACGAATACGACGTGGAGGTGTACTTCACAATCAGCAAGACTGACGACGGCTGGCGCATTATTGATTTCACAAAACAGCAGGTCTACTGAATAAGCAAATGCGCGTACACCGCGTAAAAAAAGGACTGCCGATCGGCAGTCCTTTTGCTTATCTGATGTTATCAGCCATTATTCTGATTCTTCTTTGCCTCGATGTCAGCAAGAGCGTCCTTACGGGAGAGATTGATGCGTCCCTGACGGTCTATCTCTGTAACCTTGACTACTATCTCGTCGCCGATAGATACGATGTCCTCTACCTTCTCTACGCGCTGCTTGTCGAGCTTCGAGATGTGTACGAGTCCGTCCATACCGGGTACTATCTCAACGAATGCGCCGAATTCCATTATGCGTACTACCTTGCCGCGGTAGATAGCGCCTACCTCGGGTCCGTTAGCAATTGTGTCAACTATCTGGAGCGCCTTGCGTGCGTTCTCACCGTTGATACCGCTGATGAATACGTTGCCCTCGTCGTTGATGTCAATCTTTACGTCGCAGTCTGCGGATATCTTCTGGATAACCTTTCCGCCGCTGCCGATGACTTCACGGATCTTCTCTACGGGTACCTTTGTCTGGAACATCTTGGGAGCAAACTTGCTTACCTCAGCTCTGGGCTCGGGGATAGCCTTGAGCATTATCTCGTCGAGGATGTAGATACGAGCCTTGCGGGTCTTCTCGAATGCTTCCTTGATGATAGCGGGTGTGAGTCCGTCGACCTTGATATCCACCTGTATAGCTGTGATACCCTTGTGAGTGCCGCCAACCTTGAAGTCCATATCGCCGAAGAAGTCCTCGAGGCCCTGTATATCAACCATTGTCATGAACTCGTCGCTGTCGGGCTTGGTGATAAGACCGCAGGAGATACCTGCTACGGGAGCCTTTATCGGAACGCCTGCGTCCATGAGTGCGAGTGTGGAACCGCAGATAGAGCCCTGCGATGTGGAGCCGTTGGAGGAGAGTACCTCGGATACGAGTCTGAGAGCGTAGGGGAACTCCTCAACAGAGGGGATAACAGGAGCAAGTGCTCTCTCAGCGAGTGCGCCGTGACCTATCTCGCGGCGTCCGGGACCTCTGCTGGGTTTGGTCTCGCCTACGGAGTAGCTCGGGAAATTGTACTGGTGCATATATCTCTTGGAGTCTTCCTCGTCGAGTCCGTCTATGCGCTGTGCGTCGCTGACAGGTCCGAGTGTGGCGATTGTGAGGACCTGTGTCTGACCTCTTGTGAAGAGACCCGAACCGTGTACTCTCGGAAGAACGCCTGCTTCAGCAGCAAGAGGACGTATCTCGTCGATGCCTCTGCCGTCAACACGCTTGCCTTCGTAGAGCCAGTTGCGGACTATCTTCTTCTGGAGCTTGTAGATGCACTCGTCTATCATAGCAATCTGCTCAGGGTACTGCTCGTCGAACTTGGCGTGGATATCGTCCACAATGGGAGCGAGACGCTCGTCGCGGATATTCTTGTCGTTGGTATCGAGAGCGAACTTTACGCGCTCTGCTGCGAATGCCTCGATAGCGTCAAACATATCGTGGTCAACTTCCATTGACTCGAATGCGAACTTGGGCTTGCCGATCTGCTTCTGGATATCGCTGATGAAAGCGACCATTTTCTTTATTTCCTCGTGACCTGTGAGGATAGCGTCAAGCATTGTGTCCTCGGGGACCTCGTTAGCACCAGCTTCTATCATAACTATCTTTTCTGCTGTACCTGCTACAGTGAGGACGAGGTCTGTCTTGGCTCTCTGCTCGAGAGTGGGGTTGAGAACTATCTCGCCGTCAACGAGTCCAACGTTGATGCCTGCGATAGGTCCGTTCCACGGGATATCGGAAATGGAGATAGCGATAGAAGTTGCTATCATACCTGCAATTTCAGGTGAGTTGTCGGGCTCTACCGCAAGGACTGTCATCACTACGGATACGTCGTTTCTCATGTCCTTGGGGAAGAGGGGACGGATAGGTCTGTCTACGCAGCGTGATGTGAGGATAGCCTTCTCTGTGGGCTTGCCCTCGCGCTTTGTGAAGCTGCCCGGTATCTTGCCTACCGAGTAGAGTCTCTCCTCGTAGTCAACTGAGAGCGGGAAGAAGTCAACGCCTTCTCTGGGCTTGGCACTTGCCGTTACGTTCGCCATTACGACTGTCTCGCCGTAGCGTACCCAGCATGAGCCGTTGGAAAGTCCGCAGGTCTTGCCTGTCTCGACGATGAGCGGTCTGCCTGCATAAGTGGTTTCAAAGGTTCTGTAATTCTCGAACATTGTTATGCCTCCTGTAATTTTTTTTGCAGCGGCTTTAGCAATAAACTCTGACCCTGCTCGCCGTCCGTGCAGGAGCACAGTTTAATGCTAAAAGCCTTAGCTGCTTTTGTTTGTGAGAAAGACTTAAAGGCAGAAGGGGACTGCCCCTCTGCCTTCATGGACGTATGATTACTTACGGAGACCGAGCTTCTCTACGATAGCACGGTATCTGTTGATGTCCTTCTTCTTGAGATAAGCGAGAAGGTTACGTCTGTGACCTACCATCTTCAGAAGACCTCTTCTGCTGTGGTGGTCGTTCTTGTGGATCTTGAGATGTGCGTTGAGGTCGTTGATTCTCTTTGTGAGAATAGCTACCTGTACCTCAGGTGATCCTGTGTCGTTTGCGCTGGTTCTGTTAGCCTCGATTACGGCTGTCTTTTCTTCTTTTCTAAGCATTGAAAAGCACCTCATTATATTATTTTTCCGCTGACTGAGGACAGGGTGATTATCGAGGACACGCCCTGTTCCAAGTACACGGTGATATCATTATATCATAAACACACTGACTTGTCAAGACATTTTTGGCAGGAGCCAACACGGGAGCTCACCGCCAAGGTACAAGGGACTGTGTGCTTGCAGGCGCCCCTTCTTCCGCAGGTGAAAAAAGTTCTTTCCGCCTGTTGCTTTTTTTGCGGGCGTGTGATATAATAGAAGTGTATGAATTACAGGAAGTGATAGAATGAATTATTATGTATCTGCATCGGTGCTCAGCGCCGACCTGCTGGATATGAGAAGTGAAATAAAAAAACTCGAGGAAAGCGGCGTCGATATGCTCCATTTCGACGTCATGGACGGCGTTTTCGTCAACAATATCACCTACGGTCTGCCCGTGCTCGAGCAGGTCAGGAAGGCGACCAATATGACTCTCGACGTTCACCTCATGATAACCGACCCGCTGAAATATGTCGGGGAATTCGCAAGGGCGGGCGCCGATATAATCAGCTTCCACAGCGAAAGTGTCAGCGATGTCCGCAGGACTATAAAGGCTATCAGGGACGCTGGCGTCAGGACGGCTCTCGCGATAAAGCCGAAAACTCCCGCAGAGTCGGTGTATGACCTCCTCCCCGAGCTCGATATGCTCCTCGTTATGACCGTGGAACCGGGCTTCGGCGGGCAGAGCTTCATCCGTGACACCGTGGATAAAGTCCGCCTGATACGCCAAAAAATAGACGAACTCGGGCTCAGCTGCGATGTGCAGGTGGACGGAGGCATAAACTACGAGACCGCCCCTATAGTCAGGGAGGCAGGCGCGAATGTGCTCGTCTCGGGAAGCTGCCTGTTTAAAGCTGAGGATATGTCCGAGGCGGTAAGGTCGCTAAAGGGAGAAGCCTGATGCAGACCAAGACTAAATCTGACCGCTTCGTCTGGATAGATATTATGGTCACGCTCCTTACGCTGGAGCTTATGGACTATTTCTATTACGGAGTGCGGGCGGTCGTGCTTGGAAGCGTTTGCGCGGGAGCGTCTGTTATCGCGGAGCTCATCTGTCTGCGCCTGATGCACCGCAAATTCACTGCAGACGACCTCACCTGCGTGTCCGATGCGCTGATAATCTCGCTCATGCTGCCTGCAGTGTTCGACCTGAAAGTCGCTGCACTGGCGTGCGTGTTCACGGCGGTCGCAGCTAAGAATATTTTCGGCGGCAGACTGAATATGATATTCTCACCCGCGGCGGCGGCTTACGATTTCCTTTATACCTCGTGGAAAAATCAGCTTCTGATGTTCCCCGATCCGCACGTGCGCACGGGGGGCTTCGAGAAGGCGGGCAACCTCGTCAGCTCGGCAAGTCACAGCTTCAATATCACGGGTAAAATGGACGCCAGTGACTTTGAGCTGCTTCTCGGTAACGTCAGCGGTCCTGCGGGCGCTGTGAGCATTCTCCTGCTTGCGGTCGCGGCGGTAGTGCTGATGTTAAGACGCTCTATCTCAGCGGGAGCATTTATAGGCTCGATTTCGGCAACTGTGCTGCTCGCACTTATTGTTCCCGCTTCTGTGACAAGGGCGGATTCCGTGAAGTATACGCTCGTTACGAACATGGTGCTGTTTGCCTCGGTGTATATAATCGCCGACCGCAGGATAGCTCCGAAACGTGATTATTACGCCTTTTTCTACGGGTTCTTCCTCGCGGCGTTCTCCTACATTATCGTTATCACGACTGCGAAGGAGAATGCGATAGTCCTCGTATCTCTGCTGTTTACGCCTGTTGCTCTCGGCTTCAAGAACCTCGAGAAGCACATCGAGCTCACTCAGCTCGAGGAACAGGAGGAAGAGCTGAAAACTGCGGCTTCTTCCGCAGAGACACTCGGAGAGGAGGCTGCGGCTAATGAAAAATAAAAAGACTGCCGTGTTCGACGGACTGCTCGGCGACAATACCGTGCTCTCGTCGCTCATGGTCATCTCTCCCGTGATAATGTGCGGCAATACCCTCGAGAACGCAATCGCGCTCATCTACGCCTTTTCAGCGATAACGTTCTTCTCGGTCGTGCTCGGCTCGTTCGTGCCGAAAAAGCTGCCCTATGCGGCTAAGATAATCATAAACGCTGTCATCGCTTCGATAGTATATATCCCCGTAAAGTCCGCGGCAGGGGAGTTCTTCCCCGAGGTCATCTCCCGCGTAGGGATATACTTTCCGCTGCTCGCGGTGAATTCCCTCATCGTCGTGCAGTCGGAGACTAAGTTCAGCCGCATGAAGCGCGGCAGCATGATAGCTTCGCTCGTGTTCTATATCCTCGGCTTCGACGCGGTGATGATAGTCACCGCCTTCGTCAGGGAGCTCTTCGCCTACGGTACTATCGCGGGCAGGCTCGTAGACGCGGATACGCTCATAAGCGGGCTCGGTCTGCCGTTCGGGGGATTCATCTTCCTCGGTCTGCTCTGCGGTCTGTACAGGAAGCTGCGCTCGGCTTCGGGACGCGGCGAAAACAAGTCGGGAGGTGACGGAAATGTTTCTGGTAACTGAGTTCGTTACGCTCCTCGCGACTAACCTCATACTCACGCAGGCTCTCGGTACGAGTACCCTGTTCATCGCGGCGGGCAACAAGAAAAACCTGCTGTGGACGGCTATCACGATAACCATTTTCACTTCCGTGGGCTCCGGTGCGGCGTACATCATCAACGTGCTGCTGCCTGACGGGCTCGCAGACCTGACTCTGCTTTTCTACACCTTAATAATAGGAGCAATATATGTACTTCTTCTTACTGCTCTGTATTTTGCGGGCAGTGACAGCTTTGAGACTACAAGGAAATACGTCCATGTTTCGGCGTTCAACTGCGCTGTCATGGGTACGCTTTTCACAATTACGGACAGAGCTGATACCTATCCCGAGCTCAACACGTTCATCAGTTTCGTGCTGTCGGGCGCGGAGGCGGGTACGGGCTTCATCCTGGCGGCTTTCATACTGACTGCGGCTTTCCGCAAGCTCAATTCCGCAAAAGTGCCGCATTCGTTCAGGGGCTTTCCTGCGATGCTTGTATATCTCGGGCTTATTTCAATGGCTGTTTACGCGCTCAGATAAAAATATGCGCGTTCTACTATAACTCAGGAGAACAAAAGATGAAACGGAAACACAAGGGAAGGAAAATCTACAAAACCAAAGAAAAAAACTATTACGGCAAAAGCCCTGTCGGCAAGGCGCTCTCTGCGGCTCTGACCGTGCTGCTCATCGGCGGTATCGGCTTCATCGGCTACAGCGTCGCCGAGCCTATCATCAACTACACTCAGCACAAGGGCGACAAACCCGTTCAGGAGACTACTGCCTCCGATACGACGGGGGAGGACGCTACTGAGGATACTTCCTCCGCTGAGGGAGAGGTGAAGGCTCCCGAGAAGTTTCAGGCTGCGGGTCTCGTGCCGTCGGATATGGTGAGCGCCGCTGCTTTGCAGACTGCGCTCAGTGCCGTGCCTCATAATGCGGGCGTTGAGTTCGTGGAGGTGCCGCTTAAAGCGAGAGGCGGTAAGATATATTACGCAACGGACTCGCAGGAGGCTAAGACCTGCGGGGCTGTCAGCTCGGCACTGTCGCTCGCGGATATCGTCGCGGCTATCGAGCAGAGCGGCTTCAAGCCTGCTGCCGAGATAAGCGCTTTCTACGATAATCAGCTCCCGACGAAATATCCGTCGGCGGGTTATGTCACTGTTGACGACGGTTCACAGTGGGTCGATAACGACCCCAAGAACGGGGGCGTTCCGTGGACGACTCCTGCCTCGGAGGAGGCACTGGCCTATGTCTCGTCCGTTATTGACGACGCGGCTGCGGCGGGTTTCGAGAGGATAGTCGTCACCGATATAATGTATCCCTATTTCAGAGAGTCTGACCTTGCTCTCCTCGACGGGCAGTACGGCAGAACAGACCGCTTCCTCGCGCTGACTTCGGCGGCTAACCTCTTCTACGAGAGGTCGGTCTCGGGCGGAGCTTCGATGTATGTCGGGGTGTCTGCCGCAGATATGCTCAAGGGAAACTGCGACGTTTTGCAGCCGCAGCTGCTGTCTGCGAATACGGTCGTGCTCAATGTCGATGTCGACGAGCTGAAAAAAGGCGTTTCGGACGGAAAGATGCTCTACGAATTCGAGGGCTCGCCCGCCGAGATTACCGAGAAGTGCCTCGGCTTCCTGAAAGACAGGCTTGCCGGTTTCAACGTGACAGTAAGGATAAGCGGCTCGGGCGCTACCGCAGAGGAGCTTATCTCCGCTAAGGAAAAAACAGCCGCTTACGGGTATGCCTCGTTCGTTATCGGCTGATGGGGGACAACGTTAAAAATTGACCGAGATTTCGGAGAACGGAGAAAAACTATGGCAGAAAACTTTACGGTATCATTGCAGAAAATAATCGACGAATACCAGCTCGAAGTGATACACACGCACAAGAATCCCGAGGAGATACTCATAAGCGAGAACGACGTAAACCGTCCCGGTTTGCAGCTCATGGGCTTCTACGAATACTTCAATCCCGAGCGCATACAGATAATCGGCAAGATGGAGTTCGCTTACCTCTCGACTATCGACGAGAAGACGCGCAGAGAACGCCTGCAGCTCCTCTTCGCACAGAGGCTCCCTGCGCTCATTATCACGCGTGAGCTCCCTTACTTCGCAGAGATGCTTGAGCTCGCGAAGGAGTACGAGGTGCCCCTCCTCAGAAGTAAGGAGAGCACGTCCAACTTTATGTCGGGTCTCATCGCTTTCCTCAATCTCAACCTCGCGCCAAGAGTTACACGCCACGGCGTTCTCATTGAGATTTACGGCGAGGGTGTGTTCATCACGGGCGAGAGCGGCGTCGGCAAGAGCGAGACTGCTATCGAGCTCGTCAAGCGCGGTCACAGACTTGTTGCGGACGATGCGGTCGAGATACGCAAGGTGTCGAATATCAGCCTCGTGGGCAGCTCTCCCGACAATATCCGCCACTTCCTTGAGCTCCGCGGTATCGGTATCATCAACGCACGCCGACTCTTCGGTATCGGTGCCGTTAAGATGACCGAGAAGCTCGACCTCGTTGTTGAGCTCGAACAGTGGAACTCCGAGAAGGTTTACGACAGAATGGGCGTAGATACGGAGTATGTAAGCCTGCTCGGCGTAAAGATACCGTCTCTGACGATACCCGTCAAGCCCGGTCGTAACCTCGCGGTAATACTCGAGGTAGCAGCTATGAACAACAGACAGAAGAAAATGGGCTACAATGCCGCGCAGGAGCTCCTCCACAGGCTCGGTATGGAGTCAGACCCAAAGGAAACTGTCAAAAATTATGAATCATTCTGATTTGGTTTGGTGATACTATGGTCAATATTAGCGAACTCACAGCCCTCTGCGACAAGCTTGGCTGTAAGATAACGCCCGAATGCTCCCTCAGGGAGTTCACGACCTTCCGCATCGGAGGTCCCTGCAGGGCGCTCGTCAGCATAAATTCCGCACATTCGGCGGCGGAACTGCTGAGATACTTAAAGGCGAACGAGGTGCGCTACGGCGTGCTCGGACGCGGAAGCAACATCATCGTCTCCGATGAGGGCTTCGACGGCGTTATCCTCCTCATAGGGAGCGACTTCGCTGGGATAACCGTCGAGGACGATACCATTAAATGTCAGGCGGGTGCTCTGCTCGCCTCAGCGTGTGTTCACGCTCAGCAGCGCGGTCTCACGGGTATGGAGAACCTGTTCGGTATCCCGGGGACTGTCGGCGGTGCGCTCTTCATGAACGCAGGTGCCTACGGCAGCGAGATGAAGGACGTTGTGGTCTCCGCCCAGTATATCGACGAGGAATGCAATATCTGCAATATCTCCGCAGAGGATATGGATCTCTCCTACAGGCACAGCGCTTTCTCACAGAGAAGCTGCATCATCACCTCCGTGACCATGAAGCTCGCCAAGGGTGAGCCCGCCGCGATAAAGGCGGCTATGACCGAGTGTATGCAGAAGCGCAGCTCGAAGCAGCCGCTCGAGTACCCGAGCGCGGGAAGTACCTTCAAGCGTCCCGAGGGCAGCTATGCTTCCCTCCTCATCGACCAGTGCGGACTGAAGGGGATGAGCCGCGGCGGTGCACAGGTCAGCGAGAAGCACAGCGGCTTCGTCATAAATAAGGGCGATGCTACGTGCAGCGACGTTCTCGAGCTCTGCGAGGACATCAAAAAGATAGTGTTCGATAAAACAGGCTTCAGTCTCGAGCTCGAGCCTGTGATACTCAGATAAGCACAGGAGTACCATATGGATCTTTTGATTGTTACAGGAATGTCAGGCTCGGGTAAATCGAGCGTTATGGACGTTATGGAGGATATTGGCTTCTACTGCATAGACAATATCCCGCCTAAACTTATTCAGCAGTTCGTCGACCTCTGCCGCAAGTCGGATTCGGGTATCGACAGGATAGCTGTCGCGGTCGATATCAGAACGGGCGATATGTTCGCTGAGATATTCCGCGCATGGCAGGAGCTCAAATCCGAGGCGGATGTGAGAGTGAGAGTCCTCTTCATAGAGGCGGACGACGAAGTCCTCATCAAGCGCTACAAGGAGACCCGCCGCAAACACCCCCTTGACGAGAAGTTCAACGGCAATCTCCACGAGGCGATCCAATACGAGCGTAATCAGCTCTCGCAGCTCAGGGAGGTAGCCGACTACTATATCGAGACCTCGGGCTATACCGCCGCTCAGCTAAAGGAGCAGGTAAAGGCGATATTCCTCGAGCATACCTCTGATTCGCTCATTATCAAAGTCATGTCCTTCGGCTTCAAGTACGGCGTTTCTACGGAGTCTGACCTTGTGTTCGATGTGAGGTGTCTGCCGAATCCTTACTACGTCAAGGAGCTGAAAAACCACACGGGCATCGAGAGCTGCGTGCAGGACTACGTTATGGGCTTCGAGCAGTCGCAGGTGCTCTTCCGCAAGCTCACCGACCTCATCGACTTCCTCATCCCCATGTACGTGCAGGAGGGCAAGAGCCAGCTTGTTATCGCTTTCGGCTGCACGGGCGGTAAGCACCGTTCTATCACCTTCGCGGAGTATATGGCGAAGCACCTCGTAAAGAAGAATTACAAGGTGCAGAAGTACCACCGCGATATCACCAAAGACCGTAAATTCTGAGCATTGTCCGCATACATTTGTATGCGGACATATTTTGAGTGGAGAAAAACTATGTCGTTTTCAAATGAAGTCAGAAAAGAGATATGCTCGGATATCACCGACAAGGACAGGCGTTTTGCCTGTTTGTACGGGATGCTCCTCTTCTGCCGTCATCTCGGCTCGGAGCGCATCTCCTTCCAGAGCAAGAGCCGCACTGCGGCGGATGAGTTCGCAGAGCTGTTCCGCAGAGTGTTCCGCGCGGAGCTCGAATGCCGGCTCTCCGAGAGCAACAGCGGCAAGACCCTCTATATCTACGATATCACCGAGCCTTCGCTTATCAGTGAGGTTTTCGCGAAGTACCGATTCTCCGACGGGGGACGCTCGTTCAATGAGGAGCTTGTCTCGACGTCGAGCCTCGGCGTGTTCACTGCGGGAGTCTTTCTCTCCTGCGGCAGCGTCAACGACCCCGAGAAGGAGTATCACCTTGAATTCAGCGTGCCCTGTGAATCGCTCGCGGAGGTGCTCGTCACCCTGCTCGGCGATATAGGCGTGAATGCGCGTACTACGCTGAGACGCGGTCAGACCGTCGTCTACATCAAAGGCAGCGAATCCATCGAGGATACGCTCACCTTCATCGGCGCGCAGCAGTGTACGCTCGAGCTGATGAATGTCAAAATCTATAAAGACGTCCGAAACAAGGCTAACCGCATCGCCAACTGCGACACCGCCAACATCGACAAGGTCGTCGCTGCGGCTATGAAGCAGCAGGAGGATATCCGCCTCATCGCGTCGGCAGTCGGGCTCGACAGCCTCTCTGAGGAACTGCGGGAGGTCGCGGAGCTGCGCCTCGAAAATTCGGGAATGAGCCTCAGCGAGATAGGCTCTTCGCTCTCGGAGCCGATAAGCCGCTCGGGCGTGAACCACCGCTTCAGGAAGCTCGCAAAGTTGGCCGACGAGATAAGAAACGGAGGCAGCCTTGAAAAGTGACAGCTTCGTAAATCTCCACGTTCATACGCAGTACAGCCTCCTCGACGGCGCGTGCCGCATAAGCAGGCTCGTAGAACGCGTAAAGGAGCTCGGGCAGACCGCGGTCGCCATTACCGACCACGGTAATATGTACGGTGCCGCGGAATTCTGGAAAACGGCGAAAAATGCAGGGATAAAGCCTATCATCGGCTGTGAGGTCTACGTTGCGCCGAGGACGCGCTTCGACCGTGAGCCTAAGCTCGATGTGCGTCCGTATCACCTTATCCTGCTCTGTGAGAACAACATTGGCTACCGCAATCTCGTAAAGCTCGTGTCTGCGGGCTTTATCGAGGGATTCTACAACCGTCCCCGCGTCGACCTCGAGTTGCTGAAAAAATACCACGAGGGGCTTATCTGTCTGTCGGCGTGCCTCATCGGTGAGGTACAGCGGCTGCTCGCGGACGGGCAGTACACCGCCGCAAAGGCTAAGGCACTCGAATACCGCGATATCTTTGGCGAGGGCAATTACTTCCTCGAGGTGCAGGACCACGGTATCCGTGAGGAAAAAAGGCTGCTGCCGCAGCTGTACAGGCTGTCTGCGGAAACGGGCATACCACTCGCTGCGACTAACGACTGCCACTACCTCGCAAGGGAGGACGCAGAGCTGCAAAATGTACTCCTCTGCATTCAGACGGGCAAGCTTCTCGGTGAGCCGACAGGGCTCAACTTCGAGACGAATGAGTTCTTCGTCAAGTCCGCTGACGAGATGGCGGAGCTCTTCCGCGGGCATGAGGAGGCGGTCACGAATACTGCCCTCATCGCCGAGCGATGCAACGTGGATATGGACTTTGACAGCGCGATAAAGATACCGCATTTCGAGGTGGAGGGCGTGTCTGACAACGTTGCTTACCTCCGCGACCTCAGCTTCGAGGGACTGTATAAAAGATACGGACAGAATGTGTCGGGGAGCATTGTCAAACGGCTTGAATACGAGCTTTCCGTAATCACCGAGAAGCACTTTACCGACTACTTCCTCATCGTGTGGGACTTCATACGCTTTGCCCGCGAGAACGATATCCCCGTGGGTCCCGGGCGAGGCTCGGGTGCGGGCAGTCTCGTCGCCTACTGCATCGGCATCACGGGCATTGACCCTATCAAGTTCGACCTTATGTTCGAGCGCTTCCTCAACCCCGAGCGCGTGAGTATGCCCGACTTCGATATCGACTTCTGCATCGAGGGCAGACAGCGCGTGAAAGAATACGTCGTGCAGAAATACGGCGCGGACAAGGTCTCGGAGATCATCGCTTTTGATACGCTCAAAGCCAAGGCTGCCGTGCGCGATATTGCGCGTGTGCTCGGGCTGCCGTATCAGGTGGGGGACAGGGTGGCAAAGCTCATCGACCCCAAGGGTGACCTCAGCTTCTCGCTCCGTGAGAATCCCGACCTTTCGTCGCTCTGCCGCTCCGACAACTCCGTAAAGCGGCTCATCGACCTCGCTCTGAAGCTCGAGGGTATGCCGAGACACACCTCTACGCACGCGGCGGGCGTCGTGATATCGGCGGTAAAGCTCGACGACCTTGTTCCGCTCCAGCGCAATGACAACACGATAACCACGCAGTACACGATGGAGTACCTTGAAGCGCTCGGACTGCTGAAAATGGACTTCCTCGGTCTGCGTAACCTCACGATAATCCGCGACGCTGTGCGCGAGATACGCCGCAAGCGTCCGGACTTCGATATCAGCCGTATCCCTACCGATGACGCGGCTGTGTACGCTATGCTGTCAAAGGGCGATACTGCGGGCGTTTTTCAGTTTGAGAGCGGCGGTATGACCCAGAAGCTCATAGACCTGCAGCCCGAGAGACTGGAGGACCTTATTGTCGTGCTGTCGCTGTACAGACCCGGTCCGATGAAGTCTATACCCGTGTACATCGAAAACAAGAAGAATCCAGACAGGATAAGGTATATCCACCCGCTTCTGAAGGATATCCTCGGCGATACCTACGGCGTTATGGTCTATCAGGAACAGGTAATGGAGATATGCCGCAGACTCGCGGGGTACTCCTACGGGCACGCCGACATCGTGCGCCGCGCTATGGCGAAAAAGAAGCACGACGTTATGCTCAGCGAGCGCGAGAGCTTCGTCAGCGGCGCTCAGTCGAACGGCGTCTCTGTCGAGGCGGCAAATGCCATTTTCGACGAGATGGTCAGCTTCGCGTCGTATGCGTTCAATAAGTCGCACGCGGCGGCTTATGCCTACCTCTCGTATCAGACCGCCTTCCTCAAGTGTCACTTCCGCGGCATATATATGGCGGCGCTCATGTCGAGCGTTATGAGCAATACGGGCAAGCTCGCGGAGTATATCAGCGATTGCAGAAGCGCGGGTACGGAGGTGCTGTGTCCGCACGTGAACCGCAGTATGCGCGGTTTCACCTACGCTTACGGCAAGATGTACTTCGGGCTCATAGCTGTCAAGAACATCGGCGGAGGGCTCGCGGACAGAATAATAAGCGAGCGTGAGATGAACGGGGATTTCCGCAGTTTGCAGGATTTCTGCGAGCGTATCGGCGGGCGTGAGCTCAACAGAAAAGCCCTCGAGAACCTCATCAAGGCGGGCGCTTTCGACGGGCTCGGGCTCAACCGCAGACAGATGCTCGACTGCTACGATATGCTGCTCGATATGGCGGGCAGCGGCAGCAGGGGAGTAATTGACGGGCAGCTCGACCTGTTCGGTTCTGCGGACACCGAGAGCCTTAACGTAAAAATTCCCTTCAAGCCCGAATTCGAGCGGAAAAAGCTGCTCGCAATGGAAAAAGAGGCGGCGGGTATGTATCTCAGCGGCGCCCCTGTCTCGGAGTACGAGCACCTTGCACTTTTGCTCAGGACGGCTAAGTCCTTCGATATCGCCTGCGGCTCCTATAAGGACGGCGACAGCGTGCGTATGCTATGTATCGTGCAGGAGAGAAAGCTCCATGTCACGAGAAACGGCAGCAAGATGAGCTTCCTCGTACTCTCAGACGATACGGGCGAGCTCGAAGCCGTTGTTTTTCCCGACCTCTTTACGGCGGCGGGAGCGGTGCTCACCGAGGGGAATATCCTGTTTATAAGCGGCAGGGTCTCTCAGAAGGACGACAGCTACAGCCTCATCTGCGAGAGCCTTGTGCCGGAGGACGGCTTTGCAGGTATGGTCGGGAGAATGAGGTGCTGCATTAAGGTGCGCTCGGACGAGAGCCCCATGGACACGATCGCGGGGATATGTGCGAGATATCGCGGCGAGACCGAGGTCTGCTTCTATCTCACCGACGTGAAAAAGACTGTCCGCCCGAAACAGCCGCTGACACTCGCTGTCACCGCGGACAGCTTCGCGGAGCTCTGTGCGGCTTTCCCGCGGGAAAATATCGGGCTTATCAGGTGAGATAACGCGGCTGTGTATATTATTTTTTTATAATTGTCGTAATTCCACTTGACAATAACACTGAAAAGCAGTAAAATATATTTGTATGGAATTTAAGCTGCGGACTGTCAGCCCGCGGATATTATACGCAATGTGCGGAATGGAGAATGATTTATGATCAAGAAAATCGGCGTACTTACGAGCGGCGGCGACGCTCCCGGTATGAATGCTGCTGTAAGAGCAGTTGTTAGAACAGCTCTCAGCAAAGGCATGGAGGTATACGGTATCCGCAGAGGCTATGCGGGTCTCATCACAGGCGACATCTATCAGATGGACGAGAGAAGCGTTTCAGATATAATCCACAGAGGCGGTACAGTTCTCTATACAGCAAGATGTCCTGAATTCAGAACTGAAGAGGGCGTTCTCAAGGCTAAGGCTAAGTGCGACGAACTCGGTATCGAGGGCCTCGTTGTTATCGGCGGCGACGGTTCATTCAGAGGCGCAGCAGACCTCTCTGCCAAGGGCGTTCTTTGTATCGGTCTCCCCGGTACTATCGACAATGATATCGCTTGCACAGACTATACTATCGGCTTCGATACTGCTATGAACACTGCTATGGAACTCGTGGACAAGCTCCGCGATACTTCTCAGTCGCATGACCGCTGCTCCGTTGTTGAGGTCATGGGCAGAGGTGCAGGTCACATCGCTGTAAATACAGGTATCGCCTGCGGCGCTACCGATATAATCACCAAGGAAGTTCCCTACGACATCGACGCTATTGCCAAGACTATGCTCGAGAAGCAGTCTAAGGGCAAGAAGAACTTCGTAGTTATCGTTGCTGAGGGCATCGGTCACTCGCAGGAGATAGCTACCATGATTCAGGAAAAGACCGGCATCGAGACAAGAGCTACTATCCTCGGTCACGTTCAGAGAGGCGGCAACCCCACTCTCAGAGACAGAGTTGAGGCTACGAGAATGGGCTACTACGCTGTTGAACTCCTTGAGCAGGGCATCGGCAACCGCGTTGTAGGCGTCAAGGACAACAAGCTCGTTGACTATGACATTCAGGAAGCTCTTTCAATGAGTAAGGATTACGACGAGAAGCTCCACCACATCGCTGAGCAGATCGCTTTCTGATTTAAATTAAAAAAGAATAATCAAAAGCCATAAAGAAGTCTGAGCTTCTTTATGGCTTTTTTATGAATATTGAAAAGTGAATGATTGTGGAATTGCCTTCGGCGATTTTTTTGATTTATGCCGTAAGGCACACCTTAACTATTCACTGTTCATTGAGCGCTTCTGATAAAGTAACTCTATCAGAAGCACGTTGTTATCTTCCGTCCCGATGCTTCGGGGACGTAGTTCCACTCGCTGAGGTGTCCCTCGTCTATGTAGTAGTGAATGTCGCTCTCGCAGGAGCACTCCTCGCATACGTCCACGATGACAAGCTTTACCTTCATCTTCTCGGGGATTATCGCCTTTATATAGACGCTCACGCTTTGTCCTGCGGTGACTCCTCCGCGGAGCTCCGCAAGCCCTGCAAGGTTAGGCGCAAGCTCCACGAATATGCCGTACTCCTCGACGGAGCGCACCACTCCCGAGACTGTCTCGCCCGTCTGAAAGCCGGCGGTGTTCTCCTCCCATGTGCCGAGAAGCTCCTTGTGCGAGAGGCATATCCGCTCGCCGTCACGGCTGCGGACGACTGCCTTGATGAGCTGCCCCGTGCGGAAACGGTCAGAGGGGTGCGATATCCGTGATACCGATATCGCGTCTATCGGTATCAGCGACGGGACTCCGCAGCCGATGTCCACAAAGCAGCCGAATTGCTCGAGATGTGTGACCTTGGCATCTATGATATCGCCAGCGGTGAGCTTGTTCATATGCTCGGAGATGAACTCCTCCTGTGCCGCTGAGCGCGAAAGTACGGCTCTGACGCGTCCGTCTGCATCCGTGCCTACTTCCGTGACCTTGAAGCAGACTATCTTGTTCACACGCGATATCAGCGCGATATCACGCGTTTTGCCCTCGCGTATGCCGACTGCTCCTTCGTCGCGTGGGATCATGCCCTCGCCGCACGGGAACTCGACTATGAGGTCGTGGGTGCTGCTGCACACTGCCGCCCGCGCTTCAAGAATGAGCCCCTTTTTCATTGCCTCCCTGAGTCCGTCTGCTGTTGAGATATACCTCTGGTTTTCGGCTGTCCTGTATAGGCAGCCCTCGGGTCTGTAGTTCATATTTGTACCTCCGTGAAATTTTCCTTGTGAGATAATTCTATTCGCGGAGGTTTGCGTTTATGACCGCGGCGTGTCGATATTGCTCCCGCCCATCGCCGTGAGTATCGAGCTTATCTCGTGGGTGCGGCTGCCGTCGCAGACGATGAATACCGTCGTCTTGCGGCTTCGGCGCGGCTCGGGGATCACGTCGCGCGAGGCGGGGGATTCAAGCACCGCCGTGAGGTAGTTGTGCGTGGTGACCGCGGTGGGCAGTATCGTGTAGCTCGTACCGCGGCTCAGACGCTCGGCTTTGTCGGAGATGCGGTCGTACACAAAGCTCGTGGAGTAGACTCCGCGCACTGAGCTGCGCACTTTGCCGAGAGCTGCCTCCGCATACTCGGGGGCTTCAAATTCTGCGGTTATCCTTGTTACCATGGGTAACTCCTTTCAGCATATTATTGCTCCCTGAGCCGGAATGATACCGTCTGTATAATGTCGGGGAGTAATTATTATGCGTATTGTCTGTTTTTAGGTGTGCGTTTTTATTATTTTTCCACAAACCTGAAAAAATATACCCTCAAAATATTGATTTGAGCGGGATTTTAGGGTATAATGTGAAATGTACGATTTTTTCAGGATGACGAAAAAAGTATAAAGGATGTGGGACTGTTGGACGTTAGGGTCGGCGATGTTCTGACTATGAAAAAACAGCACCCCTGCGGCTCTAACGAGATGCTCGTTATGCGCTCGGGTATGGACTTCCGTTTGCGCTGTGTCGGCTGCGGGAGAGAGTTTATGGTCCCCAGAAGCAAGATAGAGAAAAGTATCAAAAGGATAAAGAGAGAGAACGAGGGATAGACAGCAAACATTACAGCCTTTTTGGAAGGATAGATATAATGTTTGAAAAGCTTGCCCTTATGGAGCAGAAATACGACGAGATAAGCGCAAGGCTCACAGACCCCGAAACGGTCGCGGACAATAAGCTGTATACACAGCTCATGCGCGATTTCAAGAATATGACACCTATCATCGATAAGTTCCGCGAGTATAAGCGGGCTCAGGCTTCCTTCGAGGAGGCAAGAGAGCTCCTCGAGGCGGGCGGTCTTGACAGGGACTTCAAGGAGATGGCTCAGGCTGAGCTCGAGGAGAGCAAGGAGGCTATGGAGACGCTCACACAGGAGCTTAAAGTGCTCCTCCTGCCCAAAGACCCCAACGATGACAAGAGCGTCATTATCGAGATCAGAGGCGGCGCAGGCGGCGAGGAGGCTTCACTCTTTGCAAACTCCCTGTACCGTATGTATACCATGTACGCCGAAGCCAAGGGCTGGAAGCAGGAGGTGCTCAGCGCTAATCCTACCGAGCTCGGCGGCTTCAAGGAGATAAGCTTCTCCATTGAGGGCGAGGGTGCGTACTCACGCCTGAAGTATGAGAGCGGTGTCCACCGCGTACAGCGCGTCCCCGAGACCGAGTCGCAGGGACGTATCCACACCTCTACAGTTACCGTCGCGGTGCTCGTCGAGGCTGACGAGGTCGAGCTCGAGATAAACCCGACCGACCTCAAAATAGACTACTTCCGTGCAAGCGGAGCGGGCGGACAGCATATAAATAAAACGGAGTCCGCCGTGAGGATAACCTACCTTCCGACTAATGTCGTGGTAGAGTGTCAGGACGAGCGCAGTCAGCATAAGAACAAGGATAAGGCAATGAAGATACTCCGCAGCCGCATTTACGAGGCTATGCTGGAGGAACAGGCAGCAAAAGTGGCTTCCGAGAGAAAGATGCAGGTCGGTACGGGCGACCGCTCGGAGCGCATACGCACATATAATTTCCCGCAGGGACGTCTTACCGACCACCGTATCGGTCTTACGATATACAGGCTCGAGGATATGATGAACGGAAACCTCGATGAGGTCTTCGACGCTCTTGCAACGGCAGATCAGGCTGCAAAGCTGGCAAGTCAGGAAGAATAAGCGCATGGAAACTCTATTGCTGAAAAATAACATTGATGATATAAGACACGCGGCTGAGCTGATAAGAGACGGACAGGTTGTGGGCATACCCACCGAGACGGTTTACGGCCTCGGGGCGGACGCCTCCAACGAGGAGGCTGTCAGAATGGTCTTTGCCGCCAAGGGCAGACCTGCCGACAACCCGCTGATAGTTCATCTTGCCGATTTTTCGGACGCGGTGAAGTATACCTCGGCGATACCCGAGCTCGCATACAGGCTCGCCGAGCGGTTCTGTCCGGGTCCGCTCACTATGGTCATGCCAAAAAATGAGCGCATTCCTATGGTGACTTCGGGCGGGCTCGATACCGTGGGCATTCGTGTGCCCTCGCATCCGGTCATGCACAGCATTATTGAGCAGTCGGGCTGCGCTATTGCCGCTCCGTCCGCAAATACATCGGGCTATCCAAGCCCTACCTCCGCGGAGCATGTAATGCGCGACATGAACGGCAAGATAGCTGCCGTGGTCGACGGCGGACAGTCCGAATTCGGTGTGGAATCGACCGTTATCTCCTTCGACGGCGAGGACGCGGTGAGGATACTGCGCCCGGGTGCGGTCACGAGAGAGATGCTGCTCGATGTGTGCGGTGAGGTCGTTATCGACCCTGCGATACTCAGCGAGGTCGAGGAGGGCGCGAAGGTCGCTTCTCCCGGTATGAAGTACAAGCACTATTCGCCCAAGGCGGATATTATTATGGTGGAGTCGTCGCTTGCGGACTTTTCGGAGCTTGTCGGCGATAACTACGGGGACGGCGTCTATGCTCTCGTTTTCGACGGCGACGAGGTCAGTTTCCCATACAGGCACATGACTTACGGTGCGGACAGCTCTATGCAGGCTCACTGGCTGTTTCAGAGGCTCAGAGAGCTCGACGACATCGGTGCGGAAAAAGTTTATGTCCGCGCTCCCTCTACGGACGGAGTAGGACTTGCAGTATATAACCGCCTCATAAGGGCGGCAGGATTCGAGGTGATAAGGATATGAACAGTCTTGAAGGCGTTATGGTGGTCGGTCTGACAGGTCAGACGGGTGCGGGCAAGAGCACAGTTTCACGGGTCTTCGCGGACAACGGGTTCGCGGTGATAAATGCGGACATGATCGCAAGAGCTGTAGTCGAGAAGGGGTCGAAGTGCCTCGACGAGATTTCGGATTTCTTCGGCAGCAGGATCCTCAACGAGGACAGGACCCTCAACAGAAAGGCTCTCGCTAAGATAGTTTTCACAGATAAGTGCAAGCTCGATTCGCTTAATACGATAATATATCCTTACATCACGGGTGAGATACTCCGCCAGATAAAGGCACATTCGCTCAGCGGCGAAAAGCTCATCCTCCTCGATGCTCCCACGCTCTTCGAGAGCCGTGCGGACGATTTCTGCGAGTTCATCATCTCTGTGGTCGCTTCTCCCGAGATTCGCAAGCAGCGTATCATCGAGCGTGACGGGCTCACTCCCGAGCAGGCTGACGAGCGTATGTGCTCTCAGCTCGATGCTGATTTCTTCATTTCTCACTCCGACTACATAATCGAGAACAACGACTCGATGGATAATGTCAGCGGTATTTCAAACGAGGTTTCCGCGAAGATAAGGGATATCTACTACAGCAGGATCAATTCCTCCGCTATGGCGGACTGACAAGGAGATACATCTATGAAAGAAAAAGACAAGGTTTCCAAGGAACTCAAGGATAAACTCTTCCTCCAGCGCAAGAACGGATACCGCAGGATAAGCAAGTCTGACGAGAAGGCTTGTATGAGCTTCGCCGAGGACTACAAGAAGTTCCTCGACAAAGCCAAGACCGAGCGCGAGGCTGTCGTTGAGGCAGTTGCGCTCCTGAAGAAGAACGGTTTCAAGGAGTATAAGTGCGGCATGAAGCTAAAGGCGGGCTCCAAGATATACCGCGTGAACCGCGGAAAGTCCGTTATCATGTCGATAATCGGCTCCGCTCCCATTGAGGAGGGCGTAAGGCTCTGTGCGGCGCATATCGACTCACCGAGGCTCGACCTCAAGCAGAACCCGCTCTATGAGGCTGACGAGCTCGCGCTCTTCAAGACCCACTACTACGGCGGTATAAAGAAGTACCAGTGGACGGCTGTACCGCTCGCTCTCCACGGCGTTGTCATAAAGGCTGACGGCTCAAAGGTAACAGTCGCTATCGGTGAGGACGAGGCTGACCCCGTTTTCTATGTGACTGATCTCCTGCCGCATCTCGCTGCCGAGCAGATGTCCCGCACGGGCGCCAAGCTCGTCAAGGGCGAGGACCTCAACCTTCTCGTCGGCTCTGTGCCGTTCCGCGAGGACGAGTGCAGCGAGGCTGTAAAGCTCAATATACTCAGCATACTCTTCGAGAAGTACGGCATAACCGAGGCTGACTTCATATCTTCAGAGCTCGAGGCTGTCCCCGCTTTCAAGGCGAGAGATATCGGCTTCGACAGAAGCCTCATCGGCGGTTACGGTCACGATGACCGCTGCTGCTCCTATCCCGCGCTCAGAGCTTCGGTTGACTGCAAGGCTCCGAAGCATACGGTCGTTACCGTGCTCACTGACAAGGAAGAGACGGGCAGCGACGGTAATACGGGTCTGTGCTCGTCGTATCTCGAATACTTTATCCATGACATTGCAGCTGATCTCGGTGCGGATGGCAGACACGTACTGTCAGCGTCGGAGTGCCTCTCCGCGGACGTGAATGCTGCCTATGATCCGACTTACCCCGAAGTCGCCGAGAAGAACAACTGCGCTTATGTCAACAAGGGCGTTTGCATTACCAAGTATACGGGCGCAAGAGGAAAGTCGGGTACGTCGGACGCCTCTGCCGAGTTTACGGGGCGTATCAGACGCCTTATGGACAGCAGGGACGTCATCTGGCAGACGGGCGAGCTAGGCAAGGTGGATATGGGCGGCGGCGGTACTGTTGCCGCATACATCGCCAACCTTGATGTCGATACCATTGATATGGGTGTGCCCGTGCTCGCGATGCACGCTCCGTATGAGGCTATCTCCAAGCTCGACCTTTATATGGCTTATAAGGCTTTCGCGGTCTTTATGGCTGACTGAGCGGGCACGCGGCTTGGAATGCGTGTTTATACGAAATAAATGAGGAGGGACTCTTTTCAGAAGAGTCCCTCCTTGCTTTGTATGCAGTGCTATACGTACGGTCACTTTATGCTCCTTATCCTGCCGTCTTTGACTATGAATACACGGTCAGAAATCGCCATCATCGAGCGGTCGTTGTAGGAGTCGGTATAGAAGCAGTCTATGGGCTTGTCGCCGAAGTGCTCCCTGTAGCGCCTGACCTTGTTCTCGCCGAAGTTGAAGTAGCTTATCTCCATATTTTGCCAGTCAACCTCTGAGCAGATGAGGTTCTTAGTGTTGAGCCGGTGCTTTATCGCGTCAATGAGGAAAAAAGGTCCTGCAGTGATGATGACGTCTTCCGAGGCTATGCGCCTGAGCATACGTCTGTCAAGCTTGCGACGGTTGCGCTGCCAGAAGCTGTCCGTCAGCGAGATAAGCTCGTTCTTGTCCCTGACGATGAACTTTATCGCGTCGTTTATACGCCTTTCGAGCGTCTCTTTGCTCGCGAGGCAGAGCTTGTACATCGCAGCGTTCCAGAACAGCGACGGCAGAAACAGGAGTATCCGCTTGTTGTGCCTGAGCATATAAAAGGCGAAGTCAATTGAGCTCTCGCCGCGATATATCGTGTTGTCGAAGTCGAAGACCTTTATCTTTACCACACCCTTTAACTTTTATCTACATTATACCAGATTTTTCATTTCAATGCAACAGCGCATGAGGCTATATGTGTGCAATTTTATAACCGCAATATTTGACTGATTGACCATATATTGCGGAATTTCAAGTGCTTGCCAAAATGTCAAATATCATTATATTACTATAATCGCTTGTACGTACAATACCTCTGTCAAATCAATGTTTAAATTATTTCTTTAAATTGTAAATACATAAAACGGCTAATTTCGATAACAGTGCTGTCGTTTTTGGGGGTATTTTGAAATTATATATGCATTTTGTCAACGAGACCTTCGGTTTATCCACTCTATATGCATTTAGTGGGTTGTAAAATTGACTGTACATCTTATATAATGTTAACATAGTATTAATGTCCGAAAGGGGATTTTTATAGAAGGGGGTATATCATGAAAAAGATAAAGAAAATACTGAATTCGGGATTGAGCCTCGTGCTCGGCGCCTCTCTCGCCGCTGCACCAGCATTGGACAGGGGGCTCATCTTCTCGGTCGGGGGCGCAGACGATGAAGTCGTTTTCTACGTTTCTCCCGACGGCAGCGACAACGGCGACGGCTCTATAAGCTCGCCTTTCGCGTCCCTCGCTGCCGCCCGTGATGCCGTCAGAAAGGTCAACGGCAATATGTCGGGCAACATCACCGTCTATCTCAGAGGCGGCGATTACCGTCTGAAAGAGCCCGTTACCTTCGATACCCGCGATTCGGGTACGAACGGGCACACTGTCATCTATAAGGCATTCGAGGGCGAGACTCCCGTGATCAACGGCTCCACTCAGGTAACGGGTTGGAGCAAGTACAATGACAAGCTATGGTCCGCGCCGTTGTCACGCGATACAAAGCTCCGCAATCTTTATGTCAACGACCGCCGTGCCAATATGGGCAGCGTACGTGTGCAGTCAAAAGGCGGATACGGTCAGTACAGCGTCAAGGCGGGACAGGCCGATTGGGCGTGGGATTCCGGTACAAAGTCGGACGGATCGTCGTACGCTGATAACGCTTTCCCGAAAATAACCTCGAATTTCGATGACCTCGAGATAATCAACGGTACTACATGGAACGAGAACATTGTCTGCACACGCGATGTCAAGTATCAGAACGGTTCAGTGGTCATGCTCTATCAGCAGCCGTACGGAGCTATCGCACAGACTCCCGGCTGGGGCGCAGGTTTCTCGGCAGGCGGTACACATACTATATATAATGCGTTCTCCTTCGTCGACGAACCGGGCGAGTTCTATTTCGACAAAACCGCCGATGTGCTCTATTACTATCCGAGACAGGGCGACGATATGACGACTGCCGATGTTGAGGCTCCTATTGCCGAACAGCTCATTCTCGTAAAGGGCAACAATACTTCCGAGCGTGTTGAAAACATCGAGTTCAGCGGTATCACCTTCGCGAACACGGACTATCAGCTCACAAATGTGGCAGGCTCTCACGGCAAGGCGACTTGTCAGGCTGCTCAGACATACACTGCTTTCGCAGAGTCGAACTGGCACAACAAGAAGTATGAGATGGTAGATACGCTTCCCGCTGCTGTTCACTTTGAAAACAGCAAGAACATCAAGTTCACGGGCAACGTTATCAAGCACACGGGCGCTGACGGAATCTCAATGACCAACGATGTTGTGAACTCCGAAATCAGCGCGAACTACATAACGGATATCACTTCAAGCGGTATCACTATCGGTCACCCTCAGCACATCTACATCGGCGATGCTGCCGGCAACAACCACGAGCGCTTCCCCAAGGGCGTAGAGGGACTCTGCACCGATATCCTTATTACGCAGAATATGCTGTATGATATCAGCGTCGTTCACGGCTTCGGCGGCTGCGCTGCTATCACCTGCTACTATACAGACTCGGCAAAGGTGCTCAGCAACACCATCGAAAGGACAGCCTACAACGGTATCCACATGGGCTGGGGCTGGTGCAACTTCAAGGACAGCAAGACCTCGCTCAACAATATGATATGCTATAACCGTGTTATCAACTGCCTTAATCGTCTCCATGACAGCGGCGGTATCTACACGATCGGTCAGATGCCCGGAACAAAGATAAACGAGAACTACGTTCAAGGAATCCCAGCGGGCGGTCCCGGAGCTCCTACCTACGGTCTCCACAATGACGAGGGTACAGCTTACATAGAGGAGCTTGACAACGTCCTCGAGATAAGCCCCAACGTTACATATACCATCAACTGTGAGGACTACGGTCAGAAGCACCACCTCACGATAAAGCGCACATACGCTACGGTCAACAAGATGGGCAAGAATCCTCCCGACAGCGATATCGACACTCCTATCGTCGTATCCGATAACGTATGGCCGTTCGAGCAGTACAAGATATGCCTTAACTCGGGCGTTTCCGATGAGAACCGCAAGCTCGTGCCGAGGAGCGTTACCTCCGCTGCGAACTTCGTCTTCCCTGCAAGCTGCCAGACTACCTGCGGCAGCAAGCTCCCGATACGCAAGGGCGACGGTATCGTCTGGATAGCTCCCGACAATACCACAAACTTCACTGCGGGCGCGACCATGACTAAGGCTTCGACTAACGCCACATCTATAAAGACTCCGACTACAGAGGGCGAGTACCGCATCTACGTCACCGACGCAAGCGGCAAGGTGCTCAGCAAGTCCGACCATATCCTCCGCCTTAAAGGTACAGGCTCTATCGACGATGTTATACAGGCTGAGAGATACAGCTCGCAGAACGGCATAGAGGTCGAGAGCTGTGAGGAAGGCGGTCAGGACGTCGGCTTCATCGAAAACGGCGATTACATCGTCTTCAAGGGAATCGACTTCAAAGGCGGCGAGGCAAAGTCGGCGGATTTCCGTGTTTCTTCAAACGGCAACGGCGGTACTATCGAGATACGCGTCGGCGGACTTGACGGAACAAAGATAGGCGAAGTCGAAGTACCCGTAACGGGCGGCTGGCAGACATGGAAGACCGTTACAACTGACATCAGCAACATGACCGGCATTCACGACGTATACCTCGTATTCAAGGGCGGCGAAAGCTACCTCTTCAATGTCAACTGGTGGAAGCTGAACTTCCCGGAGGGACTCGAGGATGTCATCATCAAGGGCGACCTCAACGGCGACAAGGTCGTTGATTCGTTCGATCTCATCCTCATCCGCAAGGCGGCTGAAGCAGGCGATGCCGACATCTTCGACGCTGCCGACATCAACGAGGACGGAGCGATAGACGCGGACGACGTTCAGCTCCACTCGGATTACATACTGGGAAAAACAAAATCATTCTAAATTTTAAGGGAATTTGGAGGTCATTACAATGAAAAAAGGAATCGCAGTGCTCCTGTCGGGAATGATGGCGGCTATGCCCCTTACGGGCTCAATGATGCCCAAGAAGGCTGACGCCGCAGCATCGTTCACACATCAGGAGTGGACAGGTAAAAACGGCACCGAGAAGGTGTTCGCCGTCAACCGCACACCCGCTTCCGTAAACGCTGTTCCATATCAGGACTCAGCTTCAGCCCAGAAGGCGGTATGGGATTACAACGCACGCGAGCAGTCTGATTATTTACAGATGCTCACCGGCAAGAATGAGGACTGGCAGCTCACGGTAAAGCAGAACGACCAGCAGGCTTCGGGACTGCGCAACGGCGGATGCATGAATCCGAACTACAATCCTAATCCCGCAGACGGCTGGAAGACGGTACAGCTCCCGAGAAGCTGGACAACACAGGGCTTCGACTTCTCCATATACAGAAACGTGCCTCAGCCATGGCAGGACAGATACGACGGTAACGTCCAGTGTCCGAACGCTCCCACGAACTATAACCCCGTCGGTATCTACCGCAAGAAGTTCACGCTCGACAGCTCCATGCAGACCGGCGGCAGACGCATCTACATCCAGTTCGACGGTGTTGAATCAGCTTACTATGTATACCTCAACGGCAAGGAGGTCGGCTACAGCGAGGACACCTTCAGCCCGCACCGCTTCGATATCACAGACTATCTTCAGAACGGTGAGAACACCCTCGCAGTAGAGGTCCACAAGTTCTGCGACGGTACATGGTTCGAGGATCAGGATATGATCTACGACGGCGGTATCTTCCGTGACGTTATGCTCGTAAGCACGCCGTCCGTACAGATAAGCGACTACACAGTCCGAACCGATCTCGACAACTCCTACACAAACTCAGACCTCTGGATTGGAGTTGACGTCTCCAATATGACATCCTCCGCAAAGAGCGGCTGGACGATAGAGGCAGAGGCATTCGATGAGGAAGGCAACAATATCCTCAGCGGAGCTTCGACTCAGGTATCGGGCCTCAAGGAAAACAGCAAGGGCACCTTCCAGATAAGCACGAAGGTAACCGCTCCGAAGCTGTGGTCTGCCGAGACGCCTAACCTCTACGCACTCGTACTCACACTCAAGGATGAAAGCGGTAAGGTGCAGGAGATAGTTTCCTCACAACTCGGCTTCCGTGAGATAGGCTTCACGCGCACAGAGGTCGACGGCTCATACAGAGTCACCACCAAGAACTGGCAGGCAATGACGATAAACGGAAAGCCCCTCGTATTCAAGGGCGTAAACCGTCACGATACAGACCCGTTCTACGGCAAGGCTGTTCCTCAGGCAACTATAGAAGAGGACGTCCGCCTCATGCAGCAGAACAACGTTAATGCTATCCGTACATCGCACTACAGCAACGACTCCTACCTCTACTGGCTGTGCAATAAGTACGGTATGTACGTAATGGGCGAGACAAATATGGAGTGTCACGCTCTCCAGAACAACAACAACGACTCAAAGAGAGCACTCTTCTATAACCTCGGTCTCGACAGAACTGAGACTGCCTATAAGCGCCTCAAGAACAATCCCTCGATCGTTGCATGGTCTATCGGAAACGAGATGGGCTACACAGGCGACCCGAACTCTTCGGGCGGTCTGTTCCGCGATATGATCTGGTACTTCAAGAAGAACGACCCCACACGTCCTGTTCATTCTGAGGGACAGGGTACGGCTATGGGTACCGATATGAACAGCCAGATGTATCCCGGCTCCGGCGGCATCGGCAATAACCGCGGCGACGGAAAGATCCCCTATGTAATGTGCGAGTACGACCACGCTATGGGTAACTCAGTGGGTGCTCTCAAGGAGTACTGGGACGTTATCAGAAGCTCAGACAGAATGCTCGGCGGCTTCATCTGGGACTGGGTAGACCAGTCGAGAGCGGTCAATCTCCCCAACGGCGCATGGGACTACTACTCGCAGCCCTATGCCCGCACAAACCTCTATTCAGAGGAGGCAAAGGGCAAGTTCTACGGCTACGGCGGTGACTGGGGCGATTCTCCGAATGACGGCAGCTTCTGTGAAAACGGTCTTATAAGCCCTGACAGAACACCTCAGCCAGAGCTTTCAGAGGTAAAATTCCAGTATCAGAACTTCTGGTTCTCGGCAACTCCCGCACAGCTTGCAAAGAATGAGGTATCCGTAAAGAACGAGAACGGCTTCCGCGACCTGAGCGACTATACGCTTCAGTGGGAGCTCGTTAAGAACGGTATCGCAGTAGACAACGGCGTAGTGGAGAACGCATCTGCTGCTCCGAATAAAACGAGCACTCTCACTATTCCGTTCAAGCTCCCGAAGAAGTATCTCTCTGGCGATGAGTTCTACCTCAACCTTTCCGTACTCAATAAGAACGGAACACTGCTCGTACCCGAGGGTCACGAGGTGGCATACGCTCAGATACCGCTTTCAACAGGCGGCGGCTCGTCAGTACGCAATGCCATG
>JAGCHA010000124.1 GCA_017649325.1 Ruminococcus sp.
CAGGCGATGTATGACATCGAAAAGCAGCAGCGTCAGATAAAAGACCCGTATGCGATCAAAAAGGAAGAGATAGAAAAACGAAGTGCCGCGCAGGGCGGAATGGAGGAATTATGAGAAAAGCAAGGATCACAGCGGCTGCGGCTGCTGTGATGATGGTCGTTTTGTGCGTTCCTCTCGGAGCTTCTGCCGCCTCGGGAGCTCATTTCACGCTTGTTGATGCGGAGAGCGAGGGCAGCAGTACCATTGACATAGGCGGCGAGAAATGGTTCAAGGTCAAGGACTTCGCCGACGATAAGGACTACGTAATAACCGTGAAAAACAGCGAGGGAGAACAGCTTGCGGTGACTGTCGCGGACGATGAAAAAAGCGGGTCTGTATGGCACTATTTCAGGCAGACTATGGTCGCGAGCACTACTCCGCGCTTCACGACGCTGACCTCCGGAAAATACTACCTCGTGTGCAGCGGTGATAAGCTCCGCACGGCGTATACCCGTTCCGTCAGCGGCGACCTCGTCTGGGAACACGCGGGCTCGGCTCTGCGATATACCGAGGGTAATGATTATTACTACCTGAAATACGACGAGGACAGTGACGAGCCGCTCTCGGTCACGACTGAGCTTTCAGAGGCGGCGGAGGTCAGCATATACACGAACGGCGAACAGCTCGAGCGCTGTATCATTGAGCAGCCGCACGCCGAGAGCTACGTTATCGAGGGGAGCGGATACTCCGCACCGGTGTTTACGGTCGGGCTCGCGGGTGTTGATGTGGACAGTGTGAGCTGGTATGTCGACGGAGAGCGGCAGAACTGTGCAGAGCTCAGTTTTGCGGCGGAAACGCTCAGGGACAGGTCAGCGGGAGTTCACCGCGTCAGCTGCCTCGTCGAGGCGCACGACGGCGATGGAGTCCGCTATCGCGAGCGCTCGGAGGACGCGTTATTCGTCATAGCAAAGGGTGTCGTGCCCGATTCGGTTCTGACTTTCTCGGACGTACACGAGGAGTACGGGCTCATCGGAGACGCCATAGGTAAGGTCATAGAACGCACCGACGGCTATATACCGTCGCTCATCGTGTGTACGGGTGACCTCGTGAACGGTCCGAAGGCAGATACCGATACCATGCTTGGAAGGTACTACCCCCGCATTATTGCGGAGCTCGGCGGACTCGATACCGTGTTCGCATCGGGCAATCACGATGACGGTATGGCTGCCTCGTTCATGTCGGCAGAGGCTGGACTCGGGGCAGGGGAGCCCTCTGCGGCGGGAGGTGTGATATTCCGCGGCAGTTCGGAGGCTGCTGCCCGTAACGGCAAAAACAGCCTCTCGGCAAAAGGCGTTATAGTGTACGGGCTCAATCAGGAGGCTGTCATTCTGCCGAAAGACGGCACGACTGCCTATACCTACGAGGACGTGCTCGGAGACCTTGAGGCTTTCCTGCGCGAGACCGCCGAGGATTACAGCGGAGAGCTCGTCATTATCTCGGCGCATACGGGTCTGCATACCCTCGGTGTTCAGTCAGATTCCGTCAACAGTAAGGGCGTTCGGCTCACTGACTGGGTGGGCGATAACCCGTACAATATCGACAGGTCTTATGACCTCGCGGCGCTGATAAACAGCTTCGCCGAGCAGTACGGTATGGATATATTGTACCTCTTCGGTCACGACCACTCGCGCGGTGAGACAGAGTTCGTGATGAAGCGCGGCAGCGAGCTCATAAGCACGCAGAGCTACTCCGAAAGGACTACAGGCAGCCAAAAGCTCGGCTTTACCTACGCTCATTCAGGCTACCTCTCGACTGTGATAGGCAGTGCCGACAGTAATTTCAGCTTCATCTACAGGGACGGGAACGGATTTGCCTACGACCTTATCCGCACCTTCGACGGCTCGGTCAGACATACTGATATCGAGGCGAGATTTGTTCCCGCGGAGACAACTGCTGCCATGACTTCAACGGCTAAGGCTTCAACTGCGACCACTTCGGCGGCGTCCGCAGGAAAGACGGAGAGCCCCAAAACGGGCGACAGTATGAACGCGGGATTACTGCTGCTACCGACAGCGCTGCTCCTCCTCACCATAAAGAAAAAAGCCCTCAGTCTGTGAGGGCTTTCTTTATGATGAGTGGTTGAGATATTCTCTGACTTTCTCAAATATCGCTGTCTTTATTTTCAGCGGCGGCATGTTCTCGGGGAGCTCGTCTATCGGGAAAAACCTCTGTTCAAAGGCTTCATCCTCCTGTACTTTCATCTCTCCCGTTTAATGCGCGGCTGAGGCTGTCGGGCACTCCGCGCGGACCTCTTACCGCAAATATACCGTACTCGGTTTTCAGACGGTCAAATGTGAAGGAGTCCGCCTGATATCGCTTTAGCAGCTGTATTTTCATCAGCTTCTTTATGGTCAGACCTTCTGTTTGAAAGTCGAAGGGGATATCTGTCTCGATGACCCTGCACTTGTAGAGTATCGCCGACACGGGCGAACCCACATACAAAAAAACGGTGTCGTTTTTCTTTATCCCGCTGCCCTGTTTCCATGTGATGATCTCACTGTTGTTGAAGGCGCTGATGACGTCATAGTATTTGGGATTCGAGGGGATGAGCCATTCTTTGGGAGGACGCATCTCCCGTCTTTTTTTGACTGAGGCAGTCGCAGTGAAGCTCGTATCGATGAGAGACCTGATATTCTCAAGCGGAAAAGTCCCGTCAAGCACGACGGACAGCCAGTTGCCGCGGCTGAAGTGGTAGCCGCGGTAGCAGCCTTCCTGCTGAATGAGCAGGTCTTGCAGGAGCAGGTCGTTGATCTTGATGTTCAGTATTTCCACCCTGCCGCTTTTGCTGCGGTCGATTTTTTCATAGGGGATATCCATTATTATTGCGAACCATTTTTTGTTGTCGCCGTGACGGAACACCGCATAATTCGGAAACTTTGCCCAGAGGTATTCGGGCTCGGCGCTGTACTTTGACTTGATATAGTCTGTTATTTCATTGCGGAACGACTGCATTTTCTTACCTCTTTCCTCATTGCTCCGAGGAATTCCCTTTCTCTAAATTCATCGTCAACTGTAAGCACACTCCACAGATAACTAATAAAACAATACCTTTCAAAAAAACTTTTTCTCCTCTAATTTTAGACGTTGATCATCTGCTGTACCAGCTCGCGCTTCTCATAGAGGACACAGCCTCCGCTATGGTCTTCCAGCAGATAGCCTTCATCTCGAAGTTTTCTGAACAGCGGAGAATCCATTGCCTCTTTCAAAGAGCTGTCTCTTACATTGATGTCTGAATAAGGCGAGAACGGACAAGGCTCTGCGCCTCCGTGGGAATTGATATGGAAGAAGCCTCTGCCTGCGGCTACACACCCGCCTGAGCTTTTCTCATCGCCGGGGAATGATATGTATACCATTTCGGGGCGAGTTTCCCTCAGCCGTATTATCTCGCTCTGCATATACTCACGCTCGGTATCTGTGGG
The DNA here is from genome assembly GCA_017649325.1 of Ruminococcus sp. GTDB lineage: Bacteria > Bacillota > Clostridia > Oscillospirales > Ruminococcaceae > Ruminococcus. Next base: position 3,459 of record JAGCHA010000124.1, read on the forward strand.
AGCAAGCTCTCTGCTCTCCTCGGTCACAGGGACATACTCCACGAATATGACCGCTTTACATCCTTTTTCCGCAAGGCTGTCCAAAAACGCCTGAGAGGTCACTTCCCTGTAATTTCTTGTGGTGACCGTCACGGAAGCTCCGAATACGAGTCCGCGCTTTTTTATCTCGTCCATATTAGCGATAAGCTTGTCGTAGATACCTGCACCGCGCCTTTCGTCTGTCAGTTCGCGGCTTCCCTCGATACTCATAAATGGGATGAGATTGCGGCACTTGTCGAACAGCGCTAAGTATCTTTCGTCAAGGAATGTGCCGTTGGTAAGAATGGGGAACAGGATATTCGGCTTTTTCCCTGCCGCTTCGATAACGCCGCGTCTGAGCATTGGTTCACCGCCCGCAAGCAGGATAAAGCTGATACCGAGCTCCTCGGCTTCATCGAACAACGCCTGCCACTCCTCATCGGTGAGCTGTCTGACAGGTTCGGAATCGACTGTCGCATGATTGCACCGTGAGTAGCAGCCTGCACAGTGAAGATTGCACTTGCTGGTGATGCTTGCGATAAGGAAAGGCGGGATATGCTCGCCGTTATCCTCGGCTTTTCGGCGCTTTTTTGAAGCTGTACGGCTTGCAGCGGAAAATCTCAGCATAAAGGCGCTTTCTTTCGGGTTCTTGAGCGCAGCTTTGACCGCTTCCGACACGATACGTTCTACGCCCTTAGTGAGATATTCCTGCAGATCAAATTTTACGCTCATATTATCACCTCAACAATATTTCTTGTTATTCAGCTCCAAGAGCTTTAAGATAGGTAGTATACGCTCGCGTTACGGCTCTTGCCGCCGCATACAGCGAAAAACAAAGCTGTTTTTCCAGTTCCATAGCCTCCTTGAAGTCGTATCCCATTATATCACTCTCTTATTGCACGTTGTTTACAATTATATTGTATCAAATACAATCTAATTTGTCAAGGGTTTTTGTTATTTTGATTTTAAACTATTGATTCCTGTTAAGGCGGAATGAAAAATGTTATTGTGAAAAGGTTTAAAGTTAATTCACAAACAGTCAGCCTCTCAAACAGCAGAGACCCGAGAATAGTATGCCCTCGGGTCTCGGAATAAATATAAAGTTTTGTTAAGGATATGACGGCGCAGCTTTATTATATCGGATCATCATTTCCTTCAGACTCCCTCTCCTCCGAGGTATCCGAATCTGCCTTGTGTTTATGACGAATAACCGCGGTCAATATGATAACAGCCGCAGAAACTGCCATAGTGATGAGGCAGACGATATTCCCCAAAAAGGAGCCTGCAAGTCCGCCAAGTATTATCGGGACTGCTACGACAGCTGTTACAGCAGCGATATGTTTGGTCTGCCCCTTTTTATCCTTTCTTCTCAGCGAGGGCTGAACTGTAAGCGGCAGAAGTTTGTAATTCCCCGAAGACAAAATCGCGGCGTACAGCATAACAGCTGCTCCGAAAATAAGCATCAATATGGAAAATCCGTTATCCATTGCACGTACTCCTCCGTTTATTACGGCTGTCTTGAGTTTTTCTGCTTTTTATCAACTATAGTGCGGCAAGTTCATTTGTTTTGGCGGTAATCTTGGCGTAAAGTGCATTATAATCTCCCGGCGTTTTATTCCGAAGCAATTCGGTAAGCTCACACAACGGGTCGGCAATCGGCGTAAGTGCCATATTATTTACGCCGCCTTTCAGTTTATGTGCGATAAAGTATGCTTTGTCGAGATCACCTGCTTCTAATGCTTCTCCTAACGCACCGGAGGACAGCTCCTGAATGGTGATGCCCACGAGACGAAGATACAGAGCTTCGTTACCGGCGCAGCGCGACAGACCTGTTTTCGTATCGGAGCCGTATTCCTGAAGTCTTTCAACAGTTACCATACGTGTTCCTCCTTTTTCAGTTCATTGA
>JAGCHA010000125.1 GCA_017649325.1 Ruminococcus sp.
ACCGCCTTATAAGCGGCTATGAGATAGCCTTTGCCGTAGTCGACGGCAAGTATTACACCTTTGGCTGATAGGGGGAACAGCAATGAAGAAGATGAATAAGGCTGCGCTCGCAGTTTTGCTTGCAGGAGCTATGCTGACAGCAGTATCATGCGGCAGCAAGGAGAGCTCATCGTCGTCGTCGGGCGTGCGCGTAGACGGCGGTGCCAACGCACGAAAGAATATGACTGATGAGGAGTATCGCAGCACATACATGACCAATTTCGACCTCACGCCCTCGGACGATGAGAACATCAAGATAATGGTCAGCTTCGACAACCGCTTCCTCGGCAATGAAGGTACGGATTACAGCGAGATATACCTTGTCGACAACTACTTCGACGCCCTCAACAACAACGATATACAGGGCGTGCTCGACTGTTACTATCCCGATTACCTGGAGAGCCTGTGCGGAGACGGCACATTTGCGACGCCCGAGGATTTCGTGAAGGAATACCGCGAGCAGCTTCAGGCAGTGCTTACCGATAATTTCAAGTTTGACTTTATAGAGATATCAAATTGTCAGCTCAGCGGCGACCTTGAGGCAGACACGATGTTCGCGAACCGCGACGAGACGCTGAAAGCGGCATTCGGCGAGGATATCGCAAATAAGATATCCGACCGCAAGATGCTCACGATAGCGGGCGACAGCTACATCACCGCAGACGGTGAATGGGCGGAGGTAAAATCGCTGATCCCCGAGGGTATCATCTTCTGTGTTTACACTATTGACGGAAAGCCTTATATATTCTGAAACAAACGGCGCGAGGTCCTGTACCACGCGCTGTATTTTTTATAGACACACATTGCTCATGTACGGATATCACGGTCAGCTGCTCGGGGGATGGATTTTCTGACCATATTTTGGTCAGTTGGTCAATAATTGCGTAGTTTTCGGGTAATCGTTGACAAGCCTTTGCCGCTGTGCTACAATAAAACTGTAATATTATTACGAATGTGTCCGCCCTGTTATAGGCTGGGGCGGAGCATAATATATTGGACTCTTTAGACGAGTCCAGAAGGGATGATCTATCATGAAACACAATCCATTCAACGCGCTGACAGCTGCCGCGCTCACTGCGGCTATGGCGCTGTCATCGTTCCCTGCGTCAGAGGCGGTCACTGCTGACGCCGCCGACACCGAGGACGTCGTGTTCTCCACCGACTTCGAGGACGGCGACGTTTCCAAGTTCTCCAAGCGCGGCGACAGCGATACCTCCGTCATCGAGGCTATCGAGGACGACAAGGCTCCCAGCGGAAGCAAGGTAATGTCCGTTTCGGGACGCGACCAGAGCTGGAACGGTCCCTCGCTCGCTGTTGAGGGGCTGCTCGAGCCGAACGTTAAGTATAACGTTTCTGTCAAGGTAAAGGCTGCATGGTATAATACCGTTTGCCTCTCGCTCCAGCATACTCCCGGCGGCTCCGATGAGCCACAGTATACCAACCTCGTCAAGGGCGTTTCTCAGGGCGAATACGTCACACTCGAGACAAGCTTCTCCTTCGGCGACAGCGAAAAGGATGTTTCTATCTACATCGAGACCACAGGCGAGGCTAACGACCTCTGCGTAGACGATTTCACTATCACTCTCGCGCCCAATAAGCTCGATAAGTCGCTCGTCGGTCTCAAGGACGTTTACGCTGATATGTTCAAATTCGGCACGGCTACTACAGTAGGCGAGATATCTCCCGCCACCACGAAGGAGCTCGTGAAGCACCACTTCAACAGCCTCACGGCAGGCAACGAGCTCAAGCCCGATTCAGTGCTCGACAAGACCGCCTGCCTCGCACTTGCTGCAGACGGCGACGATACCGACCCGCAGGTCACTCTTGCAAACGCTAAGCCTATCCTCGACTTCGCAAGAGATAACAATATCTCCGTAAGAGGTCACGTTCTCGTTTGGCATCAGCAGACACCTCTCTGGTTCTTCAAGGAGGACTACGATGAGAACGGCGAGTGGGTGTCCAAGGAGAAGATGCTCAAGCGTATGGAGAACTACATCAAGAACGTCTTCGCGGCTGTCAAGGAAGAATATCCCGACGTTGACTTTTATGCGTGGGACGTTGTAAATGAGGCTCTCACCGACGGCGGCTCGCCCAGACAGGGTGGCTTCCCCGCAGAGAGCAATAACTGGGAGGCATCTCCATGGGTACAGATATTCGGTGACAACTCCTTCATCAAGCCCGCTTTCGAGTATGCCAAGAAGTACGCTCCCGAGGGCACTGAGCTCTTCTACAACGATTACAACGAATACATGGACAAGAAGGACGCTATCGTAAAGCTCGCTGAGGAGATAAACTCCGATGGTCACTTCATCGACGGCATCGGTATGCAGTCTCACCTCAATGTTACCAATAACGGCGGAAATGACCCTTTCCCGACTGCAGGTATGTACAAGAACGCTCTCGAGAAGTTCAGCAAGACAGGTCTCGACATACAGATAACCGAGCTCGACGCCACCGTTGACGGCGAGAATTACGAACTTCAGGCGAAGTACTACAGCGACATCTTCGACGCTATCGTTGCTTATAAGGACTATGTTTCCGCAGTAGTTGTATGGGGTACGACCGACGACCAGAGCTGGCGTGCCAGCAAGAATCCTCTCCTCTTCAACAAGGACTACGAGGCTAAGCCCGCTTATTACTCGATAATCGACGGAATTGAAGTACCAGATATCACTACGACTTCAAAGGTGTCAACTACTGCTGCAACAACTACCAAGACTACTACTACTTCTACGGTCAGCGAGACAACCTCCTCTGGTGCACAGAACGAGCCGCTCTACGGCGATGCTAACCTCGATAAGAAGGTGACCGTTGCGGACGCAGTAGCTATCCTCCAGTCACTCGCAAACAGCGATAAGTACGGCCTCAGCGACGAGGCTAAGCGCAACGCCGACTGCTTCGACATCGGCGACGGTGTAACCGCTAACGACGCCCTCGCGATACAGAGGCTCGATGCGGGCGTTATCAGCAAGCTTCCGCATTCATCCGCTTCTCCTAATGCATAACAAAATGAAAGCTCCCCCTCTCGGGGGAGCTTTTTTATGCCCGAAAGGGCGTGCATTAATAGCTGGATCTTGCATAAAAAGTGCAATAAAAAAACGCCTGCTGTTGCAGACGTCCTTTTCTTGGCTCCCCCTGCCCGGCTCGAACGGGCGACAACTCGGTTAACAGCCGAGTGCTCTACCGACTGAGCTAAGGAGGAATATCAATGCCGGCACTGATCTACTTTCCCGGGCCGTCACCAGCCGAGTATCATCGACGCGAGTGAGCTTAACTGCCGTGTTCGGAATGGGAACGGGTGTGACCTCACTGCAATAAGCACCGACTATGAAATTTGGTGACCCGTACCAGAATCGAACTGGTGTTACCGGCGTGAGAGGCCGGTGTCTTAACCGCTTGACCAACGAGCCTTAAAAACAACGCAAATTATTTATTTACGTTATCATTATCAGTTACTATTAAATTGGCATATTCTGGTGCT
>JAGCHA010000126.1 GCA_017649325.1 Ruminococcus sp.
AGGTATAACAAAAACTAATGTTCGTTAACGAACGTGAGCTAACGCCGCCCCTACAGTTATTCTTCAAATATTCCTTCTTCGACTGCGAGCTCGTGGAGGTCTATCTCGACGTCCTTATCGCGGCAGTGTATCGTCAGCTTTGCGCCCTCAGAGCATTTGTAGCCTTCAAACTCCGCACGGAATACGTTGCCCTCGCCGAGACAGGCGTTGATGTCCTGTCTGAATGGCAGACACGGACAAAGTGTAAGTGTATAGTCATACGGGTTGGTCACGCTTGGGCGCGGCCACTGGTCAAAGTCATAATTATACCGTACTGCTTTGAACGGGGTATCACATTTTATATTCACACATAGTATTCCCTCGCGTACAAGTACGCCGTTTGCGGGTACATATTTGATTTCCGTTATAACACCGTTGACGCTCTTTGTCGACCATATGGCTTTTTTGCCGTCAAGCCACACACAGTCGTTTTCCTTGTCAATGACAAACTTGCTGTCCTTCGGTACATCAAGAGTACTTTCGTCTTTTCCGTTGTAGTATACATAAAGCATATTTCCGTAATTCATACGCGAATAGTGCTCAATTGTTATCCCTTTTGAACTTATCGGCAAGGGGTGAACTACGAGCATATTGTACAGCCCCGCAAACAGTCCGATGATCACCATACCTATCACGAGGGCGAGCCTCAGCCGAAGCGAGCGCTTTATCTTTTTCATCGGTTCGATATCAGCCTTCGGGACTTCGGGGACAGCCTCCTTCATCAGACGCAGGCGCTCGCGGCAGTCCTCGCAGCCCTCAATGTGCGCCTCGACCTCCCCGCGTGTCTCGTCGGAGGCGAGCCCGTCGCAGTAAACGGGGAGCAGATCGCGGATTATCTCACATTTCATAATCATTACTCCTTTCTCAGCTTTTGCTTGGCACGGTAGAACGTCACGCGCGCCCAGTTCTCGGTCTTGCCGAAGAGCTCGCCTATCTCGGCGAACGTCATCGCTCCCGTAGCGCGGAGCAGTATTATCTCCTTCTCCGTCTCGGGCAGGGAGTGTACCTGCCGCAGGACGAACATCTTCGAGTCCTTCTGCTCGGCAGCTTCATCGGGCGGAGGCTGTGACAGGTCTGGCTCGGGGAGCGTGTCATCCGTGTCGGCGGAGGGGTGCAGCCCGCGCCGCCTCATCTCGTTGTGCCACAGGTTCTTCGCGATAGAGCACAGCCATGTACTGACGGAGCATTTCCCGCTGAACGAGCCGAGTGAGCCTATCGCCCGCACGAACGTCTCCTGCGTGAGCTCGCGCGATACATCGCAGTCCCCGCTCATGCCGAGCAGGTACGTGTAGACCTTCGTGCCGTATTTCTCGTAGTATTCTTCTATCTCCCTCTTCATCGGCTGACCTCCTTTCAGAAGCTTCTGTATGTTAGTAACGAAGAAAGGCAAAACGTTACAGTAATTTTGGAAAAAACATTGCGGAGCGCATAAGTGTGTGCTATAATCAGATTATAGGGAAAAAGCGTGTTATGGGGTGAAATTATGAAAAAAGCCTGCAAGACCATATTGTTTTTTGCAGCACTGGCGGCAGCGGTCATGCTCATCAAGTCCGTTAGCTGCGGGAGCAGCAAGGACGAGGGCAAAGTGCCGAAATCGCTTATTACGAGCACCGAAAAAGCTATAAACGAAAAGTACGGGATAAAGGCAAAGGTCACGCAAGCCGATGCGAATTACGAGTGGGAGGGCTTCGACTTCATCATCCCACACAAAAAGTACACAGGCACCTACAGTATGACGCTTAAGGCAGATGACACGGAGATAAACGCGCTTGTCGGCGCGGACGGCTCCGTAAAGGACGACTATCAGCGCACGGAGATAGAGGAGAGCCTACAGGCGTATTTCGGTGAGATGATACCCTCTTCGATAAGGGTGAAGTCGAACATAGGCTTGCTTGAGGAAAAGGTCGACTGCACGGACATGGATTGCTTCATCAGGGAGCACAATCCGCCCGTCAGGATATACCTTGTGAACGCCTATCTGAACAGCGGCTGCTATGACGGTATCAAGAACTATGCACGGAGCAGCAAGTCCGTATTCACGCTGTACTCGTGCAGGAGCAATGCCGACAGAGACACCCTCCTCGACGGCAGGCGCACGATGCCGCGCGGAGACGCATCCTCTACCGAAACGAGCCTCGGCTCTGACTACGCGATGTACGTCAGGGAGGTGTGGCAGAGCAGGTACAGCCATGCGGACGATACTCATACTGAGGAGTACAACGAGCTGAAAATAGGCAGTCACGGCGACCTGTGGTACGTTATCCCCGAGGATACCGAGGTCACTGTCACAGATTCGGAGGCGCGCTATTTCAAAGAGTCCGAACATGAAAGCCACAAGCTCATTACCGCCGCGTACAATGTGGACTGCGTCACCAATTTCACGGTGTTCTACCCCGTCGATAAGGCGGAGGACGTTCAGCCCGAGGGGACGCAGGTCTATAAATGCAGCGGGAATCAGGTGGATATCATCGGCGACTACTTCGTTTACAGGATACATACCAAGCAGTGGTACGCGGATAATAAGTATTACGGTCCCGGAGACAAGCGCTTCTTCGGCGTTTATATTGACAATTACTTCTAATACAAAAGCGGCTCGGAGCTCCGAGCCGCTTGTATTTTTATCAGTCGAGCACAGGCAGGAATGCTACAGCCTTTATCTCGTCGGCCTTAGCCTTAGCCTCGTCGAAGGTGAGCTTGTCCTCGGTGATGAAGGATATGCCGTTCTCATCCGTGTAAGCGCCCTCAACCTCGATATTGCTGTCGGCGGGCACACGGAAGTACCACTTTGTCGTGAGCGCATTCACAGGAGCAACGAAACTGTTATCGCTCGACGACTCCCACGACTGCGAGAATACCGTAACCTTGTGCTTTACAGCCTCTATGACGTCAGCCAAAACAGCGCTTGCCGTCGGGAGCTTGCCTGCGCCTCTGCCGTAGAACATAGTCTGGTCGATGCCGTCGCCGTAGACGAGCACGGCGTTGAAGACGTCGTTGACGCCCGCCATGATGTTCTCGTGCGGCACGAGCATAGGCATAACGACGGGGAGGATGCGACCGTCATCGAGACGTCTCACAGACGCGATGAGCTTGATAGCGTGACCGAGGATATCAGCCGCGGCGACGTCAGCGAGATCGACCTCGGAAATACCCTTGGTGAATACATCCTTGGGATAAACGTGTCTGCCGAAAACGAGTGACGAGATTATGCAGATCTTGCGGCATGCGTCGTGACCCTCAACATCGGCAGTCGGGTCTTTCTCGGCGTAACCGAGCTTCTGCGCGAGGGCGAGAGCGTCCGCGAAGGACATATTGTCGTTGTACATTTTAGTGAGGATGAAGTTTGTAGTACCGTTGAGGATACCCGCTACCTTGCCGATATCGTTAGCGGCGAGACAGCGGTGGAGCGGGCGGATTATGGGGATAGCGCCGCCGACGCTTGCCTCAAAGAAGAAGTTGCAGTTATGCGCTTTAGCCGCCGCGAGGAGGATATCGCCTTTTTCGGCGACGAGCTCCTTGTTGGAGGTCGAAACGCTCTTGCCCTTTTCGAGGCACGCCTTTACAAAAGAGAAAGCGGGCTCGACGCCGCCCATGCACTCAGCAACAGCCGTTACCTCATCGTCGTTGAGGATATCATTGAAATCCTTGGTAAATTTATCCTGATAAGGCGAGTCAGGGAAATCACGGAGGTCGAGGATATACTTGATATCCATTTCCGTACCCGCGCGATGCTCGATACTCTTCTTGTTCTTGTAGAAGAGCTCAACGACGCCCGAGCCGACTACACCGTGACCTAAAACTGCAAATTTGACTGACATAAAAGAAAACCTCCGTGTATCATTCGGCGGAGAGGACTTTTGCCTCGAGCACGCCGTCAAGTTCAGTTATCGAGTTAAGGGAAATGAGTTCGTCGGGGGAAGCGTCCGCCAATCTCAGGGAGATATTGACCGTAGCCGCACCGTCGACGGGAATGCTCTGATTGACAGTAAGGATATTCGCGTCAAGCCCGTGCAGGAAGACGAGGACACTTGAAAGGACGCCGGGGCTGTCGCTCAGCAGGAGGTAGAGATTGACTATCCTGCGGTTGAAGAGCTCCTCGTAGGAAAAGACGCTGTCCTTGTACTTGTAGTAGGCACTTCGGGAGATACCGACGCGCTTGCAGGCAGAGGCGAAGCTTTTCTCACCTTTCTGAGCCATAAGCTTTTTGACCTCGAGCACCTTAGTGAAAACGTCTGGGAGTATCATCGCGTCGACCACGATGAGCTGTGATTTTTTATCCATAGCATATCACCTTAACTGAAAAATCGTCCGCCGTAGGCGAACAACTGTACATTGTATATTTACTATACCATTTTTTCAGAGCTTTGTCAAGTGTTAAATGTTATTTTTTAGTCAAACAGTAAACAACGCCCGCGGCGTTCCGCCAATTTCCCGCAAACAGTCCTCAAATTTTACGTTCCGCACTTGCATTTCTTCGCGGGAAGTGATATAATATAAAAATGTGTAAAGAATTTTTAGAAAGAAGTGTTTCACTATGACTAAAATTACGATATTTTCGGGCTTTCTCGGAGCAGGCAAGACGACGCTCATCAAGAAGCTCATCAACGAGGGTTACAAGGGCGAAAAGCTTGTCCTCATCGAGAACGAGTTCGGACAGATAGGCATTGACGGCGGCTTCCTGAAGGACGCGGGCATTGAGATAACCGAGATGAATTCGGGCTGTATCTGCTGCTCACTGGTCGGAGACTTCGGCAAGGCACTTGTGAAGGTGCTTGACGAATACAAGCCCGACCGTATCCTCATCGAGCCCTCGGGCGTAGGCAAGCTGAGCGACGTCATCAACGCAGTACGCAATATTGACGCGCACGACGTCGAGCTCGACGGCTTCACAACGGTCGTAGACGCGAAGAAGTGCAAGATGTACCACAAGAATTTCGGCGAATTCTTCAATAATCAGATAGAGTACGCAAGCTGCATTATCCTCAGCCACACGGCGGGGCTCTCGCAGGAGAAGCTCGGCGAGGCGGTGGAGCTCATACGCGAGCTTAACAAGGAGGCGCCCGTAGTAACCACGGAGTGGGACGAGCTCACGGGACATCAGCTCGTAGACGCTATGACACAGAAGAACACACTCAGCGACGAGCTGAAGGCGCTGCTCGACGAGGCTAACCACCACCATGAGCATCATCATCACGATGAAGACGAGCACGAGCACCACCATGACCATGATGAGCATGAACATCACCACGACCATGACCACGATGAGCACGAACATCATCACCACCATGACGAGCACGACCACGAGCATCATCATGAGCATGACCATGACCACGAGCACCATCACGACCACGGCCCCGACTGTACCTGCGGCTGTCACGACCATGACCACGACCATCATCACCACCACGCTGATGAAGTGTTCACGAGCTGGGGTGCAGAGACACCCCGTCCGTACACGATAGAGGCGATAACAGCTGCACTCGAGGCTCTCTCCGACGAGGCTGCATACGGTATAGTGCTGCGTGCAAAGGGCATAGTAGCAGGCGAAGACGGACAGTGGATACACTTCGACTACGTACCCGGAGTGCCGGACGTAAGACACGGAAGTGCCGAAACAACGGGCAGACTTTGCGTTATCGGCTCGAATCTGAACGAAGAAGCCGTAGCGAAGCTTTTCTGCGTAGAATAAGGAGGAGCCATGCCGAACAATCAGGAACCGATTCCCGTTTACCTGTTCCTTGGCTTTCTCGAGTCGGGAAAGACGAAGTTCATACAGGAAACGCTGGAGGACAAGCGCTTCAACAACGGCGAGAGGACACTTCTCCTTGTCTTCGAGGAAGGCGTCGAGGAGTACGATCCGTCGCGCTTTGCGAAGAAGGGCGTGGTAGAGATACGCAGTATCGAGACCAAGGAAGAAATGACTATCGCGAACCTTGCAAGGCTTGCCATTGAGACGAAAGCCGAGCGCGTAGTCATCGAGTACAACGGAATGTGGACAGCCGCGGAGCTGTTTCAGAATATGCCGCAGAACTGGGCAGTAGCGCAGGTGATGTTCTTCGCGGACGCCACCACCTTCCTCAACTACAACGCAAATATGCGCAGCCTTGTTGTAGACAAGCTTAACTTGTGCGAACTCACGGTATTCAACCGTTTCGACAAGAGCTTTGACGTAAAGGAGTTCCACCAGATAGTGCGCGGAGTCAGCCGCCGCACAGAGATATGCTACGAATACAACGACGGACAGGTCGCCTACGACGATATCGAGGATCCGCTCCCGTTCGACGTAGAGGCGGAGAACATCGTGATAAAGGACGAGGACTTCGCGCTGTGGTACCGTGATATAATGGACGACCCTGTCAAATACGACGGCAAGACCGTGACATTCAAGGGACTTGCCGCGAAGAACAAGAAGTTCCCGCAGAACTGTTTTGCGCTCGGCAGACATATAATGACCTGCTGTGTGGAGGATATCCAGTATTGCTGGGCAGTCGCGGAGTGGGACACGCCGTTCGAGCCGCGTCAGCCGAAGCACTGGGTGAACGTGACGGCGAAGATAAGCGTGCAGAAGCACAAGCTGTACAAGGGCGCTGGCCCCGTGCTGAAGGTCATCGCACTTGCGGACGCCGCACCGCCCGAGAAGGAAGTCGCGACGTTCTATTAATGCTGAGCTGCAGAGGCGCACATTGTGCGCCCGCCAATCGCGACGCTGTATGAATCAACAGCGTGTAGGGGACGGCGTCCCCGACGTCCCGCGCAGAAGCTGAATAATGCGGTGGTTTATCGCCGCGATCCTCACCATTTGGATATATCTACTTTAATAAAGGAGCGAACGTTATGAGCAAGATAAACATTGGATTCATCGGAGCGGGCAATATGGGCACCGCTATAATGAAGGGCATCGCAGGCAGCCCCAAAGCAGGCGACATCGACCTCTTCGCCTTCGACCCCGACACAGCCAAGGTGAACGCACTTGCCGAATTCGGCGTAAGTGCGTGTGCCAGCGAGGCAGAGCTTGCCGAGAAGTGCGGCTACATCTTTCTCGCGGTAAAGCCGCAGGTCATCGAGGGAGTCATCGAGGCAGCCGCACCTGCAGTCACCGCAGACAAGGTGATAATCTCCATAGCGGCGGGTATCACGGACGAGTTTATAGCCTCCAAGACCATACCCGACGCCAAGGTCATACTTGTAATGCCGAACACTCCTCTCCTTCTCGGCGAGGGAGCCTCCGCGCTCTCCCGCAATGACAAGGTGACAGACGCAGAGTTCGAGCTTATCCTCGGCGTGTTCCGCTCATGCGGAAAGGCAGCGGTAGTGCCCAAGGACAAGATGAAGGAGATAATCGCGATAAACGGCAGCAGCCCCGCGTTCATCTATCTTTTCGCTAAGGCATTCATCGACTACGCCGCAGCCGAGGGCATTGACACGGCAGCCGCTACCGAGCTGTTCAGCCAGAGCCTTATCGGTTCCGCGAAGATGATAACGGACTCGGGCTACAGCATAGCCGAGCTCATAAAAATGGTGTCCTCACCCGGAGGCACGACGCTCGCAGGACTCGACAGACTCTACGAGGGCAAGCTTGAGGAAACGGTCAAGAACTGCTGCGAGAGCTGTACGAAGCGTGCCTACGAGCTTTCCAAGTAAGGAAGCATAAAACTTGTCCGCACCGCATATCCTTGAATGAAAGGAAGATGCGGAATGAAACACGTAAAATACATCCCGGCCCGCGGCAAAGGAACGGGCTTCATACTGATGTGTGCGGCGTGCGCGGCGGGAGTCGCGATAGGCTCGCTGCCCGTGATAAGCACAGCGGGCGCGGACAGTCCGTGGCTGCACCAGTATTTCTCGCCCACGCTGTGCGGAGGCACGGTGTTCAGCATATTCACGCGGACGCTTCTGTCCTCGGTGATATTCCTTGCGGCGGCATTTCTCGCAGGGGCATTCGCCTTCGGACAAACAGTCGGGACGGCACTGCTCGTTTTCCGCGGAGCAGGGATCGGCGTCTCTGTATCGGCGGTATACGCCGCGGGAGGACTTCGCGCCCTGCCGGCAGTTGCGGTGCTGATACTTCCGTTCGCGCTTGCGGAGCTTCTCATCGCAGTCATCGCGGTGCGGGAGGTCATACGCTCGTCGAACTCCCTGCTGAGTTTCATGGCAAGCGGGGGCAAGCGCAGTTCCGAGCGCAGCAGTTTCAGACTGTACTGTGCAAGATTTGCGGTGCTTGCGCTGATATCATTTATAATCTCACTTGCAGTCCCTCTGACGAGTTACGTATTCGGAGGTCTGCTCTAAAAAAACGGAGGATGTTGAATTTGGGTCTGTTTTCAAGCAATTACGAGAGTGCAGGAGCGGGTATCGCGAAAAATGCACCCAAGAAGGAGGGCATAGCGCTCTTTTTCGACATATTTTTCAGGAAGTTCTGGCTTATGATGGGACTGAATATACTGTTTTTCCTGTTCACGATACCGTTGTGGGCTACGCTTCCTGTGATGTATTACGTGAGCAATGCGACAGTCAGTCTGACGATAGTGGTACTGCTGCTTATTGTATTTGCGGTCAATTTCGGACCCGCCGTTGCGGGAATATCGAAAGTGATAAGGCTGTTCCTGCTGGGACGTCACTCCTTCATCATCCGCGACTTTTTCAAGGGCTACAAGCAGAATTTCGGCAAGGCGTGCGTGATAGGCATACTTGATATAATTGCCGTATTATCGGCATATGCAGGCTACAATGTCTACCCCGCCATGGCAGTGAATTACGACAGCAAGATATTCTACGTGCCGCTTGTCATCACGTTCAGCGTAGTGCTTGTGATACTGATGATGAATTACTACATTTTCCTGATGATGACGGCGACTGACCTGTCGATAAAGAACCTGATAAAGAACTCGTTCGCACTTGCATTCGTAGCGATGAAGCAGAACATCATCGCCACGGTGGGAGTTGCGCTTTACGCGGCATTTCTGGCAGTGCTGTTCGTATATTTCATGCCTGTGTTCATGCTGATGATACCGCTGTTTTCGGCAGTTCCGATGTGGTTCATTGTGTGCTTCAACAGTTACCCGGTGATACAGAAGTACGTGATCACGCCGTTTTACGAGAGCAGGGGAGAGGTAAACCCCGAACTCACAGACGGCTCCGAGGAAATCGAAGAGGAGACCATCTTCGAGGACATGGGCGGCAGGGAGAAGCCGAGAGAGAAGCCCGTAGAAAAGCGCAAAAAGGGCAAGGGACGCCATATATCGTAAAGAAAAGCCTCGGTGTTGAACCGGGGCTTTTGTGCTGTTTCCGCCAATACAGTACGGGCACGAGATGGCTATGATGTATTGCGCGTAACATTTTTTAACTTGCAGGACAATATATCAGTTAATCAGTACTATTTATCATTGAAACCGGTCAACTTTTGGTTTATAATGGAATCATGGGAAATTTGGGGAGCAAAATGTGCATCCGGTACATTCTCCCCGCTATCATTGACGGCCGTTCGGGAAAACGGTCGATTATGGAGGGAATGATCATGAATAACTCTTTATTCGCTAAGAGAACAGCTGCTGCGGTTTTCTCCGCAGTAATGGCTGCTTCCGCAGCTACAGGCACACTTTCCACCACGTTCATCACAAACCTCTCTGATACGGCTATGACAGCCGTCGCAGCTGAAAGCAGCGTCAAGGTGCTTTCAGCTGTGGGCTATGGCGAGGGCATGTATGCTACGTGGTCTTCTGTTTCGGGAGCTTCGGGCTATAACGTTTACGTCGACGGCGCGAAGATAGACTCCATGCTCATCAGACAGTACGCAGGCTACTTGAGAGCCGATGCCGTAGGTCTGAAAGCGGGCAGTCATACTATGAAGATAGTTCCCGTGATAAACGGCAATGAGGACAACTCCAAGGCGGGGCAGACCTCTGTCACAGCTACAGCTCACAAGCGCGAGGGCTTCGGCTTCAAGAATGGCTCCTCCTCGGGCGCTTACAACGACGACGGCACGCTCAAGAGCAATGCCACTGTCGTATACGTCACAAATGCCAACAAGGACAGCGTTTCTGTTACTCTCCCCGACAAGAAGGGCGCGAACACCACGCTCACGGGCGTTCAGAACATCATCACAGGACTCAAGAGCAATACCAAGGTCGGACCTGTTTGTATCCGTTTCATCGGCAATATCACCGACCCTGCCACCCTCAACAAGGGCGACCTCTACGTTGATACCGCTACCTGCGGACTCACTATCGAGGGTATCGGCAGTGACGCTACTCTCAACGGCTTCGGTCTCGTTATCAAAAACACATCCAACTGCGAGGTACGCAACCTTGGCTTTATGAACTGCAACAGCTCAGAGGGCGATGACTGCGGTCTCCAGCAGGGCAACGACCACATCTGGGTGCATAACTGTGACTTCTTCTACGGCGATGCAGGCTCCGACGCTGACCAGGCAAAGGGCGACGGCGCACTCGATACCAAGAAGTCGACCTATGTTACTCACTCCTTCAACCACTTCTGGGACAACGGCAAGTGCAACCTCCAGGGCATGAAGGACGAGACTACAAGCAACTACATCACCTACCACCACAACTGGTACGACCACTCCGATTCGCGCCACCCGCGTATCAGAACGTGCTCCGTTCACGTATATAACAACTACTTCGACGGCAATGCCAAGTACGGCATCGGCGTAACTATGGGCTCCTCGTGCTTCGTTGAGAACAACTACTTCCGCAACTGTGCAAACCCGATGCTCATCTCCATGCAGGGCTCAGACATCGCAGGCGGCAAGGGCACGTTCTCGAGTGAGGACGGCGGCGTTATCAAGGCGTTCGGCAACTATATGACAGGGCAGAAGGCCTTCGTCACATACCAGCAGAACGGCACTGAGTTCGACGCTTATCAGGCTTCATCACGCAATGAGAAGGTCCCCGCGAATGCCAAGGCCAAGCAGGGCGGCACTGCGTACAATAACTTTGATACCGACTCTAACATAATGTACAGCTATAATCCTGACAGCGCGGAGAACGTTCCCGCTGTCGTTATGGCTGGTGCAGGACGCGTCGACGGCGGCGACTTCAAATGGCAGTTCGACAACTCCGCCGACGACGAGAGCTATGCTGTAAATACTGCGCTCAAGAGCGCGCTTGTAAACTACAAGGACAAGATAACCGCTATCGGAAGCGGATTCAAGGAAGACAATACCCCCGCTCCCGTGTCAACTACGACTCAGTACCAGCCCCCTGTCACCACCACCCAGACAGTGGCTGTTACCGATATACAGACCACCGCTGCGACAACTGTGTCGCAGGGGACGGTCACCCCTCCCGCAAGCAACGGCAAGTACCCGTTCTCGGGAGAAAAGGTCATCTACGCATCACCGAACGGCGGCGGCGACGGCAAGTCCTACAACTCGCCGACCGACGTACTCACTGCGATAAAGAATGTGCAGGCAGGAGGTTTCATATACCTCCTGGAAGGCACTTATAAGTATACCTCCACTATTCTCATCGAGGAGGCTAATGCGGGCGCTCAGGGTCAGTACAAGACAATTGCCGCTTACCCCGGCGCAAAGGTAAAGTTCGACTTCACGGGTCAGGCAGTGGATTCTTCTGCACGCGGATTCGTCCTCGACGGAAGCTACTGGCACTTCTACGGCTTCACCGTTGCTAATTCGGGCGATAACGGTATGCTCCTCTCGGGCGACAACAATATCATCGAGAACATGATATTCGAGAACAATCAGGACACGGGCTTGCAGCTTTCACGCTACACCACCTCTTACAATACCATTGCTCAGTGGCCGACAAATAATCTCGTAAAGAACTGCACCTCGCGCAACAACTGCGACACTGCTACCATGGAGAACGCTGACGGCTTCGCCGCTAAGCTCACCTGCGGAGAGGGCAACATCTTCGACGGCTGTATCGCGTACAATAACTCCGACGACGGCTGGGACCTCTACGCTAAGACGGAAACAGGCCCTATAGGCGTGGTAACCATCAAGAACTGTATCGCTTTCCGCAACGGCTTCACCGAGGACGGCAAGGGCTACGGCGACTGCGACGGCAACGGCTTCAAGCTCGGCGGAGGCGGTGTGGGTACACGCCACGTTGTTGAGAACTGCCTCGCATTTGAGAACCTCAACTGCGGCTTTACCGATAATAACAACCCGCTGTTCGGCGTAATGAAGAACTGTACTTCCTACAACAACGGTATCGGCGGCAAGGGCAAGGCAAATTACATGGTCTACAGAAACGCCGCAGATGCTGATATCCAGAATATCATCACTTATTACAATACAGGCAAGGTCTCCAAGACCAACGCCGCGGGCATCAAGCTCACGAATGACAAGTTCAAGGGCGTTGTCAAGAACGCGCTCTACTATAACTCCAAGTACTACTACAGCGCAGGTTCGTTCAATGCAGACGGTACTCAGCCCAAGGTCGGCGATGTGGTGACTCCTACCGATAACGACTTCATCACACTGAATGTTCCCGCTATGGGTACGGACTTCCATTCTGCATGGAGAAACGCGGACGGCTCTCCCAAGCCTGCGGGCTTCGCCGAGACCAACGGTACTTATAAGTCGCTCGGCTACCATATGGCTTCAGGCATATCACAGAGCTCTGCTCCCGTGGTATATTCGGACAGCGCTCCTGCTGCTGAAACTACGACTACTACGGAGACAACAACTACGACCACCGTTACCGAGACAACGACTGTTTCTTCCGAGGTAACTACCGAGTCCGAGACTGTTACAACTACTGTTCCGACCGAGACTACTGCGGCTCCCGCGGGTTCGCTCCTCGGCGACGTCAACCTCGACAAAAAGGTGTCCGTTGCGGACGCAGTAGCGATACTCCAGTTCGTGGCAAACAGGGACAAGTACGCGCTTACAGCCGAGGCTGCTGACAATGCCGACGTTTACGCACGCGGCGACGGTGTTACTGCAAGAGATGCGCTTTCTATCCAGATGCTCGACGCGGGCGCAATAGCCGCTCTGCCTGAGGTGTGAGCGTAATACGCCATCCACATTCCCCAAGGAATATAATGATAAGGAAAAGAGGATCTTTCGGGATCCTCTTTTTCTTGCTGTATTCTTTTTCTGGGGTTCGGTTTGCCTATTCTTTGTTTGCGAGGTATTCCTCAAGTGTGGGGATATCTCCCTCTGCTGTGGAGGCGAGGGCGTAGTATGCCAGTATCGCAGAGGCGTCCTTCGCGTCTGTTTTGCTGTCGTTGTTGACGTCAGCTGCCTTCCTCTGAGATGCGGTGAATGCGCTCTCTCCGCCTGTGGACATCTTGGAGTATTCAACAAGTATGGCGGAGGCGTCCTTTGCGTCTATCTTGCCGTCGTCGTTGACGTCGCCGAGCGTGTAGAGCGATACCCGCGGTCTGACCTCGATATCTACGGTATAGCTCGTTCCGTCTGCGGCGATAGCCTCTATGACTGCTTTGCCCTCGGCAAGGGCTGTGACTGTGCCGTTTTTGTCCGCTGCTGCAATGGTCGGGGCGGACGAACTGAACGTAACGCCCTCTGCGCCTGTCTTTATTTTGTAAGTGTCGCCGATAGCCATTGACACGAAGCCCGGACTGATGACAGCCTTGCCGTCAAGGGGGCTGAAACTGTACTCGTTCTCGTCTGCGTAGGTCTTGGCTGCGGACTCGTTATAGCCGAAGACAGTTCCTGCATAGCCCTCGGTCAGTGACTTTTCATCGAACACGGTCTCCTTGCCGTATACGAATACATCCGTATTTGTTATTGTAAACGCATTTGGCTTTACCTCTGACACAGTCTCGGGTATCTCCGCGGAGGTAAGTCCTATGCAGCCGTTGAATGCATATGGATCTATGGTCTTGATGTCAGCGCCGCTGATATCGACCTCGCGGAGAGTACTCATATTCGAGAAGGCGTACTGCGGTATGCGGTCGCCGCCTGTAATGACTATCTTCGATATTCCGTAGCGTGAGAAGTCCATTTCACTGTTTTCCCAGTTCCAGTGCTGGTCGATGAAGAGGTCGGCAACGGAGCAGTCGGGGGTCGTGTCGCCGTCGGCTGCTGCCGCTCTTACGGTCGTTGCCGCATAGGGAAGCTGCAATGTTTCAAGAGCATAGCAGTCCTTCAGCATCATTCTTCCCATAGAGGTCACGCTCTCGGGGATAACAAGAGAGCTTATGCCCGTACAACCCGTGAAAGCGTACTCGCTGACAGTCTTCAGCTCCTGCGGGAGAGTGAACTCCTTCACCGCCGCACAGTTCCTGAAAGCGGCTTTACCTATGGATACAAGGCTCGCAGGGAGCTTTATCTCCTCGAGAGAAGTGCAGTTATTGAAGGCGTACTGGTCTATGAAAGTTATATTGCTCTTGCTGAGGTCTACCTCGGTAAGGCAGTCAAAGTTTGAGAATGCGTACGGCGGTATTTTTTCTCCGCCCACTACCGTTATCTTCGTGAGCTTGTACGGCTTTGAGCTGAAATTCGCGTTCTCCCAGTTCCAGTGCTCGTCGTAGAAGAGGTCGGTGACAGAATTGTCGGGGGTGGTATCGCCGTTTTCATAGGTGCATGACGAATTAGTGGCGGCGTATGTGAGTGTCAGTTCCGTAAGCTCGGTACAGCCCATGAACGACATTCTTCCAAGCGTTTTTACGTTCTCGGGGACGGTGAACGTCTTTATCCCCTTGCAGCCTGAGAAAGTGTACATTCCGATATTCTCGTAGCTTGCGGGGAAAGTCGTGACCTCGAGGCTCTGACAGCCCGCGAATACTCCGTTGCCGAGAGAGATTATGTGTCCGTTGTCGGGAAGGGCTGTTATCGGGGTCTCCGAGAATGAGTAATCGCCGAGCGCTGCCAGCGTTTCGGGGAGCTTGATGTCTGTGAGCGACGAGCACTTATAGAAGGCATAGCTGTCGATGCGCGTGGTCTTTGTAGCACTGAGGTCTATCTCAGTGAGTTCGCCCATATTCGCGAAAGCGTACTGAGGCACCTTCTCGCCGCCTGTTATCGTAATCTTCCTGAGCTTGTAGTCGGTGAAGTCGACGGAAGGATTGTCCCATACCCAGTGCTCGTCGTAGAAGAGGTCGGTAACGGAGCGGTCGGGGTCGGTGTTGCCGTCGGCTGCCGCGCAGGCTGCATTGGTCGCTGCGAACGGGAGAGTCAGCTCCGTAAGCTCTGTACAGCCCGTGAGCATCGCCCTGCCCATTGAAGTCACGGAATCGGGGACTGTGAGCGCGCTGATACCCGTGCAGTTTCCGAATGCCGACCAGCCGATAGTTTCAAGTCCCGCCGGGAGGCTGAACTCCTTGACAGCAGCGCAGTCAAGGAACGTGTAATCACCGATATTTTTCAGCGACGCGGGGAGCTTGACGTCTGCAAGAGATGTACAGCCGCTGAATGCGTACTTTTCAATGCTCGTTATCTCCGTGCCGCTGAGGTCGACCTCTTTCAGTCCTTTCATATTGGCAAAGGCGTACAGCGGTATCCTGTCGCCGCCTGTTACCGTTATCTTCTCGAGCTTGTATGCGGCGGAATCGAAGGAAGGATTGTTCCAGTTCCAGTGTTCGTCGTAGAAAAGATCCGGTACGGAGTTGTCGGGGTTCACTTCGCCCTCGGCTGCCGCGCAGGAAGCGTTCGTCGCCGCATATGATAGTGTCAGTTCCTTAAGCTCGGTACAGCCGCTGAACACGCACCTCTCCATTTTAGTCACGCTTGCGGGAACGGTCAGCGACGTCAAGCCCGTGCAGTTCGCGAAGGCGTAGCTGCAAAGTGTCTCCGCACCGCTGCCGAACTTGATCTCCTTTATCGCGGTACAGCCCGCAAATGCATTGCTGCCGACTGTTTTTACGCTGTCGGGGAACTCCAGCACGCCCTCGGGTGTGTCGGCTGTTCCGAATGCAGCAAGCTCGTCGCAGCCGCGGAATACCGCGCTGCCAATGCTTGTGATGTCATTTCCGATTATGACGCGCTTTATCTTCATATTCTCAAACGGAGAGCTCTTCAGGCTGCTCATCTCTCCGCTTCCGCTGATGGTGACCGTGCCGTCTTCGCTGACTGCCGCTGTTATGCTCTCGCCGAGCTCTATGGTGACCGTCGGCTCGGGAGCAGCGGAGGTCGCGGCTGTCGCTGTTGTTGTGACCTCTGTGTTCGTAGTTGCTGCTGTTGTAGTCAATGTCGTTGATGTAGCTGCTGTTGTAGTCACTGCTGTTGATGCCGCTGTTGTTTTAGTTGCTGCTGTTGATGTCACTGCTGTTGATAGCGTTGCTGTTGTAGTCGCCGCCGTTGTCGCGGGGGCTGTGGACACCGGCTCGTCGGCTGCTGTCCCGACAGCGGGCGCGGGGAGCACGTCCGAGAGGTCGCGGGCAGAGGCTCCGACAGGAGCCGCGGAGGTACACAGCACCGCGCTGAGTGCGCCTGCTATAACTCGTTTTATCATATTACCACTCCTTACATAAATAAAGTACTTTAATCATAGCATATTTCACGCTCATAGTCAATACAATTACTTAATAATAGCATTTTTTGCACAGTGCTCCGTATTTTGGTCAGGCGGACAGCACCGTACGCCGCTTCCTCCGCTTGATATTCCGCCGCACGTGTGCTATAATAAGAGCAGTTTATTTCTTGGAGGTGTGTTATGTTCCGTATACTCGTTGTCGAGGACGACAAAGACCTGCGCGAGCTCTTCTGCCGTACCCTCGAAAAAAATGACTTCACCGCCCTGCCTGCCGAAAACGCCGACAGAGCTCTGGAGATACTCGACTCCCAATACGTCGACCTGATGATATCCGACGTGATGATGCCGGGAATGGACGGCTTTGAGCTTATAAGGGAGCTCCGCGAGGCTGACTTCGATATCCCCGTTCTCATCATCACCGCTAAAAGTGATATCTCCGACAAGCAGACAGGATTTGGCTCTGGGGCGGACGACTATATGGTCAAGCCCGTCGACCTCAAGGAGATGATAATGCGTGTGACTGCGCTCCTTCGGCGAGCCCGCAGCGCAAGCGAGAAAAAGCTTACCTTCGGCAGCCTTATCCTCGAATACAGCACATGGACGGTCACGACTGCGGAGGGCTCGCAGGTACTGCCGCAGAAGGAGTTTCTTATCCTTTACAAGCTCCTCTCCTACCCCTCTCAGATATTCACGCGGCAGCAGATACTCGACGATATCTGGGGTATCGAGGAGGACGTCGACCCGCATACCCTCGACGTTCATATCAGCAGACTCCGCGAGAGGTTCAGGGACAATCCCGACTTTAAGATAGTGACTATCCGCGGACTCGGTTACAGGGCGGTGAAAAATGATACCAACTAAGAAAACGCCTGAGCTCAGGCACTACAAGCGTCTCGCACGACGGCTCACGCTCGCATTCTTCGCGACCATTTTCATACTCCTTACCATTTTCGTGCTCATTATGATCCTGCTCGAAAGGCTCGGGTTCAGCTTCCGTACGGGTACTTTTTCCGCATTCGGAAGCCTGAGCATCTACATCATCAGCGTCGTGCTCGCGTCCGCTATCTCATACTTTGCCGTGTGGAACATCTTCCGCCCGCTATCCGACCTCAGCAAAGGTACCCGAAAAATAGCCGAGGGTGATTACAGCGTGCGGCTCGAATACAAGGGCAGGCTGCGCGAGCTCGCAGAGACCGTCGAGAACTTCAACTATATGGCACAGGAACTCGGCTCTATCGAGATGATACGCAATGACTTCATCGCCAATGTCTCCCACGAGTTCAAAACACCGCTTTCCTCGCTGAATGGCTGTCTGACGCTGCTTCAGGACGACTCTCTCCCCGCGGAGGAGCGCGGAGAGTACATCTCAAAGGCATTTTTCAGCATCGAGAAGCTCAACGACCTCACTGATAATATCCTTAGCCTCTCAAAGCTTGAGAATCAGGTCTCGCTCGACGAGCCGACAAGCTACCGCCTCGATGAACAGCTCCGTGAGGCGATAGTGCTCCTTGAGCCGAAATGGAGCCGCAAGGATATCGGCTTCGACCTTGATATGCCAGAGCTGACGGTGTGCAGCCAGCGCTCGCTGCTCTTTCAGGTGTGGACGAATCTGCTCAGCAACGCCATAAAGTTCTCGGAGGACGGCAGCTCAGTGACCGTGAAAATCGAGGAGTCCGAGCACCACTACAAGGTCTACATCAGCGACTCGGGCATCGGTATGACCGAGGAGCAGCAACGACACATCTTCGATAAATTCTATCAGGCGGACAGCTCGCGGCAGGCTCAGGGAAACGGTCTCGGGCTCGCACTCTGCAAGGAGATAGTCTCGCGCTGCGGAGGAAAAATATACGTCACGAGCAAGCTCGGCGAGGGTTCGGTCTTTCTCGTCAGTCTGCGGAAATAAACGGACAGAAGGGCACTCGTATACAAAATGGCTGACAACTGGTATTTCGCTGCCTTTCCGGATGGTTAATTCATTCAGATAGGCAGTTTGCAAACAGAAACCCCGAGGACATAACGCCTCGGGGTTATTTGAGTTATTCACCTGTCTGTTCGGGAGACGCAGTCTTTTTTTCGGCGAGCTTGAAGTTGATATCG
>JAGCHA010000127.1 GCA_017649325.1 Ruminococcus sp.
AAACAGCGTGTAGCCATCGCAAGAGCTATGGCAAACAATCCGTCGATAATTCTCGCCGACGAGCCTACGGGCGCTCTCGACAGCAAGACGGGACATATGGTAATGGATATCTTCCATAAGCTCCACGATGAGGAGGGCAAGACTATCGTCCTCATCACTCACAGCCCCGAGCTTGCCGCTGAAACAGAACGTATCGTTACCATAAGCGACGGCTCTATCATATCCGATACGGGCGCTAAGGATAAAATCAAGCCCGAAGCTTTGAACGGTGAAACGGAGGTGAGCGCTGAATGAACCTCTGGGAAAACCTTAAAATGGCACTGGGTTCCATATTCGCGAACAAGCTGCGCTCGCTGCTGACGATGATAGGTATAATCATCGGTATCTGCGCTGTTATCACGATAACAACGCTCGGAACGACACTTCGCTCCACTATCACAACTACGCTCAACTCGCTCGGCTCGAACCTCATGGCGGTCAGCCTTACTCCACGCACGTCAAGCTACTATGACTATGCCGATATTGAATGGACTTATGACGACTATATCAAGTATTCGCAGATAGAGAGGCTCGTCGAGGAATATCCCGAGCTTCGCATCGCGGAGGAGAACCCCGTCGGCAAGGCGACTCTCAAGAATTCGCTCAAAAAAGAGCTCGGCGTGAACATGGTGGGTGCGTTCAACGGAACTCTTGACCAGAACGGTTCGAGAGTTGTTGCGGGACGTATGATATCCATGGGCGATGTCTCCGAGAAGAAGTACACCTGCGTGGTGTCGACTGTCTTTGTAAGACAGTACTTCAAGAACAATGAAGAGCCTATCGGACAGACTATCAAGCTCACTTCCGAGAGCAACGGGCTCCCGTATGAATTCACTATCGTGGGCGTTTGTACGTATAATTCGCTGATAAACGGCAACCTCTCGGGCAATGAGGACGATATGGTCACTCCTGTATATATCCCGAACTCCATCGCGCGAGAGATACAGGGCGAATACGGTGAGGATTTCTCATCGTACTGGGTGCTATCGTATGACCCGAAGACGGACGGAAAGGTCGCAAAGGCGAATCTGACCGCATTCTTCGACAAGGAGTATGCCGCTAACAAGAACTTCAAGACTATCGTTTCAAGCAATCAGGATATGATGAAGATAATCGACGTCATTATCAATGTCATCACGATCTTCGTGGCTGTTATTGCGTCTATATCGCTGATCGTCGGCGGCGTCGGAGTTATGAACATCATGCTCGTAAGCGTCACCGAGCGTACCCGCGAGATAGGTATCCGCAAGGCACTCGGTGCAAAAAAGACTACTATCAAGCTCCAGTTCGTTACCGAGGCTATGATAATGTGCCTTATCGGCGGTCTTATCGGCTTGTTCCTCGGTCTGTTCAACGGCTTCCTCGCGGGAGTTATCGCGAACCTCATCATCGGAAGTATCCCGACTGCTAAGCAGGTGCTCGGTACTATTACTATGGTGCCTTCTCCGCTCGCTATCGTGGTTTCTATCATATTCTCCATGCTCACGGGCGTGTTCTTCGGATATTACCCAGCAAGCAAGGCTGCTAAGATGAACCCAATAGACGCTTTGCGTTACGACTAATACAAAAAAACCGATGCTTTTGCATCGGTTTTTTGCTTATATGATATAGAACCATGTTTCGTCCTGCGGGAGCTCCGTCTGCTGGACGGGTTTATCCGATGAGAAGTTCACGCGGAGCTCGGGATTTTTTATGCTGACTCTTGCTCCCGCAGGGACTGACTTTGTGATGAACGCGTTGCCTCCGATGACTGCGTCGTGTCCGATGACTGTCTCGCCGCCGAGTATGGACGCTCCCGAATAGATCGTGACGTTGTCCTCTATGGTGGGGTGACGCTTACGGTTTTTCAAAAGCTGACCTCCGCGCGTGGAAAGCGCTCCGAGGGTAACGCCCTGATATATCTTGACATTGTCGCCTATCTCTGTAGTCTCGCCGATTACTATGCCAGTGCCGTGGTCAATGAAAAAGTATTTGCCTATCGAAGCGCCCGGGTGGATGTCTATGCCTGTGACGCTGTGAGCGTGCTCTGTCATGATGCGCGGGATGAGCGGTACTCCGAGCAGGTGAAGCTCATGGGCGATGCGGTTGACGAGTATTGCAAACAGTCCGGGGTATGAGAAGATTATCTCCTCCTTGTTGAAGGCAGCAGGGTCTCCGCTGAAGGCTGCCTCCACATCTGTTGCGATGTAGTCGCGTATCTTGGGCAGTTTTTCGAGAAAATCAAGCGTGATGTCCCGCGCGGACTGCTCTATTTCGCACTGCGGCGCATTCTCGTATTTTGGATTGTAGCGCAGGACGACCGATATCTGCTGCGAGAGATTGTGTATGATGTCCTCGAGCTGTACGGCTATATTGCTCCTTACTGTATATATGTGGAAGCGGTCGTTTTTGTAGTAGCCGGGGTAGATGATATTGCGTAGGCGCAGTATTATGGCGATGACCTTTTCCTTGTCGGGGTGGTCGAATGCGACGGTCTTGTCTATCGTGCGGTCGTGTCCGTAGTCGTCTATGAGTGTATCAACGAGGTGGTTTATCCTGCCCTCAAGCTTGTGAGACATATGCGGTTCCTCCTTGTAATGCCTATCGTTTCACTATATTATATCACATAATCATAAAAAATGCAACAGGCGCGGCAGTAAAGCTGCGTTTTTATTTTGGGGTATGGTGCTCAGTGACAGATGTATTCGATAAATTGTACATACCGCCTTGAAATATTTGTAAGTACAACTGACCAAATATTGTGGGGGAGTATGACGGTGATTAGCCGCAAACAGCACATATTCACTGTTTATTCCCTCTTGCATTAAGCAAAAATAGCAAAAAATAACCGATTAAAAACTAATCAGCAAAAAATGACTTGAATTGTTCACAAAAACGTAATAAAATATATACAGAATCTGCGTAGGGGAGGGACACAGAGAAAGGCTCTGCGCCCGACGCGGTACGATTCATCCATTTAACGAAAGGAATGATACACATGAGATTGAACGGTATCAGGCGCTTTGTTAGCGGTGTAGTCGCAGGACTCGTTTGTATGTCGTCCGTCACCATCGGCGGACTAATGAACGCATACGCTGACAAGGTTCTCCAGACAAGCCCGGGCCATACTCAGGAAACAGGTACCTACAACGGCTACCACCATGAGATCTGGCAGGCAGACACACCCAACTCGTCCACAATGACGCTCTATGACAACGGAGGCGGCTTCGGTACGAGCTGGAAATGCGGACCTAACGGCTCAAGAGGTAACTTCCTCGCCCGCCGCGGACTCTTCTACGGTCTTAACAACCCCAAACACTGGCAGGATTACGGCGGATTTACCTGCAACTTCGATTGCAGCTGGTCGGCAGGCTCATCAGGTAACTCCCGTATCTGTATCTACGGCTGGACTCAGAACCCTCTCGTTGAGTTCTACATCATCGAGGACTGGAAAAACTGGCGTCCGACTTCCAACAACGCTAAACAGGTTACTATCGACGGCAGCGTTTACGATGTATTCACAAATCCCATGAACTCGTATACTATCGAGGGCAACAAGGCTTTCACTCAGTACATCAGCGTTCGCCGCGATACAAGAACTAAGGGTACTATCAGCATATCCAAGCACTTCGAGGCTTGGGAGTCCCTCGGCATGAAAATGGGCGGTCTCTATGAGGTAGCCTTCAACGTTGAGGGATGGGAGAGTGACGGTCAGGCTGACGTTAAGACACTCAGCATCACTGAGACTATCCCGCCCGATAAAGACGAGCCCGTTGAGCCTCCGAAGGCTGACGCGAACGGTGACTTCCTCACTGAGAATTTCGAGAACGGCAAGGGCAGCTTCACAGGCAGAGGCGACGGTACAACTGTTTCTGTAGACAATAAGAACTACTACGACGGCAACAGCTCGCTCAAGGCTTCCAACAGAGGCGATAACTGGCACGGCGCTGCTATCAAGCTTGATTCTTCAACTTTAGTTGCGGGTCAGACCTACAGCATCAGCGCAGCAGGTCTCCAGCAGAGTGGTTCATCCACAACTCTCAAGCTCTCCCTTGAGTACACATCAGGCGGCACTCAGGATTGGGCTGACGTTGCTAAGGAAACTGCCAAGAGCGGCGAGTGGACCAAGCTCGAGAACACTTCGTTCACCGTTCCTTCAGGCGCTTCAAGCATGACTCTCTATATCGAAGCTCCCGACAGCCTCACAGACCTCTGGATAGATTCTCTCCAGATCTCCGAAAAAGGCAAGGCTTCTTCCGTAAGGACAGGCGGCGGTACAGTTGACGGTTCTTCTGTTCCTACTGTTACTACTGCTACAAGCAGCTATTCCAATCCTACAACCACACAGGCAGTTATCTCTTCTCCTGATGGTATTGCTGCGCATCAGAACAACAATTACACATACGATAAGAACGGTACAGGTTTAAAGGATTACTACGGCGAGTGCTTCCGTATAGGTACAGCAGTAAATGCACGTAATATCCAGAATCCTCAGGTACAGCAGTTCATCAAGACGCACTTCAACTCCATCACATGTGAGAACGAGATGAAGCCTGATACTATCTGTGACCGCAGCCGTTCATCGGGCGACAACATTGCTATCAACCTTTCATCTGCTGCTCCTATCCTCAAATTCTGTGAGCAGAACAATATTGGTCTCCGTGGACATACATTCGTATGGTACTCACAGACCCCCGGCTGGATCTTCAGAGAGAACTTCAGCGATAACGGCGCAATGGTTTCTCCCGATCGCATGAACAAGCGTCTCGAGAGCATGATCAAGAACACATTTGATACTCTCAAGAGAGATTATCCTAACCTTCAGGTTTATTCTTACGACGTATGTAATGAGCTCTTCCAGAACGACGGCGGCGGTTTCCGCGGCGATGGTAAGGAATACTCCGACTGGTGGAGCTGCTACCACAGCGACCAGTTCGTAATCAACGCTTTCAAGTACGCAAGACAGTATGCTCCTGAGGGCTGCAAGCTTTACATGAACGATTATAACGAGTACTTCGTTGCTAAGCGCGATGACCTCTACAAGATGGCTAAGAAGATAATCGCAGAGGGCGACTACATCGACGGTATCGGTATGCAGTCTCATATGCACGCTGCAGACTTCGGCGGCACAGGCAGTGCTACAAAGTCTACAGATTCTCAGTTCGGCACTTATGCTGATGCTATCGACCTCTTCAACAGCCTCGGTCTCGATGTTCAGATAACTGAGCTCGACGTTACTAACTGCGCTGCAAAGAATGGCGCTGACCTCTTCGTTGACATCTTCAGACAGGCTGCTATCCGTCATAACAACATCTCAAGCTTCACACTCTGGGGTCACTGCGATTCCGCAAGCTGGAGAAATTCTTACAATGACGGCGGTAAGCCCCTTCCCTTCGACAGCAACTGCCAGCCTAAGTCATTCTACAACGACATCATCGCTGTTCCTGCTCAGGTATTAGAGGCTGAGAAGCAGACAACAACAACTACTACTACAACTACCACCACTACAACTACAACAACAACAACAACTACTACCACGACTACCACGACTACAACCACAACAACAGAAGAGCAGACAACTACTACCACAACAACAGTTACAACTGCTGCTCCCGTTGCTTCTAAGTACGGCGACGCGAACCTCGATAATAAGATAAGCGTTGCTGACGCTGTAGCTATCCTCCAGCACATCGGCAACCGCGATAAGTACGGTCTCAAAGCTCAGGGTCTGATAAACGCTGACGTTGACGGTGATGAGGGCGTTACTGCTAAGGATGCTCTCGTTATCCAGCAGGTAGATGCAGGTACTTACAATCAGTCTGACCTTCCTCTGAAAGGTTAATTGAAAAGTGATATAACGTTAAAACGGAGCGGCTTTTGCCGCTCCGTTTTTGTTTTTTGGTGTATTTGCGCTGAAAAGCTGTTAACAAACAGATACCGTTCTTCTTCACTAAACATTATTCACTATTTCTTCATTGAGTACGTACGAACGTGCAGATTATCCCTGACATCATCCCAGTATTCAAAAAAAGCTTCGTACTCCTTGCCATTAGTGAAGTCTTTATTAGTCAGACCGATGTAGCGAACGATCGCAGGTCGAAACTGCTGAGAAGAGTTTATAGTCTCACGGTCAGCTGAGATTTCAGACTTATTCGGTTTCCTCATTAATAATCACCTCAAAAGAATATATCTGAACAGGGGATAAGCCCTGTTACCGACAAGTTATCTGTATCATGGCACGACGGCTGAGGCACTTGAAGCTATACTGAAAAGCGGAGCAATAAAGAAAATGAAGCGCCACGCTGTACATCTGCACAGTGACATCAATGAAGTGTGGAGAGCAGCCGAACGTTGGGGCACGACGCCTGTTGTGCTGAAAATATCTGCTTACGATATGAGTATAGACGGATATACTTTCGGCGTTCCAGCTTCAGACCGACCTTGGGGAAAATCTCGCTGTGTCACTTTGAACGGTAAGGAACTATGTGATAGTGGAATATGGCTTACAGAAGAAGTTTCAGTGAAGTATCTGTGCAATCCTGTTTACAAGAAGAGTAATGGTGAAATTGAAAACACTTATTTAGATCATAAACTGAAATGGGATAGCTGAATACCGTTCATTCCATTACAGTTCAGTTACATTTTTCAAATATACTTGACTTCTGAACTGTACACGGCTATAATAAAGCCATATTCTAAGAAAGGACGGTGAGCTCTATGCCAAATTCAAATTCATACTCATATTCAAGTAACAAGAAAATCAAATATTATAAGCATGGAGTTTGCCTGCACAGCCGTATAATGCACTGAGATAGGTGTATTGTTTTCGGTATACATTTCTGCGCTCCTGCGTCAAACAGGGGCGCTTTTTTGTTGCGGGCGGAAAGGAAAAACTATGATAGAATTAACAGGAAAATACAACACAGCAAAGGTATTCACAGATGTTGTGGAACAGACTGCGATATCGCAGATAATCACAATGTGCAACCAACATATGAGCGAAGGACTGAATATCCGTATAATGCCAGACGTTCACGCAGGAGCAGGTTGTACTATCGGTACGACGATGACTGTAAAGGATAAAGTAGTGCCCAATTTCGTAGGTGTAGATATCGGCTGCGGAATGGAGACAGTCCGCATCAAGGAGAAGCATATCGAGCTCCAGAAGCTCGATAAGCTCATACGCGAGAAGATACCCTCGGGGTTCAGCATACGTGACGAAGCACACCGATACAGTGAGCAGATAGATCTTTCGGATCTGTACTGCTTTGACAAGATAAAGTCTGCCCGTGCGGAACTGAGTATCGGCACTCTCGGCGGAGGTAATCACTTTATCGAAGCCGATAAGGGCGAGGACGGTAGTATATACATTGTTATACACTCGGGCTCGCGTCACCTCGGCGTTGAGACAGCAACATACTATCAGGAGAAGGCTTTTCAGAACATCGCATGCAACCGCGAGGACGTCGAGGCTCTGATAGAGCTGTACAAGTCTCAGGGCAAGGAAAAGAAGATAGAGCAAGCTCTGAAGAAGCTCAAAAATACAGGTAAGATAGGCATACCAAAGAATCTCTCCTACTGCGAGGGTGAGCTTTTCGACCAGTATATTCACGATATGAAGATAGTTCAGCAGTTCGCGATGATAAACCGTCAGGCGATGATGGACGAAATAATCAAGGGAATGCATCTTCACGTCGAGGAGCAGTTCACGACTATCCACAATTACATCGACACAGAGACTATGATACTCCGAAAGGGTGCCGTATCCGCTCAGGCAGGCGAAAAGCTGCTTATACCAATAAATATGCGCGACGGCAGCCTTATCTGTACCGGAAAGGGCAATCCCGACTGGAACTTCTCTGCTCCGCACGGTGCAGGACGTCTTATGTCGCGTTCGCAGGCGAAGGAGAGCTTCACGGTGTCGGAGTTCAAGAAGCAGATGGACGGTATCTACACGACATCTGTCAACGCAGGAACGCTTGACGAGTGTCCGATGGCGTATAAGTCGATAAATGATATTGTTGCCAATATCGGCGATACGGTGGAGATAAACGAGGTCATAAAGCCTATCTACAACTTCAAGGCAGGTGAAGAATAATGGAAAAATTCGTGGAATACGATAAACTCAGCAAGAAGGAGAAAAAGAAACTTGATTCAGCAAAAAGACGCGACTGGCAGGGCTTGAACCCCGTCACACGGGTTGCTGATGACACCAAAAAGGCTTACAAACGTAAGCCAAAGCACCCATTAAAACTCACTGATGAATAATCTGCCAATACTTATAATGAAAGGAACAGTGATTATTATGAAGAGATACATACATAGTCAAGAATACATACAAGGGATGGCTTATGAGCGTTAAAAAGGATTGGATATTCTTAAAAGTAATAATGATTCTCTCTCTATACACATCATAAAGTGTGTTGTGTATGGTGATGATACTAACTTTCGCATCGTCAGTATCTACATTCTACTACGAGGTGTTCTTTTTTTGCAACCCGCAAATTTTATCTTCTACAGGAAGCTCCAATCATAAAAATATCTATATATACAAAAAAAGCCGACTCTGTATGGCTTCTGTACGAAACAAACAAAATCTGCTTTGAAATCGGTTTAAAAATTCTATATTCTATTTATGGTGTTTTTCTCCTTCTGAACCCTTTCAAGCCCTAAAAAAGCTTTTGAAACTCTCTTTCGAGGCGTTCAAAACGGTTTTTGGGGGGCGGGATCTACTGTTCCACCTTGAAAACAAAACAATTTGGACAATAAAAAAAGTCCGATAAATCGGACTTTTCGGCGACGGATCTAAACCGTTCCACCATTCTGGAGGCGCCACCCAGATTTGAACTGGGGAATCAGGGTGTTGCAGACCCTTGCCTTACCACTTGGCTATAGCGCCGTTGGAGCGGATTACGAGGCTCGAACTCGCTACCTCCACCTTGGCAAGGTGGCGCTCTACCAGATGAGCTAAATCCGCATGGCGACCCGGATGAGGCTCGAACTCACGACCTCTAGCGTGACAGGCTAGCGTTCTAACCAACTGAACTACCGGGCCAATGGTGGGGACTATAGGGCTCGAACCTATGACCCTCTGCTTGTAAGGCAGATGCTCTCCCAGCTGAGCTAAACCCCCGACCGTATTTGTCGCCTGACGACTTGTATATTATACCACGTCCCAGAGATTTTGTCAAGCGTTTTTTTTCATTTTCCAAAAAAATTTTTTGTGGGTGTCCTACACTCTATTATATGCGCTCCATATTTGTAAGATCACTCTTTTTTCGCAATGAAAAAGGGGAGAGCAGAACTTGCTGCTCTCCCTTTTCACTTTTGCTGTATCGTTTATGCTATCGGCAGGTCATTCTCTGTGAGCATACCCGCATCTATCCTCTGGATAGTATATGCGTCCATGGCTGTTACGCCGTCCTTGCCTCCGCATACGTCTGCATTGATGAGTCCCTGAGGCTTCAGTCCGTACTTGTCCTTGTTTCCGAGGTGCTGGAGGATTGCCACTGCGTCTGCGATGGAGACCTTTTCGTCGAGGTTGGCGTCACCGTAGAGTGTCTCGTCTGCGGCTGTGACTGTCGTAGTCGTAGTTGTCTCTGTGGTGGTCTCCTCGGTCGTGGTGGTCGTTTCCTCGGTCGTTGTTGTGGTGGTAGTCTCTGTAGTCGTTGTTGTTGTCTCAGTCGTTGTCGTTGTGGTCTCAGCAGGCTTTTCGTTCACGAAGGCTGTGTAGTTCATGCACGCGCCGCTCATGCCGTTAGTTCCGAGAGTAAGCGTGCTGCCTTCATTCAGCTCCTTGGAGTAGATTGTGAATGCCTTTATCGACTCGCCGTCGTTGACTTCTACTACGTCATTCATGCGCTGGAAGCTTCCGAGCCACGAGGGGGGATTCTCGACGCGCTGGTCGAGTGCTACATAAACCGTGATATCCTTAGCCGCTGTGATCACTGCAAGGTCGGAGTCCGTCTTCTTGGAGTCGCACGCTGTGAGTATCTGCTCGCCGCCTGCAATGTAAGAGGGGAGAGATGCAATTGTGTGCTCGCGGTCGGCGAATGCCTTATCGCCCGGATTCACATTCTCTTTGATGTTCCAGAGGAAGCCGTAGGAAGCGTCCTTGGGCTCGAGCTTGCTGATGAGCGTGCTCTTTATGCCTTCATCGGAGGGCTGTCCCTGCTGACCCTGTGATACGTCGCCTGCATTGTACGCTTTCTGCTGCATACGTCCCGCGTACTCCTGGACTGTAGCCTTTGCCTGGTCGGCTGTCTGGGCGGTGTAGCTGTACATATTGAGGTCGAAGTTGTCGTAGCCGTCGCCGCCTGATTTGAGGTTTCCTATCTGAGCAGCTTCGTTTCGGCTGTATACTATCTTGTATGCGAGACCGCTGCCCATAGTGCAGTTGTCGAATTTATCGTTGTAGGACTTGATTGTTCCCGAATATGCGTCACTGCCCATATTTACGGCGTCAAGCGGGAGGTTCGTCTTCTCGTAGTAGTTGGCTTCGGAGAATACCTTGGAATTGTACGAAGCTCCGATGCCGTACTGCTTGTTTGTCGTGAAGTAGTTGTTGAAGCTGTGGATATGTGCGTTTCTTGCACGCGGATTACGTGATTCTGTATTGTTGAACCAGTTGTGGTGGTAGGTTATCCAGTCCTGCATATGAGTTGTACCGCCGCCGACAAGCGAGGTCTTATGGCAGTCCTTGTAAACGTTATATGAAATCGTAACATATTCTGTCCACTTGATATCGGTCGAGCCGTCGCCGTCAGCCTTATCCGCGTCAACAGTGCCGTTGCCTGCGTAGGCGTTATAGCCCGATTCGATGGTGTTGTTGTGCACCCACATATGTGAGGACTTGTTATCGGACGAACCTGTCATTGATATACCGTCATCGGGGTATTTGCCGAGCCACAGATTACGGACCTCACAGCTCTTGCTGCGCTTCATCTCGAATCCCCACTTATCGAGATTCGCATCATATCCGATACCCTCGATAGTAACGTTTTCTGCATTCTGGAGATAGAGCATGCTCGAACCGTCATTCTGCTTGCCGTCGTTAGCCTTTGCTCCCGACGGAACGCCGATAGTACCTATGAATCGGAATACTACGTTTGAGGGCTTTGCACTGTAAAAGATATCATAAAGTCCAGTCTTTCCGCCGTAGGAGATACTGTCCTTGTTGGAGTTCGTAACATAGATGACTGTTACACCTGATTTGAGTGTACCATCGTTATTATAGGCTCCAACGCCCTGATAATTCTGATGAGCGTAGCCGCTGCGGTCGAATGCCATAGTCGTGACTGTACATACAGCCGCTCCGTTTGAGCCCTCTACGTTGATATCGTACTTGGTGTTGCCCTTGAGTCCGGGGATGTCAACGCGGTTGCCGCGTATGAGCTGGGAGTCAACGGCTGTATACGAACCTGTGCCGGCGGGGGCATAGCTTACCTTGACGTTATTGCCGAGCTTGGAGCTGTCCCACTCGACGAATGCCTCCTCGAACCAGCCTCCGCAGAGCTTGATAGCATCTGTGACGTCGGGGTTTGAGGGCTGTTGTGTGTACTGCTGTCCGCTGCCGTTGATGTAGGAGGGCGTCCAGTTATTCATATAGTTTACGATGTTGATGTTGGCGGCATCGCTGTCGGAGACGGTGTGACCCTTTCTCTGTGAGAGGTCGACGCGCTGACCGTTAGCGAGCTTTGTGCCGTTCTCCTTGAAGCCGTTGACTGTCTCGGGCTGAACGCCGCTCATGGAGTACCAGCCCTCGGCACGTATCATGTTGCCGTTCTGGAGAGTGGTGTTAACGAAGAGCACCTTCGCATCCTGTCCCCAAGGTCTGCCGAGATAACCGGGGGTAACAGCGAGCTGTGTGCTGCCCGTTACCTTGCAGTCCTTGAAGAGGTAGCCTGTGTAATTGGTGATGCTGCCGCTTCTTGCTGCTGTGATGTAGCCGCCTGTAGTTCCCGAGCTGTAGCCCTTCCAGCGCAGCTCGCAGCTGTCAAATACGGCGTTGCTGCCGCCGAATATGTAGTCGGTCTGTCCTTCGATGAGGCAGTTTCTGTAGTACTGCGGTGCTCCGCCAGTGTAGAGGGTGTCCTGACTGGACAGGAACTGGCAGTTCAGGAACTCGCAGTAGGAGGTGTCAGCCGACAGGGCAGCCGCACGCTCGGTATATGCCTTGGACTTGACGTCAACGCCCTGATTGCGCTGTACGGTGAGTGTCTCGTTCGTGCATTCCACTCCGTCCGCTAACTCTTCATTGGTGATGTAGCGGTTGAAGGAGTTCTCGAACACGATGTTCTGTGCCTTGAAGTTAGTAGCCTTCGGCCAGAGCTGTACAGTAGCGCCCCAGCGGTAGTTCGCGACGTTCTTGCCCGACTTCGATGCCGCAAGTGAGGCGTCGTAATAGCCCTTGGAGTTGGCGCTGTAATACTTGTAGCCTATGCCGTAGTACCACGTAAGGATAGCGTCGCCCTTCGAAGGCTCGTCGTTCACAAATGTGATGTAGGGCGTCTGTACCACTACCTGCTGGCGGTATGTACCGGGGGCGATGTGGATAGTGACGCGGCTGTTCTCGTTTGAGGGATTGAGGCTTGCCGCCTTGTTTACGGCGTCCTGAACAGTTGAGAAGTTGTTTGCCTTGCCTGTATAGCCTACATACAGGTCAGTGCCCGCGGCGCTGGCAGTCCTCTGCGGAAAGGCGAGGAGCTGTCCGAGCAGCATACACACTGCGGCAAAAACTGCCACAACAGTCAGAGTTTGTTTTCTTGCTCTGCTGTTCATAATAATACTCCTTTTCCATATGCTTATTTAGATAAATTAAACAATTTATCCTCTCGAAAGCATACTATTTATTATATTATAACATAATGTGAACAGCTTGTAAATGACTTTTTGTGCTCTGAAACTGATTTTTAATACACAGTGTGCGGCAGAGAAGTCTGTAAGAGCGGCAGAAAAAAAGGGAGCACTTCGGTGCTCCCTTGGGGTTATTCTACTGTTACGCTCTTTGCCAGATTGCGAGGCTTGTCGACGTCTAATCCCTTTGCTACCGACACGTAGTAGCCGAGAAGCTGAAGCGGTACTACCGCAAGGCTCGCCGCAAACAGCGGATCCGTCTTGGGGATATATGCTGTGAAATCGGCATTGTCTTCGACGCTGTAGTTGCCGTAGGTCGTCAGTCCCATTATATATGCGCCGCGCGACTTGCACTCTACCATGTTCGATACCGTCTTCTCGAAAAGTGCCTGCTGTGTAAGCACGCTGATAACGAGAGTGCCGTTCTCTATGAGGCTGATAGGTCCGTGCTTTAGCTCGCCTGCTGCGTATGCCTCGGAGTGGATGTAGCTTATCTCCTTCATTTTCAGGCTGCCTTCGAGACTGACTGCGTAGTCGATACCGCGTCCGATGAAGAATGCGTCGCGGATATTCGCGAACTTCGCCGCGAACCACTGGAGGCGCTCCTTGTCCTCGAGTATCTTCTCGACCTTGTCGGGAATGGTCTGTATCTCTTCAAGAAGCTCCGCGAAACGCTCGTCTGCTATCTCGCCGCGTACCTTGGAGAGCTGCATTGCAAGCAGATATCCTGCGATGAGCTGTGTGCTGTATGCCTTAGTCGTAGCGACTGATATTTCAGGGCCTGCGAGTGTGTAGAACACGTTGTCCGCGTCTCTTGCGATGTTAGAGCCGATGACGTTTACAATGCCGAGTGTCTTGACGCCGTTCTCCTTCGCAAGCGTGAGTGCTGCACGGCTGTCGGCTGTTTCGCCCGACTGGCTGATTATGATAGCAAGGCTCTTCTTGTTCAGCGGCATCTTCCTGTATCTGAATTCGGAGGCGAGCTCTACGCGGACGGGGATAGTGGTGAGCTCCTCGATGACATACTGTATCGCCATGCCTACGTGGTATGCCGAGCCGCATGCTACGATGTATATCTGCTGTATATCCTTGACTTCGTCGTCGGTCAGTCCGAATTCGTCGAGGACTATCTTGCCGTCTTTTACTACGGAGTTGATAGTGTCGCGTATCACCTTAGGCTGTTCGTGTATCTCTTTGAGCATGAAGTGCTCGTAGCCGCCCTTTTCAGCAGCTTCCGCGTCCCACTTTATCTCAACGAGCTCCTTGTTTATCTCCTCGCGGTCGATGTTATAGAACGTTACTGCACCCTTTTCAAGCTTTGCTATCTCCATGTTGCCGATGTAGTAAACATTGCGCGTATATTTCAGTATCGCGGGGACGTCCGACGCTACATAGCTCTCGCCGCCTGCGATGCCGATTATCATCGGGCTGTCCTTGCGCGCGGTGTATATCTCGCCCGCGTAGTCCTTGAACATCACGCAGAGTGCGTACGAGCCGCGTATGCGTATCATTGCACGCGCGATGGAGTCGACGGGGCCGAGGCCGTACTTCTTGTAGTAGTAGTCTATGAGCTTGACCGCGACCTCTGTATCGGTCTGCGACTTGAACTCGTAGCCGCTCTTGGTCAGCTTCTCCTTGAGCTCCTGGTAGTTCTCGATGATGCCGTTGTGTACGGCGATCACGTTCTCGTCATCGCTGGAATGAGGGTGGGCGTTGAGCGTCGAGGGCTCGCCGTGGGTCGCCCAGCGCGTATGGCCTATGCCGCAGCAGCCCTTTACTGCCTTGCCGCCGTTGGTCTTTTCATCAAGCACTTTCAGCTTGCCCTTCGCTTTTACTATTTCTGTATCATTGCTTCCGTCACGGACTGCTATTCCCGCTGAATCGTAGCCTCTGTATTCGAGCTTCGAGAGTCCGTCGAGCAGTATCGGAGCTGCCTGTGCGGCTCCTGTGAATCCGACTATTCCACACATAGTTGTTGTCCTCCTGTGATAAGCGGCGAAAAGCCGCAGATTCTTTTTTCATTATACACGCAAAGCGTGGCTTTGTCAATTATTTTATGCTGTCAGCCTTAAGCAGATGGGGCTTATACAAGGCTCAGCTGATTGCTGTCGCCGAGCTCCTTCGCGGGCTTGCCTGCCGCGGGTACCGACTTCGCCCGGTATTTCTCCAGCTCGGGAGCTTCATCCTCCGTGATAGTCTTCGCTGACGCGAGCTGTGCGTTCTTCCTCAGCGTTATCACCTGTACGCCCTGCGAGTCACGTGTGGACTTGGGCAGTATCATTCCCGAATTGAACACGAGGGCGTGTCCCGACGTCGTGCGGAGAAGTATGTCCGCCTCCTCGGTCACGAATACTGCCGCAACGAGAGGCGACTTGTCCGAGTATGCATTCGCGAGCTTTTTGCGGTTGGTCTTGGTCTCATATGATTTCAGCGGTATCTTCGCCGCCTTGCCGTTCTCGAAGAAGAATATGATGTAGCCGCTGTAATCGGTGGTCGGTATCATCAGACGGAGATTCTCGCCCTCGTCAAAGCTAAGCTTCGCGGGGACGTAGTCGCCCATGACGCTCGCCTTCGTGTCGTCAAATGCGCTCGCCTTCGACTTGTATGCCTGCGCCTTGTCCGAGAAGAAGATGAGGTCGGTCTTGTTCGTCGCCTCGAAGGTCTGGCTGATGTAGTCGCCGTCCTTGAGCTTCTGCTCGCTGCTCATGCGGAGCGACTGCGGTGTTATCTTCTTGAAGTAGCCGCTGTCCGATACGAATAGGTTTACTGCGTAATCGGGTGTGTCGTCTGAATCCTCCTCTTCCTCCACGTCGGACTGGTAGTAGAAGAATGTACGTCTCGGCTGTGCATAGTTCTTCGAGACATCTTTCAGCTCTTCGATGATTATCTTGCGTATCTTCTTCTTGTCGCGGAGTATTTCTTCCATTTCCGCGATGTCTTTGCGGAGCTGGTCGACCTCCTCCACGCGGCGGAGAATGTACTGGCGGTTGA
Source organism: Ruminococcus sp. (assembly GCA_017649325.1). Lineage (GTDB taxonomy): Bacteria > Bacillota > Clostridia > Oscillospirales > Ruminococcaceae > Ruminococcus. Next base: position 15,865 of record JAGCHA010000127.1, read on the forward strand.
TGTTGCGGAGCTTTATCTCGGCTACATATTCAGCCTGCACCTCGTCGATGCCGAAGCCTATCATGAGGTTCGGTACGACATCCGCTTCCTCTTCGGTCTCGCGGATTATCTTTATCGCCTTGTCGATGTCGAGAAGTATCTTCGACAGTGCTTCGAGCAGGTGGAGCTTCTCCTTCTTCTTCTGGAGGTCGAAGTAGGTGCGGCGCATCACGCACTCCTCGCGGAATGCTGTCCACTCGGTGAGTATCTCGCGCACGCCCATTACCTTTGGTGTTCCTGCGATGAGGATGTTGAAATTGCAGGGGTAGCTGTCCTGCAAAGGCGTGAGGCGGTAGAGCTTCTGCATGAGCTTGTCGGGGTCAGTGCCGCGCTTTATCTCTATTGCGAGCTTCAGACCGTTGATGTCGGTCTCGTCGCGGACGTCTGATATCTCGCGTATCTTGCCCGCCTTTATCAGCTCGATTATCTTGTCCTGTATCGCTTCAACAGTGGTAGTATACGGTATCTGGGTGACCTCTATGCACCTGGATTCGCTGTCATAGCTGTACTTCGAGCGTACCTTTATGCTGCCGCGTCCCGTTTCGTAGACCTTGTTCAGCTCCGCTTCGTCGTAGAGGAGGAAACCTCCGCCGGGAAAATCGGGACCTTTCAGTGTGCTGAGGATATCGTGGTTCGGGTCCTTCATCAGGGCTATCGTGGTCTCGCATATCTCCGCGAGATTGAACGGGCAGACGTTGCTCGCCATGGATACGGCGATACCCGTATTCGAGTTCACGAGCACCGTCGGGAAGGTCGCGGGGAGGAGAGTGGGCTCCTGCATGGTGTTGTCGTAGTTGGGGACGAAATCGACTGTGTCGTGGTCGATGTCGCGGAAGAGCTCGTTGCATATCTTCTCGAGCTTGACTTCGGTGTATCGCGCTGCCGCGAAACGCGTCTTGCTCGAATACTGCTTGCCGAAGTTGCCCTTGCTGTCGATGTATGGGTGGAGCAGTGACTCGTTGCCGCGTGTGAGACGCACCATTGTTTCGTATATCGCCTGGTCGCCGTGGGGGTTGAGCTTCATAGTTTCGCCGACTACGTTTGCAGACTTCGAGCGCTCCTTGTCGGGGGAGAGAAGTCCGCGCTTGTACATCATGTACAGCAGCTTGCGGTGAGAGGGCTTGAAGCCGTCTATCTCGGGGAGAGCTCGCGATACGATGACGCTCATCGCGTAGGGCATATAGTTGCTTTTCAGTACGTCCGTGATGTGCTGGTCAACTACGCTGCCCGAGCCCTCTATATACGCCTCGTGCTTGAATACGGGCGCTTTGTTTGAGGAGTCTTTTTTCTTTGCCATTGTGTTCTCCTTTTATCATTTTTTGTCAGATGTTATCAAAGCTTGCTCTGTTACGAGATATCTGCGAGGTCGAGGTAGTCTGCGCCGTAATCGGAGATGTAATCCTTGCGTCCCTGTAAGTCGTCGCCGAGCAGCATCTCGAACACTTCGGCGGAATCTGTGATGTCGTCCACCGTTACCTTGATAAGACGGCGCGTATCGGGGTTCATAGTCGTCAGGCTCATCATATCCGGCTCGTTCTCACCGAGACCTTTCGAGCGCTGTATCGTGTGCTTCTTGTCGCCTATCATTTCAAGTATGTGCTGCTTTTCCTGCTCTGTGTAGGCGAAGTAGGTCTTTTCCTTTGTGTTTATCTCGAAAAGCGGCGATTCCGCGATGTATACATAGCCCTCCTCTATCAGTTTGGGAGTCAGCCTGTACAGCATCGTCAGTATCAGCGTGCGTATCTGGAAACCGTCGACGTCGGCATCGGTGCAGATAACTATCTTGTTCCAGCGGAAGTTGTTGATGTCGAATGAGGAGAGCTCCTTGTTCGCTTTAGAGGTGACCTCGACTCCGCAGCCGAGAACCTTTATGAGGTCGGTGATTATCTCGCTCTTGAATATCTTGGAGTATTCTGCCTTGAGGCAGTTCAGTATCTTTCCGCGGACGGGGATAACTGCCTGAAATTCGGCGTCTCTTGCCAGCTTTACCGAACCGAGCGCCGAGTCGCCCTCCACGATGTATATCTCGCGGCGTGTAACGTCCTTGGTGCGGCAGTCCACGAACTTCTCGACCATATTCGCGAGGTCTATCTTGCCCGTGAGCTTGTTCTTCATATTCTGACGGGTGCGCTCGGCGTTCTCGCGGCTGCGCTTGTTCAGCAGGACCTGCTCGGATATCCTCTTGGCTTCGTCGGGATTCTCGATGAAGTAGACTTCGAGCTGGTGGCGGAGAAATTCCGTCATCGCCTCGCGTATGAATTTATTGGTGATAGCTTTCTTGGTCTGGTTGGCGTAGGAGGTCTGGGTGGAGAAGTTGGAAGATATCAGTACGAGACATTCTTCGACGTCCTCGTACTTTATCTTGCTCTCGTTTTTCTGGTAGCCGTTCACGGACTTGATGTAGGCGTCTATCTGCGCGGGGAGGGCGCGCTTGACCGCCTCTTCGGGGGAACCGCCGTGCTCGAGAAAGCTCGAATTGTGGTAGTGCTCCTTCATCTTTACCTTGTTCGAGAAGGTGAGTGCTACGTCGAACTTGACTTTGTATTCGGGCTTGTCCTCGCGGTCTTTGCCGCGGCGCTCGGCTGTCCAGTGCTGTATCGTGGTCAGCGAGTTTTCGCCGACTATCTCACCTACGTAGTCGGTGATGCCGTTCTCGTAGAAAAACTCGGTCTCATTGAAGCCGCCTGCCTCGTTCTCGGAGCGGAATACGAACAGGATATTCGGGTTTACGACTGCCTGACGCTTCAGGATATCGTGGAAGAATTCGTCTGATATGTTTATATCGGTGAATACCTCGAGGTCGGGGCGCCAGCGGGTCTTGGTGCCTGTCTGCTTGCGCTTTGACGGCTCCTTTTTCAGTCCGCCGACGTTGTTGCCCTTCTCGAAGTGGAGCTCGTATCTATAGCCGTCGCGCACGACCTCTACGTCCATATACTCGGAGGCGTACTGCGTCGAGCACAGACCCAGTCCGTTCAGTCCGAGCGAGAATTCGTAGCTCTCGCCGCTCGGGTCGTACTTGCCGCCAGCGTAGAGCTCACAGTAGACGAGCTCCCAGTTGTAGCGCTGCTCGGTGCTGTTGTAGTCGACGGGACAGCCGCGCCCGAAGTCTTCGACCTCTATCTCGTTATTTCTGTAATGGGTGACGATTATCTTGTTTCCGTAGCCCGCTCTCGCCTCGTCTATGGAGTTGGAGATGACCTCGAAAACCGAGTGCTCGCAGCCGTCAAGACCGTCCGAGCCGAAGATGACCGCGGGACGGAGCCTGACTCTGTCCGCGCCCTTTAGCATCGTTATACTTTCGTTGCTGTAATCCTTCTTTTTTGCCATGATATCCTGCCGTCGGTCAGTGCCGACGCTCCTTTCGCCTCAGATAAAAATAATCCTTAATATTATAACACCTCACGCACTGTTTTGCAAGCTTTTTTATTGCGCTTTTGCATGAAAAAACTGCCCGATATCTTCGGGCAGTTCGTTCAGTATGTTATTTGCAGCACGTACATCTTGTCGTCGCAGGAGTAGTTCAGCGAGTAGCCGAGCTCGGTATATTCCGACAGATCCCATATCTCCTCATTCCCGAAAAGTCCGTCCAGAGCGCTTCGGAAGCTTGTCTCATCCGCGAACATTATCTCCGCTACGCCTTTGTCGGCGTTTGCTGCGAGCACGCGCCCGACATCCGCGGGTGAATACACTCTGAGGTAGGCGTTGTTCATTATGAAGTAGTTCCTGTCGAGTGAATCGCAGACAGGAACGTAATACTGACTCTCGTTCAGCGTCCGCGTGCGCAGGAGCAGTTCGTCATTTATCATGAAGTAGTTGTGGCGGAGCTTGTCGATGTCCGCGTCGCCCTCTGCTTCGGGGTCGTCCCATGTGAGGTCGACCCAGTAGTATCTGCCGTCTATTTTAACATAGTTCCACGCGTGGCTGCCGCGGTCGCTCTGCCCCGAGCAGACGCCGCATTCTATGCCGAGCTTCTGCATGATGAGGTTGTATGCCTCCGCATAGCCCTGACATACGGCGCTGCCGTCAACCAGACAGCCGTATGCGGTGCCCCACAGCCCGTTGTAGCTGAGCCCCAGTTTCTCGGAGGCGTAGCGCGTATTGTTCACGATGTAGTCGTGTACGAACAGTGCCTTGTTGTAGTCGTTGGAGCCTGCGGGTATCTGTGATGTAACTTTGTCGACGGTTCGCAGCAGCTCCTCGTGCATGGTGCGGAGCTCCTCCGCGCTGTAGTCGTTGAGCGTCATAAAGCTGACCGAGGTCGAATCACCGCCGGTGGTGACTGTGTAGCCGTTAAGCCAGAAGTAATCGGGATAGAAGTGGCATATCTTGTCTACCGCTTCGTCGACAGCTTCCTGTGACAGCAATGCGTCATATTCGGTGTCGTTGTTGTACTCCGAGAGCGCGGCGCTTATCTTCTCAAATACCTCGTCGGATGTGTAGGTCTCCTGTGCCCGCGGAGTGACGATACTGACGGGGGCAGTGTTACTGCCCGACATACATCCCGTCATTACCATGCACGCTGTCACGGCTGCCGCTGCGAGCGCTGTTATGCGCATTATGTATTTTTTCTCTGTCATATCAGAAATTGATGTTTATCGCGAACATATTGTCCTCTCGGTAGTATTTCATTGTGTCGGGGTCGATGTTTGATGCCTTGTATACCTTGCTGTCGTCGAAGAGGTCGTACAGCGCCTCCTTGTAGGTCGCGTAGTCTGCAAACATGAATTCGCAGTGTTTCTTGTCGGAACAGCTCTCGATGTAGGATATTACGTCGTCCCTGTTGTATTCTTTGAAGTATGAGCCGTTCTTCACGTAGTAGTTCTCGTCTATTGAGGTGCATTCGGGGAAGTAGCCCTGTGTCCAGTCCACATTCCTTGAGCGGAGCAGCATATCGCTGTTCACGAGGAAGTAGGTGTGCTCTGCCTGATAGCCATTGCCGTGGCTGTCCAGATCGTCCCATGTGGTGTCGAGCCAGTAATACTTACCGTCGACCTTTACATAGTTCCATGCGTGGTTCGAGCCCGTGCAGATACCGCTCTCGATACCGAGTGCGTTCATTATGAGCGTGAATGCCTCAGAATAGCCTTCGCATACGGCGCTTCCGTCTACGAGACAGCCATAGGAGGTATGGCAGAGTGCGGGGTCACTGTTGGCGGCTCCTGCGTGGTCGTAGGTGGTGTTGTCCGCGATATAATCGTGTACGTAGAGTATCTTGTCATAGTCACTGCCCGCAGGGGCTCCTGCTACTATCTCATTCACCTTGTCGTCGAGCTTTGCAGCCATATCGGGTACTTCATCCTCTTCGAGCCCGTCGAGCAGTCCGAGGCTCACCTTCGAGCCGTCGGTGACGGTCACGGCAGAGTATCTCTTGCCGAGCCAGAATATCTCGGGGTGGTCGCTCGGAAGGTGTGCGAGCGCTTTCTTGACGTCCTGATTGGTTATGCGGGTGTGCACGATACAGGTCGACTTGAATTGCAGTATCTCGTCACACATCTCGTGATACCATTCGTTTGCCTGCATATCTGCTCCTGTTATCGTGAGCTCGGGGACTGTGTTGGTGACGGGCTCGACGGGCTCCTTGATGTGCTCCTTTGTCGGAGCGGAGCAGCCTGCGAGCAGTAAGAGTGATGCGGTCATTGCTGTGAATATTCTGCTTGTTTTCATTGTTTCTCTCCTATATTTATCCTTAAAATACTATGTGTTGGTCACATCTTCAGTCCGTCAAAGCTTTCGTCGAGTATCTTAGCCGAGCTGCGGAATTTTTCCTTCTCGTCCTCGGTGAGCGAGAGTTCGAGTACCTCCTTGACGCCGTTCCTGCCGATTATGCAGGGGACTCCGATGAATACGCCGCGGCTGTCGTACTCGCCGCAAAGCTTAGCTGAGACAGTCAGCACGCTGTTCTCGTCGCCGAGTATCGCTTTCACTATCCTCGTGATAGCCATGCCGATGCCGTAGTAGGTTGCGCGCTTCGCCTCGATTATCTTGTAGGCGGCTGTGCGTACCTGCTCCTCTATACTATTCATGTCGTCGGCGGTGTATGAGTTGCGCGGGTCGGAGAGTATCTCCGATACCTGCTTGGTCGCGAGCATCACCTGCGAGAGCGGTACGAATTCGCTGTCGCCGTGCTCGCCGATGACATAGGCGTGGATATTCTTCGGGTCTACCGTGAAGTAGTCGCCGAGCAGATAGCGAAGTCTTGCAGTGTCGAGCGAGGTGCCTGTGCCGATGACGCGCGAGGCTCCGAAGCGGGAGAGCTCGTAGGTCACTCGCGTCATTATGTCGACGGGGTTCGTTGCTACGAGGAATATGCCGTCAAATCCAGACTTCACGACGGGTGTGATTATTGAGCGGAAGACCTCCGTGTTGCGCTGGAGCAGGTCGAGGCGCGTTTCGCCCTCCTTCTGTGCGACTCCTGCCGCGATGACGATTATGTCCGCGTCCTTGCAGTCGTGGTAGTCGCCCGCGTATATCTTCATATTTGATTTGGCGAAGGCGAGACCGTGGTTGAGGTCCATTGCTTCGCCCATTGCCTTGTCCTTGTTCACGTCCACGAGCACCAGCTCGTTGCATATCCCGCCCTGATTTACCAGCGCGTAGGCAAAGCTCATTCCGACCATTCCTGTGCCGATGAGGACTACTTTTCTTCTGTCGTTGTTCATATTCCCGCTCCTTTGAAGTGTATTTGATTTAATTTTATACTATTTTGGCTCATGTGTCAAGCTAATTCTTGCTGTTTGTAACATGCTTATTGCTTTCGGAGCTTTTTCAGCCCCGACTTTATCCCCGACATTATTACCTCCCGTGCCTCTATTGCTCTCTCCTTCGGGAGCGGCGGCGTGTCGGGCAGGGGATAGGCTATCCCCAGACGCTCGTACTTCGCCTTTGCCATGTCGTGATACGGCAGTACGTCCAGCGCTTTCAGGTTTTTCAGCGTCGAAAGGTACTCCCCGAGACGGAACAGCTCGTCATGGCTGTCTGTGATGTCCGGCACGACTACGTGACGTATCCATACGGGTATGTCAAGGTCGCGGAGATGCTCCGCAAACCGCAGTATATTGGTGTTTCCTATCCCCGTAAGTGCTTTGTGCTTCTCGTTGTCGATGTGCTTGATATCAAGCATGACAAGGTCTGTGTACCTCAGCGCTTCGTCTATCTTTGCACTGTTTTCGGGCGAATATACCCCCGCAGATGTGTCAAGGCAGGTATGGACTCCCTTCGATTTCGCGAGACGGAACAGTTCTGAGAGAAATTCGGGCTGAGCGAGCGGCTCGCCGCCTGTTGCGGTTATACCGCCTGATGTCAGGAATTCCTTGTAGGAGTCGTACTCGCGCATGAGCTCCTCCGCGGTGACATCCCTGCCGCCGCCGAAGTCCCATGTATCAGGGTTATGACAATATCTGCACCGCAGCGGACAGCCCTGGAAAAATACGACATAGCGGATGCCGGGGCCGTCGACTGTGCCGAAGCTCTCAGTCGAATGTATGCGTCCTGTCATCTCAGCACCTCCTTTGCGCGGCTGAGCAGTGGCTCGCGCTCGTTAGGGAGCTTGCCGTCAATAACGAGGTCGAGAAGCGTGCGCAGACACTCGCCGACCTGTCTGCCCTGCGCTCCGAGCGACATAATGTCGTTGCCGTTGACCGCGAGGTCGCGGAGCTTTATACACGCGTTTTCTTCAATGAAGCGTCTGGCGAGCTCCGCGCATTCGTCGAACCATTTGTTCTCCTCAAGCACGAAGTCGTTTTTTGCACAGTTATCGGCCTTTTTAGCTTCAAGCAGGCGGAAGAAGTTTTCCTCGCCCATTTTGGATATCATGCGCTTTATCTGCCTCTCTGAGACTATCTTGTCGCTGTGACGCTCGATTATCGTGCTGACGTCCGAAATGGCGGCGTTGTCCCAGTGAAGCCGCTGCATGATAGCCTCTGCCGCACATGCGCTGACTTCGGCGTGACCCTTGAAGTGTCCGACGCCGTTTTCGTCGAGCGTGAACATCTGCGGCTTGCATATGTCGTGGAAGAGCATGGCTGTGCGGACTGTTGCATCCTGCGGTGACGACTGCACCGCGCGGACAATGTGCTCGTAAACGTTGTATTTATGGTAGCGGGAGCGCTGCTCAAAGTCGAAGCAGGCGCAGAATTCGGGTATCACCTGCGCGATGATATCACGGTATTTCAGCGCGGTCTCCGCGAAGTTTTCGCCCATTATCATTTTTACCAGCTCGTCGCGGCATCTTTCGCGGGAAATTATGTCAAGCAGTCCGCGGAGCTCCTTTGCGGCGGCGGAGGTGCGCTCCTCTATCTCAAAACCGAGAGTCGCTGAAAAGCGGATAGCTCGCAGTATGCGCAGGGCATCCTCTCTGAAACGCTTTTCAGGGTCGCCTACGCAGCGGATAATGCGTGCTTCAAGGTCTCTGCGTCCGCCGAATGGGTCGTGAAGTGCGCCGCGGATGTCCATTGCCATGGCGTTGACGGTGAAGTCGCGGCGTGCGAGGTCTTCCTCCAGTGACGAGGTGAAGCTCACCGAGTCAGGGCGGCGGGAGTCGCTGTAGCTACCGTCTATGCGGAATGTCGTGACCTCAAACGGAATATCATTGTATATGACGGTGACCGTGCCGTGCTTCAGCCCTGTGGGAACAACTTTCAACTCCGCAAAAACTGATATTATCTGCTCGGGGAGAGCATTGGTTGTTATGTCGTAGTCGTTTATTGCTCGCCCGAGGAGTCTGTCGCGCACGCAGCCTCCGACGATATATGCCTCAAAGCCCGCAGATTCGAGCTTGTCCAGCAGATAAGCGTATTCGTTCACGTTGTTCACATCATCACCGCCTTATAATTCATTACTGTTCATTATACCATATAAAGTCAAAAAATGCAAACCGTCAGCAAGCCCGATACAGAGCGGGAATGTCGTAAAGTAGGCGAAAATAGCGGTTCATGTATGCTGTTCAAAAAAAAGTTAAGGAATATAAGAAGTTTTTTGTTGACAATGCAGGGCGGATGTGTTATAATATTAACGTCGTAATGAATTTGCGCAATGGGGAGCTGTCTGTAGGGATGGCTCTCTTTCTGTATTCTGCGGGAAATATGTGCTGTTTACTCAGAAGTGAACAGTGGTCAATATTTCCTTTGAAACTATTGACAAAGCAGAATCGGAGTGGTATAATACCGAGTATAAATGACTGGTGGTCATTTTCACAAAGGAGGTACAGTATGGCATCCGAGGCAGTTAAACGTATTCTCGAAGCCGAAGCCGAGGCGGATAAACGCTCCGCTGAGGCGCGCGTCAGGGCTGACGGTATCGTCACCGATGCCAAGCGCAAGGCGTCCATAGCCGTGCAGAAGCGCCTGACCGACGCCAAGACCGAGACGGGAAAGCTCCGCGATGAGAACCGCCGCAGGCTCGAGGAGTACACTAATAAGGCGGAGAAGGAGTGCGCCGCGAAGCTCGCGGAGCTCGAAAAGACAGCCGCTTCCAACTCCGATAAGGCTGTTGAAGCCATTATCAGCGGATTTTTCAGCTGATCTGATTATTCCCTGCGAAGGAGGGTGATATAGCAAATGGCAAAGCTCAGAATGAAAAAAATAGAGCTGATAGCGCCCCTTACCGACAGTAAAAAAATTATAGAGCTGCTTCAGCGCCGCGGAGTTGTGGAGCTGTGCAGGACGGAGGACGAGTGTCTCGAGCAGACAAATGTCACCGCTGTTACAGGCTCGTTCGACAAGTTCCGCGCGACGGCTGTGCAGGCTCTCGATACGCTCGAAAAGTACGCTCCCGAAAAAACGGCACTGACCGATATGCTCGGCGGACGGACTGAGGTGGAGATACACGACTTCGGCAAGCGCGCGGCTCAGCTCGAAAAAACGATGAATACCGCGGGCGAGATACTGCGCTGCGGCAGGACTGTCGCCGACTGCGATGCAGAGCGGCAGCAGCTCACAACAAAGTGCGACACGCTCAGACCGTGGCTGGCGCTCGATGTGCCGCTCAATTTCCACGGCACGGATACTACTACCGCGTTTATCGGTACTGTTCCGTATCCCGCTTCGGCGGAGGAGCTGGAAGCGAAGCTGCCCGAGGGTACGAGCGTGGAGGTCGTGAATGCGTCAAAGGAGCAGACGAACCTGTTTGTGCTCTGCTGCGATGACAACGCACAGGAGTGCGAGGACAGTCTGAGAAAGCTAATGTTCGCGACTCTCGGCGAGAGCGAAAAGTTTACGCCCGCGGAGCTCACCGAGCAGCTCGTGAAACGCAGCGAGGAACTCGGAAAGAAGCGCGATACCGCTGAAAAGCGTATAGCGGAGCTCGCAGAGGCAAGAAAAGAACTCAAATTCGCGGTCGACTACCTCACCATGCGAAAGGATAAGTACGACGCGCTCAATTCGCTCGGTTTTACGGAGAGCACCTTCGTGCTGACGGGATTTGTCCCCGAGAAATATTGCGATTCGCTCCGCAAAGAGATAGAGGAAAAATATGTCGCCTATATCGAGTTCACCGACCCGTCCGAGGACGAGGAGGTGCCTGTACTGCTCGAGAACGGGCGGTTCTCGGCTCCGCTCGAGGGCATTACGAGAATGTATGCGATGCCGTCAAAGGGAGACGTCGACCCGACTCCCGTTATGGCGTTCTTCTACTATCTGCTGTTCGGTATGATGCTCTCAGATGCGGGCTACGGCATACTCATGGTCATCGGTACCATGATAGCTCTGAAAAAGTTCAAGCTCGAGGAGAGCATGAGAAAGACGCTCGTTATGTTCCGAAACTGCGGTATTTCCACAGTTATCTGGGGGGCACTCTTCGGAAGCTGGTTCGGCGACATCGTTCAGGTCGTGGGCAAGCAGTTCTTCGATAAGGACATCGGCAGCATCGCGCTGTGGTTCCAGCCGCTCGACGACCCGATAAAGCTGCTGCTCTTCTCCTTCGGGATAGGTATTCTTCACCTGTTCCTCGGCGTGGCGGTGGCATTCTATATGTCGTGGAGGGACGGGCGAAAGCTCGGCGCCATTTTCGATGCCGTGCCCATATACCTTATTATCCTCGGCGTGGCTCCACTCGGAGCAGGCATTCTCACCGATGTGCCGTCAACGCTCAAGACCGTCGGCGGGTATATGCTCATCGCGGGCGTCGTGATGCTCGTGCTGACCGCGGGAAGGAGCTCTAAGAACATTTTCGGCAAACTCTTCGGCGGTCTGTATGCGCTCTATAACACCGCTACGGGCTGGCTCAGCGACATACTGTCGTATTCGCGTCTGCTCGCTCTCGGACTTGCTACGGGCTCTATCGCGAGCGTCATCAACCTCATCGGTACGATGCCCGAAAATAAAATAGTAAAGCTGGTTATGCTGATAGTTGTCTTTATAGTCGGACATACGGCTAACCTTGCTATAAATCTTCTCGGTGCCTACGTCCACACGGACAGATTGCAGTTCGTTGAGCTGTTCTCGAAGTTCTACACGGGCGGCGGCAGAGAATTTGAACCTTTGACCGTTAATACTAAATATTTAAAATTCAAGGAGGAAAACTCAAATGACTAACGGACTTGTACTTGCTATCTTAGGAGCGGCTCTTGCCGCACTTCTCGCAGGAATCGGCTCTGCTAAGGGCGTGGGACTCGTGGGTGAGGCTGCCGCGGGTGTCGTATCGGTTGACCCTTCCAAGTTCAGCAAGGTGCTCATTCTTCAGCTTCTCCCCGGTACTCAGGGACTTTACGGACTCCTTACCGCTATCCTCATGCTCAGCCGTATCGGCGTTATCGGCGGAAATGCCGCTGAGCTTACCGTTTCACAGGGCTGGGGCTTCTTCATCGCGGCTCTCCCGATAGCTGTCGTAGGTCTTATATCCGCTATATTCCAGGGCAAGACCGCTGCTGCGGGCGTAGGCATCACAGCTAAGAAGCCCGAGCACAACGGCAAGGGTATCATCATGTCGGCTATGGTTGAGACTTACGCTATCCTCGCATTGCTCGTTTCTATCCTTCTCATCTACAACATCAATATCTGAACACGGAGGTGCAGGATATGCCTGGAATCGACGAGATACTGAATATTATCGACTCTCAGCAGAAGCAGACCGAAGAGAACCTCGTCTCCGCAGCAGAGCATAAAGCCTCAGCGATAATCTACGACGGGAACGAAAAAGCCGAAAAGGCTTTCGAGGAGCATATTAAGAAGATGTCGGAGCAGCTCGCGCATGACTTCGACAACGCCTGCTCGTCTGCAGATGCGGCTATGAAGCGACGTATCCTCTCGCGCAAGACCGAGCTCATCGACGAGACTGTTGAGGCGGCTATCGAAAAGCTAGACAAGCTCCCCACAGATGAATACTTCGCGGTGCTCGGCAGACTCGCGGTTAAGAGGCTCAGGGCAGGGGAGGGCGTGCTCTCCCTCAGCATGCGTGACCTCGGGCGAGTCCCCGACAGCTTCATAAAGGAGCTTTCGGCGGCTGCTGAGAAGGCAGGCGGAAGCGTGAAGCTCGGCTCCGCTCCCGCTGACATCGAAAACGGCTTTATACTGACTTACGGGCTCATCTCCGAGAACTGCAGCTTCCGCGCCGTCGTTGAGGCGGAGCGCGAGGGCGTGAGAGATACCGCCGCAAGAGTATTGTTCGGGCAGGTGGTCTGATGAGCACGATAAAATATGCCAATGCCGTCGCGGCGATACGCGCTATGGAGAATTCACTCCTCAGCCGCAGTGACCTCGACCAGCTCATAAATGCCGCGACAAAGTCCGAGCGCGATAACATCGTCGCCTCCAAGCGCGGTGCTGAGGAGTTCACGCTTGAGAGCGTCTGGGAGATTATACGCGGCTATGCTCCCGATTGCAGGGAGCTTGAGATACTTCTGTATAAAAATGATTTCCATAACCTCAAAGCAGCACTGAAGTCGATGATAGCGGGCAAGGAGCCACAGGGCTACTACATCCGCCCGACCAACCTCAACCTCGATGCGCTCTATCCCGCACTCGCGGCTAAGGAGTACGAACAGCTCCCCGAGCACATCAGGGATACCGCCGCGGAGGCTTATGAGCTCCTGACAAGGACACTCGACGGACAGCTTGCAGACTCGCTCGCGGATACGGCTTGTATGCGCGCTATGCAGAAGGCGGCAGAGAAGTCGGGAAGCGAATTCATGAAAAAGTACGCACAGCTCACGACGGTATGTGCGGATATAAAAACGGCTTACAGGTGCAGCCGCATGAAGAAGCAGCGCTCTTTCATCGAGACCGCTGTCTGCGGCAGCGATGAGCTCGACAGAGACTCGCTCGTGCGAGCTTCGCTCGGAGGTAGCGAGGGGCTGCTCTCATTCCTCGAGAATACGAGCTTCGGCGACGCAGCAAGGCTGCTCGCAGAGTCGCCTGCAAAGTTTGAGAAGTGGTGCGACGACGTCATCATGGAGCTCGCCGAGACTGCACGCATGGAGGCTTTCGGCGCCGACCCGCTTGCCGCTTACTTCATCGCGGCTGAGGCGGAGCTCAAGAACCTGCGCATAATCAGCGTGTGCAAGGAGTCGGGCACTGACAGGGATATTATTACGGAAAGGATGAGAAAGCTGTATGTCTGATACGAACTTCAAGACCGCCGTCATCGGCGACACCGCAAGCGTATCGGGCTTTGCGGCTCTCGGGCTCTCCGTTTTCTGCGAGACCGACGGAGCTAAGATATCCAAGCTCATAAACAGGCTCGCAGCCAATGATTTCGCGGTGATATATATCACTGAGCCCGCCGCGGCTCTTGCGGCTGACACTATCAAAAAATACAGGAGCAGCAGGCTCCCGTCTATCGTGCTTATCCCCGCTATCGAGGGCAACACGGGCGACGGCATGAGAGCTCTGCACGAGGCAGTCGAAAAGGCTGTAGGCTCGGATATCCTTAACTGAGAAAGGAGAATCTGCTTTGGCAAGCATAGGAAATATAGTCAAGATATCAGGTCCTCTCGTTGTTGCGGAGGGCATGAGAGATGCCAATATGTTCGACGTTGTGCGCGTCAGCAAGAAGCGTCTTATCGGCGAGATAATCGAGATGCACGGCGACCGTGCCTCCATTCAGGTATATGAGGAGACCGCGGGGCTCGGCACGGGCGAGGCTGTTGAATCTACGGGCGAGCCTATGAGCGCCGAGCTCGGCCCCGGTCTCATCGGCAGCATATACGACGGTATACAGCGTCCGCTTGACGATATCCGCAAGGTCTGCGGAAATAATCTCGCGAGAGGCGTTGAAGTGCCCTCGCTGAAAAGAGAAAAGAAGTGGAAGTTCACTCCCACGGTAAAAGTTGGAGACGAGGTCGTCGGCGGCGACGTGTTAGGAACTGTCCCCGAGACCGATATCGTCCTCCACAAGATAATGGTTCCGAACGGTGTGAAGGGTAAGGTCAAGTCCGTGAAGGAGGGCGAGTTCACCGTTACGGATACAGTATGCGTGGTCGAGACCGAGAAGGGCGAGCGCGAGCTCACCATGATGCAGAAATGGGGCGTCAGAAGCGGCAGACCTTACGCGAAGAAGCTCTCACCCGATATGCCGCTCGTGACGGGTCAGCGAGTAGTTGACTGCCTGTTCCCGATAGCTAAGGGCGGCGTTGCAGCTATCCCCGGTCCTTTCGGAAGCGGTAAGACCGTCACTCAGCACCAGCTCGCAAAGTGGGCTGAGGCTGACATAATCGTATATATCGGATGCGGCGAGCGCGGAAACGAAATGACCGACGTTCTAAACGAGTTCCCCGAGCTTATCGACCCCAAGACCGGCAAGTCCCTCAGGGAGCGTACCGTCCTCATCGCGACCACCTCCGATAGGACTGTTGCGGCGCGTGAGGCGTCCGTTTACACGGGTATCACAATTGCTGAATATTACCGTGATATGGGATATTCTGTCGCTCTTATGGCGGACTCTACCTCGCGCTGGGCTGAGGCTCTGCGTGAGATGTCGGGACGTCTTGAAGAAATGCCGGGCGATGAGGGCTACCCCGCCTACCTCGGAAGCCGTCTCGCTCAGTTCTATGAGCGCGCGGGACGTGTTATCTCTACGGGTACGAACGGCAGAGAGGGCGCTCTCTCCGTTATCGGTGCCGTTTCGCCTCCGGGCGGCGATATCTCAGAGCCTGTTTCACAGGCGACGCTCCGTATCGTAAAGGTGTTCTGGGGACTTGACTCCAACCTCGCGTACCAGCGCCACTTCCCTGCGATAAACTGGCTGACGAGTTACTCACTTTACGCGGATTCGCTCGCGGACTGGTACAACAATAACGTCTCCAAGGACTGGATGACCTCGCGCGCGAGATTTATGTCCATTCTCCACGACGAAGCAGAACTGAAGGAGATCGTAAAGCTCATAGGTATGGACGCGCTCTCCGCAGGCGACCGCCTCAAAATGGAGACCGCTCGTTCTATCCGAGAGGACTTCCTGCATCAGCTTGCGTTCCACGAGATAGACACCTACACCAGCCTCAAAAAGCAGCTCTACATGATGAAGCTCATTCTCGCCTTCAATGACGAGGCGGGGGCTGCTGTCGGCAAGGGCGCGGATATCGAGCTCGTTGCTGAGCTGCCCGTCCGCGAGAGGATAGGACGTTTCAAGTACGTTCCCGAGGAAGAGACCGACCGCGAATTCGAGAAGGTCTCCGTCGAGATATCCTCAGAGCTCAACGAGCTTCTGACTAAGGAGGAAGACTGATGCCAAGAGAATACAGAACTATTGAAGAAGCAGCAGGTCCTCTGCTGCTCGTGAAGGACGTCGAGAACGTCACATACGGCGAGCTTGCCGAGATAAGGCTCGCAAACGGCGAGAAGCGCCGCTGCCGTGTTCTTGAAATAGATGGGAGCAACGCTCTCGTGCAGCTTTTCGAGAACGCTGCGGGTATCAACCTCAAGGACAGTGCCGTCGTTTTCTCGGGGCACCAGATGGAGCTCGGCGTTTCCGAGGATATGCTCGGACGCGTTTTCGACGGTCTCGGTCGTCCGATAGATGACGGTCCCGAGATAATCCCCGATAAGCGTATGGACGTAAACGGTCTGCCGATGAACCCCGTTGCCCGCAAGTACCCGCAGGAGTTCATCCAGACGGGCGTTTCTGCGATAGACGGTCTGAATACCCTCGTCCGCGGTCAGAAGCTGCCCATATTCTCGGCGAGCGGTCTCCCGCACGCTCAGCTTGCGGCTCAGATCGCGCGTCAGGCACGTGTTCTCGGCGACAATGAGCAGTTCGCTGTTGTCTTCGCGGCTATGGGTATCACTTTCGAGGAGTCCGAATACTTCGTCAGAAGCTTCCGTGAGACGGGAGCTCTCGACCGTACTGTGCTCTTCGTCAACCTCGCCAACGACTCCGCTATCGAGCGCCTCGCAACTCCTAAAATGGCGCTTACAGCCGCAGAATACCTCGCTTTCGAGAAGGGCATGCACGTACTCGTTATCCTCACAGATATCACCAACTACGCCGATGCGCTCCGTGAGGTCTCAGCCGCAAGAAAGGAAGTCCCCGGACGCCGCGGCTACCCCGGCTATATGTACACCGACCTCGCTTCGCTGTATGAGCGTGCGGGACGTCAGGACGGCAAGGAAGGCTCAATCACCATGATACCTATCCTCACCATGCCTGAGGACGACAAGACCCACCCAATCCCCGACCTCACGGGCTACATCACCGAGGGGCAGATAATCCTCTCGCGAGAGCTCTACCGCAAGGGCATTAATCCGCCTGTGGACGTGCTCCCGTCGCTCTCGAGACTTAAAGATAAGGGTATCGGCAAGGGCAAGACCCGCGCCGACCACTCCGACACCATGAACCAGCTCTTCTCCGCCTACGCCCGCGGCAAGGACGCCAAGGAGCTCATGGTCGTGCTCGGTGAGGCGGCTCTTACGCCTGTTGACCTCATCTATGCCAAGTTCGCGGACGAGTTCGAGAAGCGCTACGTTTCGCAGGGCTTCGAGAATAACCGTTCTATCGAGGAGACCCTCTCTATCGGCTGGGAACTCCTGAAGCTCCTCCCGAGAAGTGAGCTCAGACGTATCAGAGAGGAGTACCTCGCAGAGTATTACGACAAGAAGGACTGAGGTGAGCGCAGTTGGCAAGACTAAACGTTAATCCCACGCGTATGGAGCTCAGCAAGCTCAAAAAGAAGCTCGTGTCAGCTCAGCGCGGACATAAGCTCCTCAAGGACAAGCGCGACGAGCTCATGCGGCAGTTCATGATAATGATAAAGGAGAACAGACAGCTCCGCGCTGAGGTCGAGGCGGCTATCGCCGAGGCTGACCGATATATGGCGGTCGCGGGCTCAGTAATGCAGAGGGAGGCGCTCGAAACAGCGCTAATGCTCCCGAAGCAGGAGGTCGAGCTTGAAGTCGGCGAGAAGAACGTGATGAGCGTATATATCCCCGTTTTCAGCCCGAAGTACCGCACAAGCGACTCCAACGACATCTATTCCTACGGTACGGCTTTTACTTCAACCGATCTCGACGGCGCTGTAAATGCGCTCAGTGATATCTTCCCAAAGATGATAAGGCTCGCGGAGGTCGAGAAAGCCTGCCAGCTCATGGCGGACGAGATCGAAAAGACCCGCCGCCGCGTTAATGCGCTCGAGCACATCATGATCCCAGATTATCAGGAGACTATTAAGTTCATCACCATGAAGCTCTCCGAGAATGAGCGCTCCACGACTACCTCGCTGATGAAGGTAAAGGACATGGTACTCAAGCAGAGCCACGATTTCACATAAAAAAGAGCAGACCGTATGGTCTGCTCTTTTTTAGCAGAATTCTCCGTATTCGCAGCCGACGTGCGATACATTTATGTCGTCTATGAGCTCCAGCGAGCCTCGCTTCTTCTCGAACAGCTTTATCCTGCCCTTGCCTGTGCCGCCGTTCCACAAACGGTTGTGCTGCTTCGAGCCGTCGGGGGCTTCGTAGTTCACGAACAGCATTTCCTCCTTGAGACAGTGTATGCACGTCCTCATTACGTATTTCTGATTCGACTGCTCTATCTGCCATACTATCTCTTTGTCAGTCTCGAAGCACCTGAACTTGGTCCTGGGCTGTGTCCAGACTTTCGAGAAGTTGAACTCTATCTCCCTGCCTTCGTAATAAAACGCTCCGAGGAGGATGCGGTCGAGCGATACGCCGAAAACTCGCGGTCTGCCGCCGCCGATGTCGAATACGCTGTTTTCAAGCTTATTGCCCGTGAGCCTGCTCTCCATGCAGCACGACGACAGCCATATCCACGGCGAGGTGAAGTCTGCTCCCCAGTTTTTGTCCGCATAGCCGTAACTGGTCTCGGGGGTGACGGTATAGCGTCTGCCGTCTATGGTGACTGTGCCCGAATAGAGTGTCTTCATGCCCTCGGCGTGCCAGTACATTTCGAATGCGTTCAGCGAGCGCATTGTGTTTCCCGCGCCGTAGCCTACGTTGAAGGCTACCTGCTTGTCTAATTTCAGCTCCCATGTCATCTCTCCGCCGTCACACATATACTCGGGATGAGCGGCGGCATCCTCGGGAGTTACCTTGACGCTTCCGCAGAGCTTATCCTCCGAGCACCAACAGTCGTCGGCGATGATAGAGAAGGGGACACCCTCGGATACGCTGATGTCGTTCCACGAAAAGAAGCGGTGGAGCTGCTTTGCGCCCTTTCCCCAACAGCCTGCCTTTACCATGAGGTATGAGGGCTTCTTTCCCGCAAACTGGTTCTCGGGGAGCTGTCCGAGGACGGGCTCGGGTTCGGCAAGGTCGGGGTTGCAGATGAAGAATTCGATGAAGAAGGCTTTTTCCTCGCCTGTCTCCTCGTCAATGCCCGTGAACGAGTGCCACCACCAGTCGTAGCCCTTTTTCGCCAGTTTTCCCTTGAGCATACAGGCGTTTCGTGTGATATCGTGCTTGTTGAATAGTTCCATAGCTTTTCTCCTTTAGTATTTGCTGTGTCAGCCGCATTTAAATCATGTTTATTATACCATAAGTTCGGGCAGATAGGCAAGAAAAATGAAGACACACCAACAAAGAGAGCAGGCCCGCAGGTCTGCTCCTTGTTTTATTCATCCAGCTTCTTCTCGAATTCTTCGCTGGGGAGGGGCTTGCCGAAATAGTAGCCCTGTGCGAGAGAACAGTTGTTGTTCCTCAGCATCTGCACCTGATTCTCTGTCTCCACTCCCTCGGCGATACACTCCAGTCCAAGCTCCTTCGCCATTGCTACCAGATACTTGAACATTACGCTGCGGGTGCTGTGAGGGTTCTCCTCGTCTGCGGGGAGAAGGCTCCTGTCCAGCTTCAGCACGCTCCACGGTATCTCGCGTATCAGGTTCAGCGAGGACTGTCCAATGCCGAAGTCGTCCACTGACGTGCATATGCCGTCCTGCTGGAGCTCGCCCACCACGCGTTTTACTTCTTTGAACTCAACGTCCGTTGTGGATTCGTTGAGCTCTATCTCTATGAGGTTGTGCGGGATGCGGTTCCTGTCGACTATCTCGATTATGTGCTCGGTGAGGTCGGCATCAAGCATATGCTTGCGGGAGAGGTTCACAGAAATGCGCACCACGGGCTTGTCTGCATCTATGCGGCGGCGGATATCCTGACAGACACGCTCGAGCATGAAGAAATCAAGCTTGCAGATATCCGAGCTCTGCTCAAGTATAGGGATGAAGTCGGCGGGCATTATGACCTCCCCTTCGTGCTCCCAGCGGCAGAGAGCCTCGGCGCCTATTATCTCCTCGGACTGTATGTCGGTCTTGGGCTGGTAGTAGACCTTGAATTCGCCGTTTGCAAGTGCCTGCGGGAACAGCGTGCGGATATTCGCGAGCTTTTCTTTTCCTGCTTCGGTCTTGCTGTCGAAGAAGACGATGCTCTCGGAATCGCTGTTCTTTGCGGTTTTGGTCGAGGCGACTATCTTGTCCATGATATCGCCCGGGTCCTCGTAAGCAAAGCCGTCGGGGATACGGAAAACGCCTGTGCTCGCGGAGATCGTAACGCGCTTGGAATTGCCGGCGTCGTAGGTGACAGGCACGCCTTTCAGTATCTCGAGGACGTCTATGAGAAGCCCGTCGTCGAATATGGCTACGAAGTTGTCGCCTCCGACGCGGCATACGATACCCTCATCGCCGATGACCTCTTCGAGCATGGTGAAGTAGTTCCTCATCACCATATCGCCCGCATTCCTGCCTATCTCCTGATTTATCTGCGAGAAATGGCGGAGGTTGAAGTAGGCGGCGGTGTGTGTGCCGAGCTGCTTTTTCTCGTTGAGCAGCTCGAGATAGCGCATAAACGAGCGCATATTGCGGTAGCCGCTGTCATCGTAGAAGGTCAGACGCTCGACTATCTTCTGAAGCTTGATATTTCCGACGAAGCTCAGCACTGTCTTCATTATCAGGTCGACCTTTTCGCGCTCTTCATCGTTAAGAGGCTCAACCCCCGTGGGCATATAGACCCTGCACTTCGTAACAGCCATGGACTTGGTCACTATCCTCCTGCCCATGACCTCGCTTCCACCCTCGCCGCTGTCGTAGCAGACGAATATCTCGCCGCGTCCCGATTTTTCGTGGCTCGCGCTTTTGTAGAACTCAGTCACGCCCTTGCTCACGCGAAAGAGCTTGCAGAGACCTGCAAGTGAATCGTTGAGCCTGTCCAGCGTGAAGTGCTCGCTGTCGGCCATAGTCCCTGTGAGCCTTTCGAGCAGCGCGTAGTAGCGCATCAGCTTGTCATTCTCCATAATTTCACCCTTTCTGCGACAGATGTCGAAAAAACTATTAATTAATTATAACACATCTCTGTGGAAATATCAAGCAGCTCGGGAAATTTTTTTGCCGTGAGTTGTCTGATGTAAATACTTGACAAGTGTAAATGCTTTATGCTATAATTAAAGTTGTATGAAAAGCGGAGACTGAACGTCATCTGCGGAAATATTCACATTATCGGAGGTTGCAGTATGGAAAGCATTAACGAGATAGCCGCTCGTATCCGCGAGCTTCGCGAAGTATGCGACTATTCACAGGAACAGCTTGCTCAGGAGCTCGGGCTCAGCGCAGAGCAGTATGCAGGCTATGAGCAGAACGGAGACTTCCCCATAAGCGTCATCTATGAGATAGCAAACAAGTTTAAGGTGGACTTCAATGAGCTCATCACGGGCGAGCCCAGCCGTATCGACACCTATCACGTCGTCCGTCGCGGACACGGCAAGAGCGTGAGCCGTTTCCCCGGATACAGGTTCAAGGACTTAGCCTTTCGCTATGCGGATAAGATAATGCAGCCCCTCCTCGTTACTCTTGAGCCCTCGGACGAGCCCGCAAAGCTCGTTACTCATACTGGTCAGGAGTTCAACCTCGTGCTCAAGGGTAGCATTGTCGTTACTTTCGAGGACAAGGAGATAGTCCTCAATGAGGGCGATTCCATTTATTTCAACCCGCAGTATCCCCACGGACAGCGCTGCAACGGCGATACCAAGGCGCGCTTCCTCACTATGATAGCAGAATAACAAAGGAGTTAATATAAATGCTTTTAGACCGATATCTGCCCCGTATCGAATTCGATTCATACGAGGATTTCGTACAGAATTACCGCGTAAATGTTCCCGAGGACTTCAACTTCGGCTGGGATATCGTGGACGAATGGGCAAAGCAGGAGCCCGAAAAGAAGGCGCTCGTATGGCTCAGCCACGATAAGAAGGAGCGTACCTTCACTTTCACCGACATCTCGAAGCTCTCGAATCAGACCTGTAACTACTTCCGCAGCCTCGGACTCAAAAAGGGCGACGTTGTGCTGCTTATTCTCCGCCGTCGCTGGGAGTACTGGGTAATTGCCACCGCGCTTCACAAGATGGGCGTCATTCTTATCCCGGGCAATCTTCTCTTTACTACCCATGATATCGCTTACCGCGGCAATATGGCTGAAATATCCGCTATCATTGCCTGTGACGATGAGTACATACGCGGTCAGATAGAGGCGGCTGCTCCCGAGATAAAGACGCTCCGCCGCAAGATAGCTGTCGCAGAGCCGCGTGAGGGCTGGGACTTCTTCGAGGACGAGATAGCAAAGTATCCCGATACCTTTGAGCGTCCCACGGGCGATGAGGCTACAAAGGCGTCCGATACCATGCTCATCTACTTCACATCGGGCTCGACGGGGATGCCGAAAATGGTTTGTCACAACTTCGCTCACCCGCTCGGTCATATCGTAACCGCGAAATACTGGCATCAGGTTCAGGAGAACAAGCTCCATATGTCCATTTCCGACTCGGGCTGGGCTAAGTTCGGCTGGGGCAAGCTGTACGGTCAGTGGATATGCGGCGCGATACAGTTCGCCTACGACTTCACGGGCAGGTTCAACGCCAAGGATATTCTCGAGGTCATCAGCCACTACAAGCTGACCACTTTCTGCGCTCCTCCGACCATGTATCGATTTATGCTTCAGGAGGATATGACGCAGTACGACCTCTCTTCCATACAGAACTTCTGCAATGCGGGAGAGCCGCTGAATCCCGAGGTCTTCAACCGTATCTATGAGCTCACGGGAAAGAAGATGCGCGAGGGATTCGGTCAGACCGAGGGTACTGTCCTCATCGCGAACTTCCCGTGGATAGACCCCAAGCCCGGCTCTACAGGCAAGCCCTCACCGCTTTACAATATCCACCTCCTCCGTCCCGACGGAACTGAGGCTGACGACGGTGAAGAGGGAAGCATTATGGCGTGCGGCATAGACAAGCAGCACCCCACAGGTCTGTTCTGCGGTTACTATAAAGACCCCGACCTCACCAAGGCTGTGCTCGGCGGTGAGAACTACGATACGGGCGACGTTGCATGGAGAGATTCTCACGGCTATTACTGGTTCGTCGGACGCAATGACGACGTTATCAAGTGCTCGGGCTACCGTATAGGACCTTTCGAGGTCGAGAGCGCTCTGCTCACTCACCCCGCAGTTGTTGAGTCCGCGATAACAGGAGCACCCGACCCGATAAGAGGTCAGGTCGTAAAGGCTACTGTAGTGCTCGCGAAGGGGTATTCTCCCTCTCCCGAGCTTACAAAGGAGCTTCAGGATCACGTTAAGCGTGAGACTGCTCCCTATAAGTATCCCCGCATTATCGAGTACGTGGACGAGCTTCCCAAGACGCTCGGCGGCAAGATAAAGCGCGCGCAGATTCGTCACACAGACGAGGAAGCAGCTGCGAAATAACCGAATATTGCTGTATACGGCACCTTTCTTCGGAAGGGTGCCGTTTTTTGTTATTCCCCCGAAAATACCAGCTTAGTGACCGACGTGGAAGCTCCGCCGTGAGCGGGGGGCCTTATTCAAAAGGATTCTCCTCAATAGAAAGTGTAAAGCTCTTATAAGGGGACCGCTCTTAGTAACTTGCACTTCTTTATTCGTTCGCTATTTTTTGCATGAACTCGGCAGTGGTGAGCAGTCCGTTCCTGTTATAACGCCCTATGCCGTAGAGGCAGTCGGGGTCGCGGGTGATGTAGTTCGGACGCTCGCGACAGGTCAGCGTCATCAGGAAACCGTTCTCGCGTATGACGGGCAGGCTCTCGCGGCTGACGGCTCCGAAAGGGTATGTGAATATTCGCGGTGCTATGCCGAGATTTGCTGAGAATTCGTCTTGCAGGCGGGAGATGTCTTCTCCGAACGCCTGACGGTACTCTTCCTCAGTTTCACCGTCCTTGCGCTTGCAGCCGGTCCGACCGCTGTAGAGAGAATGCATATCATATGTATGGTTGCCGAGCTCGACCCTCCCAGAACCAGCAAGAAGGGTAATGTCGTCCCACGTCAGGTAGGAATAGGAGGGGATATGTGGATCATGGGCGGCGTCGTTGTCGGTATATGCTCCCACGACCGATATAACTGCGGTCATATCGTACTTCTCGAGCAGCGGAAGCAGGTATGTCAGGTTGTTGTAGTAACCGTCATCGAGGGTTATCATCACGGGTTTGAGCGGAAGTCCGCCCTTGCCCTGTGTGTAATCTATGAGCTGCTGTGCTGTTACGGACTTATAGCCGTTCTCGCTCAGCCAGCGAAGGTCGCTCTCAATCTGTGCGGGAGTGACCACATATTCGGACGGCGTATCGCCGTGTATGCTGTGGTACATAATCACGGGCAGCTTTACGGGAGCCTCGGGGCGACTGTCCGCAGAAGTGAGAAAGCTCCTGCCCACAAGGAAAAATCCCGCGCAGAGCGTGAATATCACTGCGTCCGCGAGCAGCAGCCATAGGAATCTCGATACACTGTATGACCTGTACATCTGTCATCACCTCAGAATATCTTATTCGCCTTTTTTCGAGATTATCACTTCGGGCAGGGGCATTTTTTCTGCCCTTCGCGAATATGATGTGATTAATGGAAATACTAATGATGAGCTTGGCTCATCGGACGGGGTGAGTGTATGACAAGATACAAGCGCAGGAAAGCTGCTTCTGCGATAAGACTGGTGCTTCTGCTGTCGCTGCCGCTCGGTGCGGCTGTCTCGGCAAGGGCTATACCAGCAATGAAAGAGGCTGTGGTGAGCGTGGGCAGCCTGCACGTAGGCAGCTCTGACAGCACTGTCAGGACGGAGCAGACTACGTGCAGTTTCAGCGACTCGAATGCAAAGGCTGACATACTCCGCAGCAGTATCACGCTCTCGGAGGGATACGGGCTTGCGGATGAGGAGGATACGCTTGTGAAGCTTATAAGTCCGCGGGATATGGTCTCGCGAAATGCAGGTCCGAAGCCATATCCGTCAGACAGCAGCTACTCCGTGGGCGGCGATATAATCCGCACGACCTACGGCGTTTACAGCGGGACTTCGTTTTTTGACCTCCCGAACGGCGGACAGGTCAACAACAAGACCGAGCTCCCGAACGATACTCTTATCGCGGAGAGCCGCTGTCTGCCGAACTTCACAGTCACAGACACCGACGAGCCGCAGATACTGATATATCACACCCATACCACCGAGAGTTTCGAGCCGTACGTACGCGAGAAGTATGACGCCGATTTCAACTACCGCACTACTGACGATACCAAGAATATGGTCATGGTCGGGAACGCGATACAGGCGGAGCTAGAGGCGGCAGGATACAGTGTCATACACGCGACGGATATCCACGACTATCCCTCGTATAACGGCTCGTATGGGCGCTCGCGCGAGACTATACTCCCCGTTCTCGAACAGTATCCGAGTATTAAGGTCGCTCTCGATATCCACCGCGATGCCATTTCGGGCGAGGGGACTGCCGCTCAGCCGTATATTGACATAAACGGCAGAGAAGCGGCTCAGGTGATGATAATATCGGGCTGTGACGACGGGACGCTCGATATGCCCGATTATATGAAGAATTTCCACTTTGCGTGCTGTTTGCAGCAGCAGCTCGAGTCGGATTATGCGGGGCTGACACGTCCGATACTGTTCGA
>JAGCHA010000128.1 GCA_017649325.1 Ruminococcus sp.
ACGCTATGCTCCTGAAGGTTGTGGCCTTCGCCGGGGATATAGCTGGTAACCTCGATGCCGTTGGAAAGACGTACTCTCGCGATCTTACGAAGAGCAGAGTTAGGCTTTTTGGGCGTGGCGGTCTTTACGGCCGTGCAAACGCCTCTCTTCTGAGGAGAGCTCTGGTCGGTCTGAGTCTTCTTCTTAGCATTGTAACCCTTCTGGAGTGCAGGAGCAGTGGACTTTGTCTCAAGGTCCTTTCTTCCCTTACGTACGAGCTGGTTAAATGTAGGCATGATTTTCCTCCTTTTTTAGATATTATGAGTGCATATTACAGCACACTAAAATATTATATCCAAAAAAAGGCGGCTTGTCAAGAGAAAATCTCAAAAAAGCCGCTCTTTACGTTATATTTGGTTATTTGCACAGTCACACTGACCGTGGTGCGTAACATATAGGGCAAATTTGCGCATCTGTCCCTGCACGGAACTCTGAGCTCCCGGTTCTCAGTCCTTCTTTCTTGCGAAGAGGAGTATCAGCGGATATATCTCCAGTCGTCCGAGGAGCATATCGAAGCAGAGCACGACCTTCGAGAAGGAGTCGAGTCCGCCGAGGTTGCCCGAGGGGCTGAATCTTCCCACGCCGAAACCGATGTTGTTCATACAGGTCGTTACCGCCGAGAGGTTCTCCTCAATGGAGAAGCGGTCGTGCGACAACAGCAGCACCGATGTCGCGAACAGGAGCATAAAGAGGATGAAGTAGTTCGTCGCACCGCGCACTACGTCTCTTTCCACAGGCTTGCCGTCCATTTTTATGGCAGCAACAGCGCGGGGGCTGACGATATATTTCAGCTCGCGTATACCCGTCTTGACGATTATCATTATTCTCGCTACCTTCATGCCGCCGCCCGTCGAGCCCGCACACGAGCCCACGAACATCAGCAGGAGCAGAAGCGTCTGCGCGAACACAGGCCACTGACCCGTATCGGTCGTAGAAAAGCCCGCGGAGGTTATCGTGGAAGCCACCATAAAGAACGAGCGTCTCAGCGCCTCAGGTACGGAGTCGTACTGCTTCATGACGGTGAGCGTGATAACGCCCGTCGCAAGTATGATTATACCGAAGTAGGTACGCACCTCTTCGTTCTTGTAAGCGAGCGAGAACTTCTTTATCAGTATATAATAGTAGAGGTTGAAATTGACTCCGAAGAGTATGATGAACACCGCTATCACCATTTCAATGAAAGGGCTGTTATAGTGACCGATACTGTTGTTCCACATCGAGAAACCGCCGGTGCCCGCCGACGAGCAGGAATGGATTATCGCATCATAAAGCGGCATACCGCCTATCATTAGCAGTCCCATCTCCGAGAGTGTGAGCGCGATGTAGATACCGTAGAGTATGCGTGCCGAAAAGCTCGACTTTGAAACGAGTCTGCCGACATTCGGACCCGCGCACTCCGCACGCATCATATGCATGGTACGCACATCGTTGCTCGACATTATCGCAAGCACGAACATCAGCACGCCCATACCACCGAGCCAGTGGGTGAAAGCCCTCCAGAACAGACAGCAGCGCGACATCGCCTCGACATTTCCGAGGACGGTCGCTCCCGTGGTAGTGAAGCCCGAGACCGTCTCGAACAGCGCATCGAAATAATTGGGTATCTCCTTTGAGATAACGAACGGCAGTGCTCCTATCGCGGACATAGCTATCCACGAAGCTGCAACGCTCACGAAGCCTTCCATTGAGTAGACGGTATTGTCCTTGGGCTTTTGGAGTGTGAAAGCGAAAGCAATCGCCATCGTTATCGTAAACGGTATCAGAAAAGCAAGCAGTATGTGGTGCTCGTGGTAGATGAATCCGACAAGCACGGGGAGGAGCATACACAGTCCCACTACCTTCAGTATCTGACCCATTATATAGGTTATCATTCTGTAATTCATAGTTGTCCCACAGTATCTCCAATTTAGTCAAAAATTTCCTTGAGGTCCCCGAACCCTCGATTTGTGGTAACTACGACCACGCTGTCATTGAGCATCAGACAGTCGTCGCCCTTTGGTATGATGAGCTCATTTCCGCGGACTATGCTCGCGATGAGAATGCCGTTCCTGAGCTTGAGTTTCTTCAGCGGTACTCCCACGTATTCCTTGTGCTCGCGGATAACGAACTCTATCGCCTCAAGCTTGTCGTTGACGAGCCTGTACAGCGTAGTAACGTTATTTCCCGCAGAGTTCTGCTTCGCACGGACGTACTGAAGTATCTGATTTACGGTAATGCCCTTGGGCGAGATGATACTGTCGAGGTCGAGGGTATCGGTGAGCTGCATGAGCGTCATGCGGTTTACCTTTGTGACAACCTTATCGACGCCGTTGTTCTTGGCGAGCAGCGAGAGCAGGATATTCTCCTCATCAATGCCCGTAAGTGTGACTACCGCGTCTGCATCGTAAACGCGCTCCTCCTTGAGGATATCGTGGTCGGTGCCGTCGGCGTGTATGACGCTTACCTTGTTGAGGCGCTCGCTCAGCTCAAGACAGCGCTTCTCGTCGACCTCAATTATCTTGACCTTCACGCCCATTTCGCGGAGCTGCTGAGCAAGGTGATAGCCGACTCTTCCGCCGCCGATGAGAACAGCAGACTTCACGCGCTTCTCGCGGTAAGCAGCGCTTATGCTCTTGAAGAACTTGACCATATTACTGTGCGAGGCGGTCATGTGTATCTTGTCGCCCGCTTTGAGGATAAAGCTTCCGTTCGGAATAACGACCTCATCGCCGCGCTGTACGGCGCAAATAAGGATGTCAAGCCTCATTCTGCGCGAGAGCTGTGTGAGCGCGGTGTTATCAAGTATACTGCCGCTGGTTATACGTATCTCGGCAAGGTCTACCCTGCCCTTTGCGAAGGATTCGATGTTGATAGCCTCGGGATAGCGGAGCACCTTTGCTATCTCGTTAGCAGCGTTGTAGTCGGGGTTTACCATCATGCTGATACCGAGCTCCTCACGCATGAAAACAAGCTGCTTGTCGAATTCGGGGCTTCTTACGCGAGCGATACAGTGACGCGCCTTCATTTTCTTGGCGATGAGACATGAGAGGATATTGACCTCATCCGAGCTCGTCACCGCGATAAAAATATTGCATCTGTCAACGCCCGCTTCGTCGAGGACGTTGGTCTGCAGGCAGTTGCCTGCGATGCCCTTGACATCGTAGTCGTTGACGATAGAATTTATTCTCATTTCATTACTGTCGATGACAGTGACATTATGCTCATCGCAGAGTACCTCGGCAAGTGCGGAACCAACTTTGCCGCCGCCGACTATGATTATTTCCATAATTCCTCCAGAAATGCGAAAAAAAGTAGTAAGGTATAACACCTCACGATAATTATACAGCCAATTAAATGATTTGTCAAGCTGTTCATTTCGGAAAAGACTGCAAAAAAAGGAGCGCAAAGCGCTCCTTTTCCTCATATACTCTCCATCAGCGCCACAGCGTGCGCAGAGATACCGAGCTTTTCGCCCGTAAAGCCGAGCTTCTCCTCGGTGGTAGCCTTGACGCTTATCTGCGAAACATCGCAGCCGCACACCTTCGCGATATTCTCCCTCATCGACACGATGAACGGAGCGAGCTTCGGAGCCTGCGCGATGACAGTAGCGTCGATATTGCCTGTTTTGTAGCCATTCTCACGGCAGACTCTCACGACCTCCGCCATGAGCTTCATGCTGTCCGCGCCCTCGAATTCGTCAGCCGTATCGGGAAAGAGGTGACCAATGTCCCCGAGAGCGAGCGCACCGAGCATAGCGTCCATTACCGCGTGTGCGAGCACATCGGCATCGGAGTGCCCGAGAAGCCCTACCGTATGCGGGATATCCACACCTCCGAGAATGAGCTTTCTGCCCTCGACGAGCCTGTGAACGTCGTATCCGTGACCTATTCTGAACATAGTGACCTCCTCAGTAATCCAGCAGTACCTCCGCGAGCCTTATGTCCTCGGGAGTCGTTATCTTGATATTAGTGTAGTCGCCGACCGTCATCGCGACCTTTCCGCCTATCGCCTCAACGAGCTGACAGTCGTCCGTGAAGTCGAGCCCGTGTTCGAGTGCGAAGTCGATGCCCTCGAAGTAGAGGTCGCGCTTGAATATCTGCGGAGTCTGCGTGATATAGAGCATCTTCCTCGGCGGAGTATCGACGATGAGCCCGCCGTCCACGGTCTTTATTGTATCCTTTACGGGGACACCGAGAGTCGCGCCGCCGAAAACAGACGCGTCCTTGATGACCTTTTCGATGTGCTCGGGCTTGACGAGCGGACGTGCTCCGTCGTGTATCGCGACGAGCTTTGTATCCTTTGATATCTGCTTCACGCCGTTGATAACGCTCTCCTGACGGGTAGCGCCTCCCGTCGTACAGGCACGGAGCTTCGATATCCCTGCAGCTTCCGCCTCAGCCTTTATCGCGGGTATATCAGCCTCTCTCGCGACAATGACTATCTCCCTGACACTCTCGCACTTCTCGAAAGCAAGCATAGTCACGCCGATGACGAGCCTGTTCCCGAGCGGGAGCAGTATCTTGTTCACGCCGCCCATTCTCGTGGAATTTCCCGCACAAACTATAACTACAGATGTATCCATATCCGACCTCCGAATCACTGCGCGGGCTTGAACTCGTAAACGCAGGTATTGACCTTCTTTTTGGCATTTTCGCTGCCCGATTCGCTCACGACCGCATACTTGCCGAAATAATTCACCGAGCCGTCGACCTTGTCGGTTATCTCCGCGTGCTCTTTTTCACTCGACTTCAGCACCTCGCCGTACTTCTC
>JAGCHA010000129.1 GCA_017649325.1 Ruminococcus sp.
CAACCACTACGACGACAACTCCGCTCTACAATGTAGGCATCAATAAGGTTGACGTCGGCGGTGCAGAGGTCGAAGGTGCGACACTCAAACTCACAGGCGTTAAGCCTGACGGCACAACCGCAGTAGAGTTCACAGCGGATTCTATTCAGGTAGGCGAGGGCGGAATCCTCGAGAATGCTGCAGGTACAGCACTCGTATGGATAAGCGGAACGAAGGCGACTATCGTATTCGCTGAGGACGGTACATATACCCTCCATGAGGAAGCAGCTCCCAACGGCTATCTCGTAGCAAGCGACATCACATTCGTAGTCGAGGACGGCAAGGTCACAGTTGACGGCAAGGTTGTTGAAGAGGTAAATATGGTCGACGAAAGAGAGACCACAACTACCACAACTACGACCACAACTACAACAACGACAACTACCACAACAACAACTACTACTACCACGAAGCAGACAACTCAGCTTCCCGGTACAGCAACAGTTACAACTACTACAGTGGTATCCTCTGTTGAGGGCGGTACAGCTACCAAGACAGTAACTCTGGTAACAAACGTGCTCATCAGCAAGAGAGATACTCACAGCACAGAAGTAGCGGGCGCAATGCTCACTCTCACAGGTAAGGATGCGGACGGCAACGATATCGTATTCGACCTCGAGAATGTTGAGCTTGGCGAGGGCGCAGAGCTCATTTCCGAGACAAACGGCACTGAGGTCAGGTTCAAGTCAGGTACAGCACCCACAAACTTCAAGAACCTTGTGGACGGCAAGTACATACTCCATGAGGTTGCAGCTCCCGACGGATATGAGGTAACAACGGATATCACATTCGAGATCGAAGACGCTATCGTTTACGGCGACACGCTCAGCGACGGTACTGTTGTAATGACAGATACTAAGAAGGGCGAAGTTGCAATAAGCAAGAAGAACGTATTCAGCGAGGAGATTCCCGGTGCTACACTTACCCTCACAGGTAAGGATTCCAAGGGCAATGCGATCGTATTCGACATCACAGAGTTCACTCCCGGTACAGGCGCTAAGCTCGTAACTACCGAGAATGGCACAGAGCTCACATGGATATCCGGTACAACACCATCTCTCGTCAAGAACCTCCCGAGCGGTACTTATGTACTCGAGGAAGAGGCTGCTCCGAGCGGATATGTGGTAACGACAGACATTGAGTTCACTATCGAGGACGGCGTTGTTACAGGCGATACCAACGTAACAGGCAACACCGTAACTATGATAGATGATATGAAGGAGACTTCTGTAAACATCAGCAAGAAGAATGTATTCGACGAGGAGCTCCCCGGAGCAACACTTACACTCACCGGTACAGACTTCACAGGCAGAGAGGTCATCTTCGACATCGAGGACGTCGAGCTCGGCACAGGCGCTAAGCTTGTAACTACCGAGAACGGCAAGTCGATAACATTCATATCAGGCACAACAGATACGCTCATCAAGGATCTGAACGACGGTACTTATACTCTTACTGAGGAAGCAGCTCCTAATGGCTATCTTGTAACAACAGCTATCACATTCACCATTGAGGACGGCGTCGTAACAGGCACTGAAGTTACAAGCAGCACTGTTACCATGATCGACGAGATGGTAATCACGGATATCGCGATAAGCAAGAAGAATACTGTCGGCGACGAGATAGAAGGCGCTCAGCTCACTATCACAGGTAAGGACAGCAGAGGCGAAAACGTGGTATTCGATATCGAGAAGGTCGAGCTCGGCACAGGCGCTAAGCTTGTATCTGCCGAGAACGGCACAGAGCTCACATGGACATCGGGAACTACCGCAACACTCGTTAAGGGACTCCCCGACGGCACATACACGCTCCATGAGGATGCAGCTCCGAGCGGCTACGTTGTAGCTACCGACATCACGTTCACAATTGAGAACGGCAAGGTAACAGGCGAGGTCGGCGTTGAGGGTACAACAATAACGATGATAGATGATATGGTCGTTACTACTACTTCCACAACAACGACAACGACTACAACAACTACTACAACGACCACTACAACAGCTACAACCACAAGCTCCAAGACCTCCAATCCTAAGACAGGCGTTGCAGGCGCAGGCATACCGCTCGCAGTGATAATCACAGCAGCAGGCGTAGCGTTCGCAGTACGCAGAAAGAGAGAGGACGAGGAATAATTGAATAGTTCGCTGATATGAAGCGATATTCTCCCTCCCCCGAGCGATCGGGGGAGGGATTCTTTTTCGTCTTTTTTATTGTAGGGGCACCACAGCTAATGGCTTGATTCTGAGTTCGGAGTTCTGAGCTCTCAGTCTTGACATATTCGGGGCAATGTTGTATAATTTGATTATAGTAAAACCGATTGGAGATGGGCAATATGACCGAATATCTCACCGCTTATATGAAGTCTGCCGAGGAGCGCCTCGGTAAGTGCTCAACGCTCTCGGAGTGGCAGAAGCTCTTCGACGAGCACAAGGACAAGATCGCTTTCATGCAGCACGAGCGCATCGTACACTTCCTTGTGACGATGATGTTCGCGCTGATACTTACGATACTGGTATGCACTCTGCTGTTCACGCAGAATCCGGCGGTGCTCGTGCTCGTCGCGATAATGATAGTGCTCATCGCGTTTTACATAAAGCACTACTACTTCCTCGAGAACACCGTGCAGAAGATGTACAAGGTCTATGACGCTATGCTCGC
Source organism: Ruminococcus sp. (assembly GCA_017649325.1). GTDB lineage: Bacteria > Bacillota > Clostridia > Oscillospirales > Ruminococcaceae > Ruminococcus. The sequence continues at coordinate 2,698 of JAGCHA010000129.1, forward strand.
GAAGAAAGAGGAGCTTTCGGAGGCTGCACAGTGACGAAAAAGGAAATAACGGCACTCGCGGTCGCGGAGCTCGAAAAGCTGTACCCCGATGTGGAGTGCTCGCTTGAGTACGGCAAGCCTTATGAGCTGCTCATCGCGACAAGGCTCGCGGCTCAGTGTACCGACGCACGCGTGAACATCGTGACAAAGGAGTTGTTCGTGAAGTACCCGACGCTCGAAGCCTTCGCGGAGGCTGACCTCGCGGAGCTCGAACAGGACGTCAAGCCCTGCGGCTTTTACCGCACAAAGGCGAAAAGCATAATCGAAATGGCACAGTCGCTGATAAGCGATTTCGGGGGAGTTGTCCCCGATACGATGGAGGAACTCCTCTCGCTGTCGGGAGTCGGTCGCAAGACCGCCAATCTCATTCTCGGTGACGTCTACGGCAAGCCCGCGGTCGTGACCGATACCCATTGCATACGCATAACGGGCAGACTCGGGCTGACGAAGAATACAGAGCCCGCAAAGGTCGAGGCTGACCTGCGGAAGCTGCTTCCGCCCGAGGTGAGCAACCACTTCTGTCACCAGACAGTCCAGTTCGGACGCGACATCTGCCGTGCGAGATCTCCAAAATGCGGGGAGTGTCCGCTGAATTATTTTTGCAGGGACTTCGCGAAGAAGTAGGGGGGACTGTATGTCACATAAAAAGAAGGCTTATCAGAATATGCTCGCAAACGGTATGCCGAAGCGGACACGCTATTCCGCTGACACCGTACAGCTCGGCGGAGACGCCGAATGCCACTACTACTGGGATAACGGCGTGCTCTACTTCTCGGAGAGAGGCTCGTCATACGCTGTGACAAAATGTAATTCCCCTATAAAGGCTGAGAATTACGTGAAACGAAAGAATAAAAAGCGATAAACACAAATTGAACGGAGAATTGCCATGGATATAGCCGAATACAATCTTCTCACCGAGGAAAACGCTTCGATCCCGAAGTATGCGCCGAATCCCGCACACCGCATTAACCGCGTGTACTACACCGACAGGGACGAGGTCATCATCGTCGGTATTGCGGACAACAACTTCATCTTCTGGCTCTCGGTCACGGGACGTGACGACAGGGCAACTAACAAGAAGATATTCGACCACATCACCAGTATCGAGCCGACGATCTTCGGCAGCTTCAGCAAGGTCATCGACAAGACGAAGTATTCGTATGAGAAGGCGAAGGGCTTCTACTACGCCGACTTCACACACGGCGGCTGGATACCCGAGCACTACCGCGAGATAAAGGAGCTCTGCAAGGCTCGCGAGGCAGGGGGCAGATACCTCCAGTTGATGAGGAGCTACCTCAATATCCTGCAATCATCGGGTTCCGACAACGTCAAGAATTACGAGAGTAAGGCGGCTGTAATAGAGCTGATAAAGAGGGAGCGCTATCTGCTTCTTTCCGACAGCAGCGCCGTCAGAAAGCTGTACAGGGAGCTCGAAAAGTGCGGCTCAAACCTGTACAACAGATATATGGACGAAATACATTGATAATTCAGAATCACATGAAATGGAGGAAAACATATGCTATTCAATTTTCAGCTCAGCACGCCCAAGGAAGGGCTCGTTGACATCACCGCCGAGGTCACGGAGGCTATCTCCGAGAGCGGCGTAAACGAGGGGATATGCGTGGTGTACTGCCCGCACACGACGGCGGCTATCACCATTAACGAGAACGCCGACCCCGACGTAAAGACCGACTTCATCGCGGGATTTGACAAGGTGTTCCCCGACTTTGAGTCATTCCGCCACGCGGAGGGCAACTCCGACGCGCATATAAAGTCGTCGGTCGTAGGCGCGAGCGAGACTATCATCGTAACAGCGGGACGTCCGCTGCTCGGTACGTGGCAGGGCGTGTACTTCTGCGAGTTTGACGGTCCGCGCAGCAGAAAATTCTACGTTAAGGTAATGGGGGACTGGAAATGACGGACGAGGTAAAAAGACTGAAAGAGATAGTCGATGGCTCGAAAAGCATCGTATTCTTCGGCGGCGCGGGAGTCTCGACCGAGAGCGGCATTCCCGACTTCCGCAGCGTTGACGGACTGTACAGCCAGCAGTGGGACTACCCGCCCGAGACAATTCTCAGCCACACTTTTTTCATGCATAAGACAGAGGAGTATTACCGCTTCTACCGTGCGAAGATGAACGCTCTTGACGCAATG
>JAGCHA010000130.1 GCA_017649325.1 Ruminococcus sp.
ATCGTCACGCTCGGCTGCGGACTTCTCACGCTGGTCATCGTTTTCGGTATCTGCATGAGGAGCTGGACAGCCATCTGGAATACGATCGCGGTCAAGGAATTCGCGACCAAGGAGTTCTGGTATCAGGTCACCGAGAGCGAGAGCAAGGGTATCAACTGGGCGACCATAGTCTTCATCGCAGGCATGATGATAATGGTCGAGGGCATGGCAAAGGCGGGCTTTTTCCGCTGGCTGTGCATGAGGATAGCCTACCTCGTAAAGTGTAAGACGATACCGATATTCATCACATTCATGGTAATGTCGGCAGTGCTCTCGATGTTTATCGACAGCATCACGGTCATCATGTTCCTCGCAGCAGTAACAGTCGAGCTTGCACAGCTCCTCAAATTCAATCCTATCCCGATGATACTTTCAGAGATATTCTGCGCCAACCTTGGCGGCTCAGCCACGATGTGCGGCGACCCGCCGAACATCATCGTCGGAACATCAATGGGCTTCTCATTCTTCGACTTCCTGATGAATACGGGAGCAGTCGCGGGGATATGCCTCGTTATCTGTGTAGCATTCTTCTACATCGTGTTCCGCAAGGAACTCACCTCCAAGAGTGCAGAGCCCGTGGATATGTCCAAGCTTCCGAAGCCGTCGGAGGCAATCACCGACAAGACGGGCTTCATTCTCAGCAGCATCATTTTCGGCATTGCGGTGGTGCTCCTCGTTACACATTCGATGACCCACCTCACCGTAGCAACGATAGGCACTTTCATCGCAGTGATAACGCTCATCGCAAACGTCAAGCACACGGTCGAGCTGTTAAAAAAGGTCGACTACAAGACACTGCTCTTCTTCATAGGACTTTTCATCGTCGTATGCGGACTTGAAGAAACGGGCATACTCAAATATATTGCTGACTTCATCAGCGACATCTCGGGCGGAAACATTATGCTCATGGTAGCTATCATACTGTGGCTGTCGGCAATTGCCAGCGCGTTCGTGGACAACATCCCCTTTGCGGCGACAATGGTGCCCGTAATACAGAGCCTTGCTCCTATAGTTATCGCAAGCGGCGCCGACCAGCACACACTTGCGTGGGCACTTTCGCTCGGTACGGATATCGGCGGCAGCGCGACACCCATCGGAGCCTCCGCAAACGTAGTCGGCACATCCGTTGCAGCAAAGAACGGATATCCTATCAGCTGGGGCAGATACTGCAAGAAGCTTGCTCCTGCTACCGTTATAGTTCTCGCTATATCCACAGTTTACCTGTTCGTAAGATATCTTTGATAAGGGAGGAATACTATGTCACAGCTTATAATATCAGTCGGACGTGAGTTCGGAAGCGGCGGACGTGTTATCGCAGAGGCTCTTGCCAAGAGATTCGATATCCCGATATATGACCGTCACCTCATCACCGAGATAGCCAACAAGACAGGTATGTCACCCGAGGAGATAGAGAAGCTCAACGAGGCACCGAATTCACGCCTTATTTCGAGGAGAGTTCGCGGCTTCAGCAACTCGATAGAGGACAACATTGCAGAGATGCAGTTCGACTTCATCCGCAAGAAGGCAGAGAGCGGCGAGTCCTTCGTCGTTGTGGGACGCTGCTCGGAGAGCAAGCTCAGGGACTTCGACGGACTTGTCTCCCTGTTCATCCTCGGCGACATGGACGCGAAGATAAAGCGTGTAATGGAGGTCTACGAGATGACCGAGCACGAAGCCAAGAGCTTGATTGAGAAGAAGGACAAGAAGAGAAAGCGCTATCACAATTACCATGTGCATATGCACTGGGGCGATTCGCGACTCTATGACCTGTCTATCAACAGCTCGCGTCTCGGAATAGAGGGCACAGTCGATTTTCTTGAAAAGTACGTGAGAGCACGTATCGGAGAGTGATAAAAAGCCATAAAGGAGCGTCAGCTTCTTTATGGCTTTTTTAGTGAATAATGAAGAGGGAAAAAGTGAAGGGTGAATAGTTAAGGTGTACCTGACGGCAAAGTTTAAAATCATCGCTGAAGGCGATCCCGAAACTAATCATTTTTTACGTCAGCGGAGAGTTATCGTACATCTTTTTCAGCTTCTGTATCGCGCGCGTCTCTATACGTGAGACATAGGAGCGTGATATGCCGAGCTTTTCCGCCGTTTCGTTCTGAGTGTGCGGAGCTCTGCCGTAGAGCCCGTAGCGATAGACGATGAGCTCGGTCTCGCGCTCGTCGAGGCAGCTTGCGAGGAATCGGTAGAGCTGCTTTGAGCGTATCGTTAGCTCGACTTGTTCGTGAATGTCGATACCGTCGTCGATGATGTCGATGAGGGTCATGGTATTGCCGTCTTTGTCGGTCTCGACAGGCTCATTGATGTAGATATCGCCTGCGGACTTCTTAGCGGCACGGAAATTCATCAGTATCTCATTTTCGATACACCTGCTGGCATAGGTCGCAAACTTTGCGCCTTTGGTGTAGTCGAAGGAAGACACAGCCTTTATCAGCCCGATAGTTCCAACGGAGATGAGCTCATCCTGCTCAGCAGCGGACTGCGTATACTTCTTGACGATATGGGCGACAAGGCGGAGATTGTGCTCAATGAGCTTGTTTTTGGCAGCTTTATCGCCCGCGGACATCCTCATGAAGCATTCCTGCTCATCTTTTTTCGAGAGCGGCTTTGGGAAAACGCAGTTATTGTCGACGTGGAGCGCGAAGAAGAAAAGGTTTTTCAGCAGTTCAAGAATCATCATATCACCTCGTTAGATTATATGCAGAGGTGTTTGTACAATATTTCCGAAAACAGACCAAGCCTGTATAAACAGTATCCTTGCTATTTTGAGTCAAACGTGATATAATAGAATTGAACGTTCAACGTATCGGAGGAAAAAGCAATGGATAATTCACAGGCAAGAAAACGCGCAGAGGAGCTCACCGAGCTGCTTGACAAATACACATACCAGTATTACGTCCTTGATGATCCCGAGGTCAGCGATTATGAATTTGATATGCTCATGCAGGAGCTCAAAGCCATAGAAGCGGAGTATCCCGAGCTTGTCAGCCCCTCGTCGCCCACTCAGAGAGTCGGCGGCATGGCGTCGGGCAAGTTTGCTAAAGTCGAGCATGCCGTGCAGATGGCGAGCCTGCAAGACGTCTTCTCGCTCGAGCAGGTCGACGGCTTTGTCGAGAGGTGTACGGAGCAGCTCCCGTCGCCCGAATATTCGGTCGAGCCGAAGATAGACGGACTTTCGGTCTCACTTGAGTACACCGACGGCGTGCTGACGCGCGGTTCTACACGCGGCGACGGCTTCATCGGCGAGGACGTCACTGCCAATATAAGGACTATCCGCTCTATCCCGCTGAGACTGAAGGACGCACCCGAATTTCTCGAAGTGCGCGGCGAGGTATATATGCCGCGGGCGAGCTTCTTTGAGCTTGTCGAGCAGCAGGAGCTTGAGGGTGAGCAGCCGTTCAAGAATCCGCGTAATGCGGCGGCTGGCTCGCTGAGACAAAAGGACCCAAAAATAACCGCTAGCCGCAAGCTCGATATGTTCATCTTCAACGTCCAGCAGGTGAGGGGACGCGAGTTCTCGAGCCACACCGAGTCGCTGGACTTCCTTCGCTTGCTCGGCTTCAAGACTGTCCCGACGTACAAGAAGTGTACCAAGACCGACGAGATAAAGGCTGAGATAGAGCGTATCGGCAATGAGCGCGCGGACTTCTCTTTCGATATCGACGGCGTAGTCATCAAGGTCAACGACCTTGCACAGCGTGATATCATGGGAGCTACCGCCAAGACTCCGAAGTGGGCGGTAGCCTACAAGTACCCGCCTGAGGAGAAGGAGACCATTCTGCGTGACATCGAGGTCAACGTCGGACGCACGGGAGCCATCACGCCCGTGGCTGTATTCGACTCCATCATACTCGCAGGAACGGCTGTATCACGTGCCGTCCTGCACAATCAGGACTTCATCGACGAAAAGGATATCCGTATCGGCGATACAATAGTAGTCCGCAAGGCGGGCGAGATAATCCCTGAGGTACTGCGCTCCGTAGCTCATGCGGAGGACTCATCGGCATTCAGGCTGCCCGCGGTCTGTCCCATATGCGGGACCCCGTCCGTCCGCGAGGATGGCGAGAGCGTGCTGCGATGCCCGAATGTGGAATGCCCCGCACAGCTGCTGAAAAACCTGATACACTACGCCTCGAAGGAGGCTATGAACATCGACGGTCTCGGACCCGCGAACATGAAGCTTCTTACGGAGACAGGGCTTGTGAAGTCGCCCGCCGACCTGTACGCACTCAACAGGGACAAGCTCGTTTCGCTCGACAGATTTGCGGAAAAGTCTGCCGACAACCTAATCGCCGCGATAGCCGCCTCAAAGCAGGCAGGTCTCGACAGGCTCATCCACGCACTCGGAATCCGCAATATAGGCAGGCGTGCGGCAGTGCTGCTGAGCGAGAAGTTTGGCGACATGGACAGCCTCCTCGCCGCCGATAAGGACAGCGTAGCGGAGATAGACGGCTTTGGCGAAGTCATGGCAGAGAGCGTTGTCACAGCGCTCGGCGAGCCTCATATGCGTGACCTCATATCCAAGCTGAAAGCGGCGGGAGTGGATATGACCTACGAAAAGCAGACCTCGGGCGACGACCGCTTTGCTGGGCTGACCTTCGTGCTGACGGGTACGCTCCCGACGATGAAGCGTGACGAAGCAAAGGCGCTGATAGAGAGCTACGGCGGCAAGGTCTCGGGCTCGGTGTCGAAGAAGACGAATTACGTAGTTGCAGGCGAGGACGCAGGCAGCAAGCTGACAAAGGCGCAGGAGCTCGGCATCGCGGTACTATCCGAAGCAGAGCTGCTGGAAAAGACGAATTAAGGAGGGAAAGCCATGCTGATTTTATGTTATCCCAAGTGTACGACCTGTCAGAAGGCGCAGAAGTGGCTTGACGGCAAGGGCATAAAGTACGAGCTCCGCGACATCAAGACCGTGAATCCCACGTATGAGGAACTCACTGAATGGTATGCAAAGAGCGGACTGCCGCTCAAGCGCTTCTTCAACACGAGCGGACTTCTTTACAAGTCCATGGAACTCAAGGAAAAGCTCCCGACCATGAGCGAGGAGGAGCAGCTCCGTCTGCTCGCGACCGACGGAATGCTTGTGAAGCGCCCGCTCCTCATAGATGGGGAGAGAGTACTTGCAGGCTTCAAGGAGAGTGAGTGGGAGACCCTTCTTTGATTCGGCTGCTGACGAAATTGATAACGGGCGTTCGGAAAGCGTCCCTGATGCATGACTTTGATTGGTCATTGGTGCAGGGGAAGCTCCGTTCGCCCGTTTTGCTTATTTCGGTTCAGTTGTATCCGCGTTTTCGTCCTTGGAGTATTCGGCGCTTCCGAACTCCTCGGCTACCTTGCGCACTTCCGCTTCAGCAGAGATGAAAGCTTCAGCAACGAGCGGGTCGAAGTGAGTACCCGCGTCACTGCGGATTATGTCCATAGCCTTTTCCACGCTGAATGGCGGCTTATAGCTTCTACGCGAGACGAGCGCGTCGAAAACGTCAGCCACAGCCATTATACGTGCCGAGAGGGGGATATCCTCGCCGCTGATACCGTGCGGATAACCCTTGCCGTTCCATTTTTCGTGGTGATACTCGGAGAGGTTCTTAGCCTCGTGGAGGTAAGCCGAATCGGGCACTATATCTATAGCGCGGTCGATTATCCTGCTTCCGAGAGTCGTATGCGACTGCATCTGCTTGAATTCCTCATCGTTCAGCTTTGCAGGCTTGTTGAGTATCATGTCGGAAACATGTATCTTGCCGATATCATGTAGCGGAGCAGCATTCATAACGTCGTTTATGAAATCATCCGTGAGCAGCTCGGGGTAGAAACCGCGCTTCTTCATTTCGGTCATGATTATGTGCGCATAGGCAGCTGTCTTGCGGACGTGATCGCCCGTACACTTATCACGGCTCTCGACGAGATCGGCGAGGACCATTATCAGGCTGTTCTGCATTTTGGAGATAGTCTCGTTCTTTTTCTCTATATCCTCGACATAACGGAGGCTGTCCTCGGTGGTTTTGAGGAAAGCGAGGTAGAGGTTCTCTATCTCATCGCCCGTACGTATATCGAGCTTTCTGAGCCGCTCGACGTTTTCCTCGAGCGCATCGTCGTTGTTGAAAGCGAAAGCGCCCGCACTGTAGGCGATAGTATTTACGGGAGTCAGCAGATTGCTGCGGACAAACCAAAGGCTTATCGCGATAATGAGGATGAAGAATCCTATGAACAGTGCTATCAGCTTTGCTACGAATCGGTTCTGGTAGGCGGCGATATCGTTCATGGAAATGTCAGCGGCAGCATAGCAGACGCAGTTTCCGCTGCTGTCGTATACAGGCTTATAGACGGTCATCAGCCAGCCGAAGGAGTCGTTGGTGATTATGGGGGCGATAGGCCTGCCGGCGAGGAGGTCGGGGATGAGGTGACTGAATGAGTCATCAAATGGCATGATATCACCGGCCTCAGAACCTTCCGTTTCTTCGGTATCGAGGTCGAAAACGACATGGCAGCCGTCCTCCTCAATCTTGTAGACGTAGATATAGAGGATATCGACATGGCTCTCGCGGAGCATATATAGTCTTTCCTCGGTCTCGTCGTAGCCCTCGGCAGCGCTGCCTTCAGCGATGAATTCATCGACTCTGTCCGCGTCGATAGTCCCCGCGACGACCTCTGCTACACCCGTGGCAATGCTCTCGTGATCGTGTATAGTGGCGTCCCTGTAGAGTACGAAACTTATCACCGTAGACGAGCCCGCAATGAGGAACGATGCAAGGGTAAGTATCAGTGCAATTTTGATGTTGATAGAAAGTGAGCGCGGACGGCTCTTGCGAACGGCTTTAGCCATTTCGTCGGTGAGCGGAGCCTGATACAGCACCTGATAGCGGAACTTTTTCAGCAGCGTTTTCGGCAGCAGGATAAAAATCAGGAACACGATGATAACGGTCACGGACTTGTCCGCGAGCTCTATCCTGAAATCGGAGGCGAACTGTTCAGCGAACGTAGTCTGGTTCTCGGGATAGAGAAACCATGTAAGAATGCTGTCGGGTATCACAGCTACGATCATAAATACAGGTATCGTAGCGACGGTCTTGAAGAAGTTATTGAAGAACTTATGCTTCGAGAAGAAAGCGCCGCATACACCCATAAGCATCCCGACGAGACTGTAGAAGAGCGCCTCATGGTCGGATAAGCCCTTGATGAAGGTAGTACAGAAAGCAACGAGGATGCCTGGGATATAGCCTCCGCACACAGCCGCGAGTACAGTTCCCACGGTATCAAGGTACATGTTTATACCGAATTTGCCGCAGATGAAAGCACCGAGCATATTCAGCCCGAAGCAAACCGCGCAAAGTGTAATGACATAGGCAGGATTCTGTTTTCTGCCTGTTTCAGTCTGACTCATAATACTTCACCCCCATAAAGCATATATATATTTTATATTATAGCATATGGTTCGGAAAATAGCAATATCTTCAACTAAAAAAACTGGTGTATGGTGCATTCTGTGCTTCATTGCTGTTATCGTCTGGATCCTGTAGGTACGGCCACTGGTCGTACGCCATGATCCCGCCAACACCCGAACAGACCTGCGGTAGACCATAAAAAATGGCAGACCTGAGCCTGCCATTTCGTATCATTTATTCAGCCTGCCAGCTGTTGAGGTACTCCTCCTGCTCGGGAGAGAGTTTGTCTATCTCAATCCCCCAGAAGCGGAGCTTACGCTCGGCGACCTCGATATCGACCTCACGCGGCACCTGAATGAGCTTCTCGTTGAGATTGTTCCTGTTTTTTGCAAGGTATGCCGCCGTGAGAGCCTGTATAGCGAAGGACATATCCATGATTTCGGCGGGGTGACCGTCGCCTGCCGCGAGGTTAACCAGCCTGCCCTCACCGATGACGTAGACACTGTTCCCGTTTGCGAGCTTATAGCCCTGAATGTTATTGCGAGCCTCCCACTGCTCGGAGGAGTTAGCCTTCAGCCACGCAACACTGACTTCGCAGTCGAAATGACCTGCATTGCAGAGGATAGCGCCGTCCTTCATATTGAGGAAGGAGTTTTCGGTGATGACGTCCTTGCAACCTGTCACAGTAACGAAGAAATCGCCGATCTTAGCGGCTTCCTCCATCTTCATGACAGTGAAGCCGTCCATAACAGCTTCCATAGCCTTTATTGGGTCTATCTCGGTTACGATGACCTTAGCGCCGAGCCCCTTTGCACGCATAGCCACACCCTTGCCGCACCAGCCATAGCCGGCGACCACGACGTACTTGCCTGCCACGATGAGGTTAGTAGTCCTGTTTATACCGTCCCAGACGGACTGACCCGTACCGTATCGGTTATCAAAGAGGTGCTTGCAGTCGGCATTATTGACGAGTGCCATTGGAAATTTGAGCTGCCCCGCCTTGTTCATTGCGATGAGGCGGATAATGCCGGTAGTAGTCTCCTCGCAGCCTCCGATGACGTTGGGGATGAGCTCGGGATACTCGGTGTGTATCATATTGACAAGGTCTCCGCCGTCGTCGATGATGATGTTCGGACCAACGGAAATGACCTCGGTGAGGTGAGCGTGGTACTCCTCGGGAGTAGCTCCGTGCCATGCGAAGACGTTGAGCCCGCTGTGTACGAGCCCTGCAGCAACATCGTCCTGCGTGGAGAGCGGGTTGCTGCCTGTAATGAACATTTCCGCACCGCCTGCTGCGAGCACCTTGCAGAGGTAAGCGGTCTTAGCCTCGAGGTGGATAGAGAGTGCGACTTTCAGTCCTGCGAAAGGCTTATCGCGGAGGAAATCGGCTTCAATACTGCGCAGAAGAGGCATATTCTGCTTTACCCACTGTATTTTTCTCTCGCCGCTCTGCCAGAGAGCGGGGTCTCTTATAATACTCATAGTTTTACTTCCTTTCGGGTTTGATAGGATAATCATATCATATTTTTGAGAGGAATGCAAGGTCGCAGATGATATTTTTCATCTTTAGCGGGTGATAGATTTTTTGTATAGCGTAGCTTTGTACAGTACCGCCGCCTCACGTTTGCCCGAATGTAAGTAATGCCGCCCACGGTGTTCCGTGACTTATGTACACAGCTAAGCTTGATTTGTGGTCTGTTCTGTGGTATAATCATAACATACTGAAAAAAACGGAGTGTTGACCATGAACAAGAAAATAATCAACGGATATATCGCTGAATACAAAAACGGAGCTTTTACCGCCGCGCAGAAGGACATCTACGTCATTGACGGAAAGATATCGTTCAGCGGCATCACGGACGAATGTGAGGTCATTGACGCCACCGATCGCCTGATAATGCCCGGACTTATAAATATGCACACCCACGCATACATGACGTTGTTCAGGAACTACGCCGATGACGTCAGCTTTGACGAGTGGCTGTTCAAGCGCATCATGCCCGTCGAGGATGTAATAGAGAAGGAGGATGCCTACTGGACGAATCTTCTCGGCATGATAGAGATGATAGAAACAGGCACGACCTGCTTCTCAGATATGCATATGTTTGAGGGACAGTCCTGTAAAGCCGCTAAGGAGGCGGGATTACGTGCTTACATCGGGCGCGGTCTCGTCGGAGACGATATCAGCGGCGACGGTGCGGAGCGTCTTGCCCAGATGTCTCGTGAGCGGGCGGAGTACGAGTGTGACACGATAAAGTTTGTAATGTCACCGCATGCGATATACAGCTGCTCGGAGCGCTTCTACTCGCAGGTCGCGGAGCTTGCCGCGCGTGAGGGACTTCTCAAGCAGACGCACCTTTCCGAGAGCGTATTCGAGGTCGAGAGCTGCTATGAAAAGAACGGGATATCTCCCGTGGTGCTTCTCGACAGAGCGGGGTTCCTCGACGAAAAGTGCATACTTGCGCACTGCGTACAGATGCGTGACGGCGATATTGAGCTAATAAAAAAGCGCGGCGCGACAGTAGTTACCAACCCCGCGAGCAATGCCAAGCTCGGCAACGGCATAGCACCGATACGTGCATTCCGTGAGAGCGGCGTGAACCTTTGTATAGGCACAGACGGCACCGCGAGCAACAATACGCTTAATATGTTCCGCGAGATGAGTCTGCTTTCGCTCATGCACAAGGGAGTCGAGCGCGACTGCACCTTCCTCAGTGCAAATGAAGTCCTGACCATGGCGACCGTAAATGCCACAAAGGCACTCGGAATGGAGGGCAGCCTCGGCGTCATCAGCGAGGGAGCCTGTGCCGACCTCATATTCCTCGACCTCACGGCGACCTCGCTATTCCCAAACAATGACCTTATCACATCGCTGTGCTACTCGGCGAACGGCTCGGAGGTAGCATCGGTGATGGTCAACGGCGAGATGCTGATGAAAGACAGGGAGCTCCTCACCATAGACAGGGAGCGTGTCTACAGCGAAGTCCGCAGGATAGCGAAGAAATATCTGAGATAACGAAAGCTGGATTGAGCCATTAGCTGTGGTGCAAACTGACTTCGTATAGAGAATCATCGCCGAAGGCGATACCCCAACTGTTCACCATCCGCTATTCACATTATTCTGCTAACACGTTAATAATCAAGAAGGGACGCGAACTGCGTCCCATTTTGTTTAACCTATGACCTCTATAAGTCTAACCACTGCTTTCGCGAACTCCTCAGCGACGGTGCTCTGGAAAACGCTGAAATTGAAGTCCTCGCCCGCGCTCTCGTCAGCGGAGTCGGAGATCGCGCGCAGAATCAGGAAAGGCACATTATTGAGCGTGCATACCTGAGCGACCGCAGCACCCTCCATTTCGCAGCAGAGCCCGCCGAACTCGGAGATTATGCGTTCCTTGGCGGCTTTTTCGCTGATGAACTGATCGCCGCTGCAAATACGTCCCGAGTGAACGCTGACATCGGGGAGTGTCTCCGCGATGACCCTGCAGGCGGAGCTCACGAGCTCCTTATCCGCAGGGAAAGCGACCATGCCCGCGATGATCTCGCCCTTTCTGGAGCCGAGCGGCGAGACATCGAAGTCATGCTGAACAGCCTCAGTCGAGACAATGATATTTCCAAGAGCGACTTCGGGAGAGAGAGCACCCGCGAAGCCCGTATTGATGATGTGAGTTGCGCCGAACCGCGTAACGAGGAGCTGTGTGCAGATGCCAGCATTTACCTTTCCCATGCCGCTCCTGACGATAACGACGTCCGCACCGCCGAGACTTCCGACGCGGAAGACCATGCCTGCGATATTCTCGGTCGCGGTGATATCAGCCTGCGCGATGAGCTTGGCGACCTCTTCCTCCATTGCACCGATAATGCCTATAATACGTTTCATTTTAAAACCTCCGTCAGTTCAGATTATTCACGATACCGATAGAAATGAAGTTTTCGACGACTGCTCTGAAATCGGTATCGGGTTCGCAGTCTTCATTGTATATGCCGTCCACCTCGAGCCTCATACCGCCGTTGGGCAGGTCGGCAGTTTTCTTGTAGCGGTCGCGGTAGAACATACCGTGAGAAACAGCTCTGTTCCGCAGTATACCGCCAAATTCCATTAGTGTACACGCTGGGATATTGACGTTGAATATCTGTCCGTAGCCGAGCTTCTGTTCCATTAGCTCTGCGAGTATCTCGGGCAGGAACTTGTCTGCGACGTCGTGGCAGGAGCTTATCCCCTCGGAGACCGCGATAGACAGGCAGCCCTGAAAAGCTCCCTCGAAGGCGGCGCCCGCAGTGCCCGAGTATTGAATGTCTGTCGCGACGTTGAGCCCTCTGTTTATCCCCGCGAGCACAACATCGGGCTTGTGCGGCATGATGCTCAGAGCTCCCACCCTCACGCAGTCCGCGGGAGTTCCGCTGCACGAGAACGCACGCACACCCTCAATCGGGAAATCGTGGGGATAAATGTCAACATGGCTGTGGAGTGATATCGCGTGTGAAGCGGCACTCCGCTGGTCATCGGGAGCGACCACCCACACCTCGCCGAGCTCCATCGCGAGCCTTGCAAGGCGTATGAGCCCCTCGTCGTTTATCCCGTCATCATTAGTAATAAGAATCGAACGCATATATTCTCCTTTCAGTGTCTGCCAAGCTGCCAGAACGCCACAGCGCTTGCAGCAGCGACGTTGAGCGAGTCAACGCCGTGAGACATCGGAATCTTTATCGTATAGTCGCACTCCTCAATTGTGGAGCCGAGCAGCCCTTCGCCTTCCGTGCCGAGCACTACCGCGAGTTTGTCAGCTCCCGTAACGCGCGGGTCATCGATGGTGACGGTGTCGCTCCGCAGAGCCATTGCCGCCGTCACGAAGCCCTCCTTACGGAGAGTACGAATGTAATCGGGCGAATCGCCGTTGATGTAAGCCCACGGTATCTGAAAGACCGTGCCCATGCTCACGCGCACCGAGCGTCGGAAAAACGGGTCGCTGCATCCGTCTGTGAGCAGTACAGCATCGAACCCGAGCGCGGCAGCCGAGCGGAATATCGCGCCCGTGTTGGTCTGGTTCATAATATTCTCAAGCAGGGCGACTCTGTGCGAATTCCGTAGTATATCGCCGATATCGGGCAGCGGAGCACGCTTCATCACAGCGAGCACTCCCTGCGTCAACTTGTAGCCGGTCAGCTCGGTGAGCGCCGCAGAATCACCGTGAAATACGGGAATATCACCCACGCGGTCGATAATGTCCGCCGCCTGACACGTCACGTATTTGTCTTCGACGAGCAGGGATACGGGTTCGTATCGCGAATCGAGGGCGGTGCGTATGACCTTCGGGCTCTCCGCTACGAAGATACCGTCCCGAAGCAGGTTAAGCTCCGCGGTATCGGTATAGGGCACGAGCTCGGGGGCGCGGAGGTCGGTAATTTCCTTTATTACAGCCATTTCACACCTCTATCGTCACGTCGGATTCGTCAGCGTCGGGCTCCTCGAACAGCGAGATGAACTTTTCTCTGAGCCCTTCGTCCACGTAGTACGCGTCGGAGCGTCCCGCCGCGACCTCGGAGTTACGCTTGTCTATGCGGCGTGCCCACTCCTCGTCGGAGACGCGGAGGAAGTGCAGCTCATAGTCCACGCCGCGCGAGGCGAAAAACTCACGTGCCTGTCTGCGCTCCGCACGCGACCAGAATCCCTGGTCGAGCACCACATCAGTTCCCGCGAGCGCTATCTCAGCCGCCTTGCCGAAGAGGTAGCCCTTCGCGCGGCGGACGTATTCATCGTGCATCTCACCCGTCTCCCTGCCGAGTAGAGCTATCATAAGCTCGTCGACCGAGAGTGCGACCGCACCAAGCTCGTCCCGCAGCAAGGCAGAATAGGTGGATTTGCCGCTGCACAGCTTTCCGCAGAGCATTATTACCTTTGCCATACGTGCTCCTCCTTTATCATCTCGTAAACCGTTCTTTCGCCTTAAATTTTACCACGAAATGCGCATTCTGTCAACGTCCGCCGAGCCGCAGGACTTGCCAAATCGCGCAGACTGTGCTATTATATTCGTAATGATACTACAGGAGGTCACCAATGAAGCACACGGGAACATCAACAATAGAGTCGGAGCGCCTGATAATGCGCAGATTCGCGTTCTCCGACGGAGCCGAAATGCTCGCGAACTGGATAAGCGAGCCGCAGGTGCAGCACGAATACGGCGAGCCTGTTTACACGGACGAGGCGCAGGTCGGAGCATTGCTTGCGAAGTGGATATCCTCCTACGAGCAGCCGGACTTCTACCGCTGGGCGATAATAGAGCGCGCAAGCGGGCAATGTATTGGACAGATAGCGTTTTGCCGCGTATACAGTGACATTGCAGCCGCCGAGATAGAGTACTGCATAGGCAGCCGTTTCTGGGGACACGGCTATGCGGGAGAAGCTCTTTCCGCTGTCATTGCCTATACATTTGCGAATACAGCCTTTGCAAAGCTCGAAGCCTACCACCGCGCAGAGAATGTGAAATCGGGGCGTGTGC
>JAGCHA010000131.1 GCA_017649325.1 Ruminococcus sp.
TGACCATACCGCATGGTGTCAGGGTCAGATGGATATGATACTCGGCAAGAATCCCAAGAACGTCTGCCTCGTCGTGGGCTTCAACGACGTTTCCGCGAAGTATCCTCACCATGAGGCAGCTTCGGGACTGAAAGGCTGGGACGAGTACAACGCCGCCGGCGAGACCTTCGGCGGCAAGGGCCATACCCTCACAGGTGCGCTGGAGGGCGGTTTCGCAGACGCAAGCTTCCAGTACAAGGACGCGCTCAACGACATAACCTCCTCTGAGGTCGGTATCGACTACAACGCTACACTCGTTGCGGCGGCGGCAGGTCTGTACAATGAGTTCAAGACGGGGCAGACAGTCGCAGACCCGAACGGCATTGACCGCGTTATCCACTACGAGGAGAACTTTACCGTCGAGACCACGACATCATCAGAAACAACGACCACCACAACATCGACAACGACCGAAACTACCACGACCACGGTCACAACTACAGCTGACCGCGCTGTCGCTATCGTAAACGTAAGTATGCTCGACCCCGACACAGGCAAGCAGGTACCCGGCGTTGAATACGGTATCACGGGCTACGGCGACAACGGCGCTTTCTTCGGCAGCGAGAAGTTCGTATCGGGCGAAACTACCGACACCATAGACGTCAACTGGCACGATCTCTCAACTGAGGCGTTCAAGCAGGCCATGTTCTGGGATCTGAGCATAAGCAAGGTCCCCGAGGGATATCTGACTCCTTCACCGGTGAACGGCAAGTTCAGCATAGTGGACGGCAAGGCTGACGTGACGATAACTCTCGAAAAGGCTCCCGCATACGAGAAAATGATGCTCAACATCGACATCGTTGACAAGGAAACGGGCAAGGCAGTTCCCGGCGCGGAATTCACTATCTCCCTCAAGGAAGGCAATAATGACCTCGGTATGAGAAGGTACAAATCGGGAGACAGCACGAACGCGATAGACGTCAAGTGGGACAACGTGACCGTTCCTTCAAAGGTAGAGGCGACGATAAATATCACGTCAGTGCCGCAGGGCTATGATATGCCCGAGGATACGGATAAAATATGCGTCTTCTACCGCAGCGACAGCGTAAGCCCGAAATATGAGCTTGTGAAGAACGGCGAGCCCGTAAGGCTCTGGGGCGATGCCAACCTCGACGAGAAGGTGACTGTCGCTGACGCAGTAGCGATACTCCAGTCTATAGCGAACAAGGACAAATATGCGCTCAAGCCCGAAGGTGCGCTGAATGCTGACGTTTATGCGAACGGCGACGGCGTAACTGCCAAGGATGCATATGTGCTCCAGCTCGTAGACGCGGGCAAGTTAAAGGCATCTGACCTTCCCATGCCTGAGATAATGGAAAACTGATAGCCCGGCTATCACCGTTTCGCACAAAAATTAAATATGTTTTTTGGTACCGATGTACAAGAAGAATTTTGTACATCGGTACTTTATTGCTTTTTACAGGCAATTTTGTGCATATAAATTTAGATTTGTACATTTGGTGTTCATAATGGCTTGTAATATTTACGTCAATATATACAAATCGGATATATCATTTTAGGTCAATAGGTAGAATCTGCGAAATATCGTCTTTGTGTAACTAAATTGTAATCTTTATGTTTCTGCTTTGTAACCAATTTCGTGAATAAATTATGTATAATAATCCGTGAGGCATATTATAGGCAAAATGCGATATTACTTATCAGAAAGAAGTGTGAATAGTATGTTCAAATTCAGGAAATTGACATCAGTAGTCCTGACGGGTGCCATTGCACTCACCACGGCTGCAAGTTCATTCTCCGCGGTTGCTCCCTCTCTCAATGCGAACGCGGCGGACGGCGACAATTACGCTAAACTCCTCCAGTATTCCCTCTACCTATATGACGCGAATATGTGCGGCAAAATGGGCTCTGACTGCGGTATGGAGTGGAGAGGTGACTGCCACACAAGCGACGACGTTGTCGGCGGTTTCCACGACGCAGGCGACCACGTATGGTTCGGTCAGCCCGAGGGCTACACAGCTTCAACGCTTGGCTGGGCTTACTACGAGTTCAAGGACGCTTTCGATGCAACAGGTCAGGGCGCTCACCTCAAGGTGATAACAGACCGCTTCGCTAAGTTCATGCGCGATGCTACAGTTCTCAACGGCAACTCGGTTTCAAAGGTCCTCATCGAAAAAGGTGAGGGCGGTCCGGACCACTCTTACTGGGGACCTCCCGAGCAGCAGGGCAACAGAGGCAGAATGCTCTGGACTTCAGACGGTGCTGCAAACATCACCGCTGAGTATGCAGCAGCTCTCGCAGCTAACTACGTAAACTTCAAGAATCCCGATGACCTTACTTATGCAAAGGCTCTCTTCAACTTTGCCAAGCAGCATCAGGGTTCATACTCCTGTGAATTCTACGGCAACGAGAAGACCTCGGACGAGATCGCATGGGCTGCCTGCTGGCTCTATCTTGCTACAAAGGATAACACCTATATGGGCGATATCAAGAATATCGGCCCTGCTTACTGGGTACACTGCTGGGAGAATGTTTCCCTCGGTGCCGCTATCCTCAAGGGCGAGATCACAGGCGACTGGAGCTCAACAAACGCTCTCGGCGATATGTCGGGCGACGGATACAAGTTCTACGACCAGTGGGGAAGTGCAAGACACAACGCAACCGCTCAGATGTGCCAGCTCGTTGCTGCTAAGCACGGTCACGGCAATGCAGGCTGGGCTAAGGGTCAGATGCAGTACCTCACAGGCGACAAGCCATTCGCAAATGGTCAGTCACACTGTCTTGTTGTAGGCTTCAAGGATAATTCTTCCAAGAATCCTCACCACAGAGCCGCTTCTCCCGATGTCGGAGCAGATGAGGGAAATGACGGAATCAATAACAAGTATCTCCTTGTCGGCGCTCTCTGCGGCGGTCCCGTTGACGGAAACGGTACTTACGCTGATAAGCGTTCCGACTATAAGGGCAACGAGGTTGCCTGCGACTATAACGCAGGTCTCGTAGGCGCAGCAGCAGGTCTTTACTCCAACTACAAGACAGGCTCTATCGCAACATCTATCCCCGGTGTTAAGACCATCTACAACGGCAGCGGCTCAACACAGACAACTCCTACACAGACTCAGCCCACTCAGACAACCACAACTCAGACTCAGTGGCAGAATCCCGGCGAAACAACAACTACCGTAACAACAAACAGCTACAATCCTCCCAGCGGAAACGGCGTATACTCGATCACTCCCAAGCAGAAAGTCAAGTTCGACCAGAATGCCGATGACAAGATGATCGGCTGGGATTGGGCAGACTTCAATCTCCCGAGCGGCGCTAAGGTCAGCAAGGTAGAAGTAAACATCTCTGCAAACGGTTCTATCGGCAAGTGGGAAGGCGCATTCGGTACATCAACTACCGTTGCTCCCGATTACTGGACAATGACCGACAATATGGGCAAGGAAATAAGCGGCAACTCCGCTACCATCACATGGGAAGTTCCTTCTGCAACAGCCGAGATCATCCAGACTTCATACGGCGGACAGCTCAAGTTCGGTACATGGTGGGTAAACAACAGCGAATTCACTGTTGACTCAGTTACAGTTTACGCTGAAGGCGGCAGCAGCACACCTCCTACTACCACAACAACCACCACAACCACAACCACTACCACAACTACCACCACCACAACAACTACTACCACAACCACAACCACTACAACAACTCAGCCCGCAAACAAGGTAACAAAGTACGGCGACGTCAACCTCGACGGCTATGTATCCGTTGCTGACGCAGTTGCTATCCTCCAGTACATCGGCAACAAGGACAAGTACAAGCTCAACGAGACTCAGCTCGCCAATGCTGACGTTTCGGGCAATAAAGACGGCGTTACAGCTAACGATGCCCTCACTATCCAGAAGGTAGATGCAGGCGCTCTCAGAGAGTCACAGCTCCCCGTCTGAGTCACGACCGAGCGTTTGACTGTGATACTCGCATAGAAGCGATACGCGGATTGATTCAGTCGTCCGCAAATTAAGCAAAAAAGGACCGCAGAGCGGACACGTGTGTCTGCCCTGCGGTTTTTAACGCTCTGAAAACCAATCTTTTGACAAAAAGAAAGGACTGCCGTGAGGCAGTCCTTTTTGTTCATATCTGAGTTGAGTAGTTGGGAGCTTCCTTGGTGATGTAGATATCGTGAGGGTGGCTCTCCTTGAGACCTGCACCTGTGATGCGGATAAACTGAGCTTTCTCGTGGAGCGTGGGGATATCAATGCATCCGCAGTATCCCATACCCGAGCGGATACCGCCGACGAGCTGGAACACCGTGTCCGCAACGGGACCCTTAAAGGGCACACGACCCTCAACGCCCTCGGGAACGAGCTTCTTGGCGCCTTCCTGGAAATATCTGTCCTTGGAGCCGTTAGCCATAGCGCCGAGGCTTCCCATACCGCGGTATACCTTGAACTGGCGGCCCTGATATATCTCAGTTTCGCCGGGAGCCTCCGCACAGCCTGCGAGGAGCGAGCCGAGCATAACTACGTTAGCGCCTGCTGCGAGAGCCTTAACGATATCGCCCGAGTATTTGATACCGCCGTCAGCGATAACGGGCACACCGTACTTCTGAGCCACACAGGCAACGTCATAAACGGCTGTTATCTGGGGAACGCCGATACCTGCTACAACGCGGGTAGTGCAGATAGAGCCGGGGCCGATGCCGACCTTTACGCAGTCCGCACCCGCCTTGATGAGGTCCTCAGCGGCTTCTGCTGTAGCAATATTGCCTGCGATAACGGGAGTATCGGGGTACGCCTCCTTTATCATAGAGAGGCACTTGAGGATATTCGCACTGTGACCGTGAGCGGAGTCGAGCACGAGAACGTCAGCCTGAGCCTCGATGAGAGCCTTAGCTCTGTCGAGCACATTAGCGGTCACGCCGATAGCGGCACCGCAGAGGAGTCTGCCCTGCGAATCACGTGCGGAGTTGGGGTACTGCACGGATTTTTCGATATCCTTGATAGTGATAAGACCCTTGAGGTAGCCCTCATTGTCAACAATGGGGAGCTTTTCGATTTTATGAGCGCGGAGTATCTCCTGAGCCTGAGCGAGTGTAGTACCCACGGGAGCGGTGATGAGGTTATCCTTAGTCATCACCTCGGAGATCTTGGCTTTGAAATCGGTGAGGAATCGCATATCGCGGTTAGTGATTATGCCGACCAGCTTGCCGCTGCCGTCAACTATCGGAACGCCCGAGATGCGGAACTTGCCCATAAGCTCGTCCGCGTCAGCAACGATGTGATCCTCGGTGAGCGAGAAGGGGTCAACGATAACGCCGTTTTCAGAGCGCTTTACCTTGTCGACTTCATCAGCCTGCTGTTCGATAGACATATTCTTATGTATGATACCGATACCGCCTTCACGTGCGATAGCGATAGCCATACGCGAATCAGTAACGGTGTCCATAGCGGCAGTCATGATAGGGGTATTGAGGGTAATAGTCTTAGTGAGCTTGGTGCCGAGCTGTATCATGTTGGGAGTGACGTCCGATTTAGCGGGGATGAGCAATACGTCGTCGAAGGTCAGACCCTCCTTCTGAAATTTGCTGTTCATGTCGGTCAGCATAATAATTCCTCCTCCTTATAATTATTCGCTATTGAATTATTAACTTTAATGATACCAATTTTTTGTCGTTCTGTCAATACCTGAGCGGACAAAACGGATATAGAAAAATTATACGAAAATATGGTTTAAATATGTTTATTCGTGTCGCATTAAAGCGGCGAAACACTTACAGAGTCGAGAGGCGGGCATACTCAATGAGTATCTTGGTAGCGTCCTTGGCGTCGATTATCTTATCGGCAGACATATCGCCGACAATCCTCTGCCACGGGCTGAAAGACAGCTCAGTACCCGTAGAGGCGCGGGAGTATTCCGCGAGCACAGCCGAAGCGTCCTTCGCATCGACCTTTTTGTCCTTGTTGACGTCGCCGACGAGGTAATTATCGGGGTCGAGGAAGTCGAAACCGTTCTCGTTGGCATAGGCTTCGGCAGAGCTGCCTGTTTTGCCGCCGATGATAAAGCCTTCGGTCCTGACGGTATAGGACGAATGCTGTGCAGCCTGATAGCCGAGCGCGCTGAAGCCTATATCCTCGACGCTTTCGGGGATAAGGGTATCGAGCTCGGGGCAGCCGAAGAAAGCCTCTGCGCCGATAGTTTTCAGACCGTCGGGGAGGTAAGCCTCCTTGAGCGAGCTGCACGAGAAGAAGCATTCATAGGGTATATCCTTCACACCCTTGCCAACAGAGACGGTCGTGAGGCTGTAGCAGCCCATGCATATCCCTTCTTTGATGAACTGCACCGAGTCGGGGATATCGAACTGCGTCAGCGAAGTGCAGCCTGCAAACGCCGATTTTTCAATATATTCGAGCTTGCTCGGGAGGTATGCGTAAACGAGCTTGGTCTGCCCGAGGAAAGCCTTCTCGCCAATGCCGATGACGGTATGTCCGTCTATCTCATCGGGGATAGTGAGCGTACCCACGGCGGGGGAAGCGCTCAGCACAGTTATCCCTGCGGGGTCGGAGTCCTCGACAGCGTATGTGTAAGTCACGCCGTCGACAACAGCGGAAAGCGCGTCGGAGCCATCCTCAGCGAAAGCGTTAGCGGGAACAGCGCAGACTGTGAGAGCAGCGCTTGCTGCGAGTGCAAAAAAACGTTTCATATTAGACCTCCCTGCGGATGATACCGCCGTTGATCGTCACAAGCACGGGCTCGGACATGAGACCGAGCGGGTCGTCGCCCTTGCGGTAGAGTTGAACGTCCGCGTCCTTGCCGACCGTGATACTGCCTATTTTCTCCTCCGCGCCTATTATCTCGGCGGGAACTATAGTCAGCGCGCGCAGGGCCGTCATCTCGTCGAGCCCGCCCTTGACGGCAGCCTGAGCCGAGAGGGGGAGGTACTGTATCGGGATAACGGTGTGGTCGGTGCATATGGCGAGCTTAACGCCGTTTTCGGCGAGAACGGCAGCATTCTTGAGTTCCTGACCGCGCATTTCGGGCTTGCAGCGGTCGCATATTATCGGACCGCATATCACGGGGATCTCCTCCTCTGCAATGATATCGGCAATTTTGTAACCCTCGGTTCCGTGAATGATGACGGTATCGAGCGAGAACTCCTTAGCTATCCTCATTGCGGTGCAGATATCGTCGGCGCGGTGACAGTGGAAGAACGCCTTCTGCTTGCGGTCGAGCAGAGGCAGCAGCGCCTCGAATTTCGCGTCATATTCGGGCGGATCGCAGTTCTCGTTGTCGGAGTAGTAGCTGTCCATATCGTGAGCGTAGCGGCGGGCTTTGTAGAGCCCCTCGCGGATGAGCGCAACGGTAGCCATACGAGTGACGGGAGTATCGTCCTTGTCGTTGTAGACACGCTTGGGGTTTTCGCCGAGCGCGAATTTTATGCCTGCATTCACGACGAGCATATCATCGACGCGTCTGCCGACGGTCTTGACGACGCATATCTCGCCCCCGCAGGCGTTGGCACTTCCGGGACACACCGCCGCCGCAGTAACACCGCGCATACGCGCCTCCTCGAAGCAGCGGTCGAAGGGGTTGATACCGTCGACAGCGCGCATCTGAGGTGTAAACGGGTCGGTAGTCTCGTTGCAGTCGTCGCCCTCGAAGTCAAGCCCGTCCTCGATAATGCCGAGGTGGGTATGCGCGTCAACGAAGCCGGGCAGGAGAGTACCGCCCTGCGCGTCGATATCGCCGTCGGAAACAGAGTCGGGCATACCGCTGCCGAGAGCGGCAATTTTCCCGTCCGCGAGTTCTGTCCAGCCGTTTTCGATGACGCCGTCGGCGTCCATGGTGTAGATCTTAGCGTTGAAAATCTTCATCTGAGGCGCCCTCTCTATCGGAATTTCTTCACGGCGTCGACAATTTTCTCAGCGGTCTCGATAGGACTTCCGCCGCATTCTATCTGCACATCGGAGTGTTCGAGGTAGAGCACTCTGCGCTTGTCGAACCTCTCACGGAGCTCGTCCTTGCTCGAGGCGGCGGCGATGGGACGGTTCTTGTCGTTGCAGATACGCTCGTAGCAGGTCTCGAAGTCGGCGTCGAGGAAGACGACCACGCCTGCTTCCGAGGCAGCCTTAGCGGTATCGGGGTTGAGCATGGCACCGCCGCCGCAGGCGACTACTGCTGCCTTTCCGCAGACCGACTTCACGATGTCGGCTTCGACCCTGCGGAAGTAGGGCTCACCCTTCTGAGCGAAGATATCGGGAATGGACATTTTCTGGTCATCAACAATGAGGTCGTCGGTGTCGCAGAAGCCGCAGCCGAGCTTTTTAGCCGCGAGCCTGCCGACAGTAGTCTTGCCGCAGCCCATAAAGCCGCAAAGAAATACAGTCATAGTATGCTCCTTTTTGTAGAATCATCAAATTCTGTGCAGGGACGCGCAATGCGCGTCCCTGCATATATCATTTATTCATTGCATTCACGTGCTCTTCGACATCGAGGATTATCTTTGCTATGTCCTCGGTGTTGAATTCGCCGCCATACCAGTAGTCGTGAGCCTTAACAGCCTGATACACGAGCATGGAAGCGCCGCCTACAGCGGTCTTTCCGAGTGCGCGCGCCTTTCTCATGAGGAGGGTCTCGGTGGGGTTGTATATGACGTCGAAGAAGCTGCCGCACCTTGCTATGAGCTCGTCGGGAACAGCGCAGTTCTCGGTCTTGGGGAACATACCCACGGGAGTGGCATTTATGAGGAGGTCAAAGTCCTCATCAACGTCGCTGACGAGGCAGATACGCACATTCGCGCCGCTGCACTTGGAGAGTATCTCCGCCATAACGAGCTGAGCGCTCTTGATATCCTGCGGGATGACGGCTATAGTGAGCTCCGCGCCGTGGAGAGCGGCTTCAATGGCAATCATGCGCCCTACACCGCCGCAGCCTACGAGCAGCACTTTCCCGCCGAGAGGCAGCACCTCTGCCGAGCGCAGGAAGCCGTCGCAGTCGGTGTTGTAGCCGACGGTCCTGCCTCCGTTATTGCTTATGCAGTTGACGGAATTATAGCGCAGAGCGCTCTCACTGAGCTCGTCTGCGAAAGGGATAATGGTGGTTTTATGGGGGATAGTGATATTGAAGCCCCTGAGCTCCCGAAGCTCCTCCATACGTTTTTCGAGATCGGCGGGAGCGATATCAATGAGCTCGTAGCTATAGTCGGAAATGCCGCTGAGAGCGAAGAGCTTCTCGTGAATGAGGGGGGACATAGAGTGTCCGAGCGGGTGACCGATGAGACCGTACTTATCCATAGATTTCCTCCAGTTTTTCGAGAGTTTCGATGTTCTCGACATTGAACGCCCTTACGTCGGTGAGAGTTTTCTTGACGAGCCCCGTCAGCGTTTTTCCGGGGCCGAACTCGACGAAAGTATCAGCACCGTCAGCCTGCATAGCGGCGAGCTCCGAGGTAAAGCGCACGGGCGAAACTATGTGCTTGGCGAGGAGCGACGGCATATCGCTGAAATCGGTCAGCTCGCCGCCGGTCACGTTGGAGTAATACTTCACGTGCGGAGCCTTGAACGTTATCTCCTTAGCCGCCTCGTAGAACTTTTCGGCAGCGGACTGCATGAGCTTCGAGTGGAAAGCGCCCGCAACGTTGAGCCTTACGACCCTCGCCTTCATTTCGGCGAAAATCTCACTGACCTCGTCGATGCCCTCGGGAGTACCGGCGATAACGGTCTGCATGGGTGAGTTGTAGTTGACAGCCGCGACGTAATTTTTGGCGCTGTTGCAGACTTCCTCTATCTTCTCGGGCGCGAGCTTCATAACAGCTGCCATAGCGCCCTTGTGTTCGCGCGCAGCCTGGTCCATAGCCTCTGAACGCGCCTTGATGAGGCGGAAGACGTCCTCGAGCGAGACCATACCAGACATCGTGAGTGCGGCGTACTCACCGAGCGAGTGTCCCGCAACGCCGTCGAAGCGGAAGGGGATACCCGCCTTGTGGACGCGTGTTATCGCGGCTGAATTGCATACGAGCGAAGTGAGGAGCACAGCGGGCTGAGCGTTTATCGTCTGCGCAAGTTCCTCGGGAGAGCTCTCGAAGCAGACCTTGCGCATATCGCGGCCGAGCACATCGGAGGCGATATCATAGAGCTCACCTGTGTGGGGGTACGCGTTGAGGATATCATTTCCCATATTGGGGTACTGGGAGCCCTGTCCCGAAAAGAGAGAAATTATCATGTTGAGGAGTCCTTTCTGTAAGTTTTTACCGAATATCACAAGATATATTTGTGAAAAATAACGATATCTCTTTTTTAGCAAAGCAAAGGGATAAAATATCGTTGAAAAATTTTCGGAAATGATTTATAATATATATTGTATACTGTTATGACTATGTCTGATAACAGTATAGATATAATATAGCACATTATTGCTTAAATTGCAAGTGTCAGGTGCTCAGAGCTCAGGCAGGAGAACTCGGAATTACAAATGTAACTGTTAAAGTTACAATTATTACATTGGCACAGAGCCGATTATGTGATAATATAGTATTGTCGAAGCCATGCACGGAACGCCGGGAGGCGGCGATATGACTCCTGCAGAGGCTGATGAAGAATTTTATCAATATACACACCCAAAGGAGACGTAATATGGGCATAAATATACTGGGAACGGGGTGCTACCTTCCCGAGCAGAAACTCACAAACGACGATTTCACACGCTTTGTTGACACCAGCGACGAGTGGATAAGAACTCGTACGGGAATTAAGGAAAGACGAATGGCGGGCTGGGAGCCTGTGTGGTACATGGGCAGCGAAGCAGCAAAGCGAGCCATTTCCAAGGCAGGCATAGCCCCCGAGGATATCGGTCTCATCATTGTGGCGAGTGCTACCGGTGACTTTCACACGCCGAGTATGTCCTGCGTAGTTCAGAACGAGACGGGTGCGGTCAATGCCGCCGCCTTCGATATGAACGCTGCGTGCTCGGGTTTCGTATATATGCTCGATACCGCTCGGCGCTTCCTTGAGACCGACAACAGCCTCAGATATGTGCTCGTCGTAGCGGCAGAAGCGCTTTCCCGCTTTGTCGACTTCAGCGACCGCTCATCGTGCATCCTCTTCGGAGACGGCGCGGCGGCGGTAGTGATAGAGCGCAGCGACAAGCTGTACACTTCAGCTCTCGGAGCAGACGGCAGCGGTGCAAGGCTTCTCTACGCGAGGAGCGTGAACATCGCCGAGGAGGTAAAGGTCGAGCACGAATTTGACGACGGCTTCCCCGAGAAGCGCCTGCACAAGCTGTATCAGGACGGCAGGGAGGTCTACAAATTCGCGACGAAGGCGCTGCCGAAAGCGTTTCACCTTGCGGCGGACAAGGCGGGCATCACCCCCGAGGACATCGACTGGTTCGTACCGCATCAGGCAAATGTGCGTATAATCGAGACAGCCGCCAAGAACCTCGGAGCCCCGATGGATAAGTTCATCGTGACACTCGACCACTACGGCAACACCTCGAGCGTGTCGATACCGCTCGCACTGCATGAATCCATAGAAAAAGGCGTCATCAAGCGCGGACAGAAGCTTGCACTGATAGGCTTCGGAGCGGGCCTGACATACGCGGGCGCCATCTTTGAATATTAAGGAGAATGACTATGAAAACACGTATAACCGAGCTTTTGGGCTGTAAATATCCGATAATACAGGGCGGCATGGCATGGGTAGCCGAGCACACACTCGCATCTGCGGTATCGAACGCAGGCGGTGTCGGACTCATCGCGGGCGGAAGCGCACCGATAGACTACCTCCGCGACCAGATACGCAAGTGCAAGGAAAAGACAGATAAGCCATTCGGCGTGAATATAATGCTTATGAGCCCCAACGCAGACGATCTCGCACAGCTCTGCATCGACGAGGGTGTGAGCGTGGTAACGACAGGCGCGGGCAACCCCGGCAAGTACATCGCCGCGTGGAAAGAGGCAAATATCAAGGTAATACCGGTAGTACCGTCGGTAGCGCTCGCCAAGCGAATGGAGCGTGCGGGTGCAGACGCTGTTGTAGCTGAGGGCACCGAGAGCGGCGGACACATCGGCGAGAATACGACGATGTGCCTTGTCCCGCAGGTAGTAGATGCGCTGGAGATCCCCGTTATCGCGGCGGGCGGTATCGCTGACGGCAGAGGTATGGCGGCGGCGTTCATGCTTGGAGCGGAGGGCGTGCAGATAGGCACGCGCTTCCTTGCGTCGGAGGAGTGTCAGATACACCCCACCTTCAAGGAACTCGTCATCAAGGCAAAGGACACAGACAGCGTAGTCACAGGACGCTACACGGGACATCCGTGCCGCAACATAAAGACAAAGTTCTCTAAGAAGCTTGCTAACGGTGAAAAGGACGGCAGTCTCTCACCCGAGGAGTTCGAGCAGATAACTCTCGGCTCACTCCGCAAGGCTGTCGTTGACGGCAACGTGGACGAGGGTTCGTTCCTCTGCGGAGCCATCGCAGGTATGGTGAATGAGATAAAGCCGTGCAGCGACATTGTTGAAGAGATAATGGCAGGTGCTGAGAAGCTCCTCGCACGCTGAGTTCAGAACTCAGACTGTAGGGGCGGCAGTCCCCGCGATCGTCACCCATCGAAAGCAGACTATGCCCCTTTGCGGGGTTCGGGGCAGAGCCCCGCGAGAAAAAAGAAACACGGAGGAAACAACTATGGCAACAGCGATAATAACAGGAGCATCACAGGGCATCGGAGCTTGTATAGCAAAAAGACTCGCAAAGGACGGATTCGACGTGGTCATCAACCACTATCCGAGCGACGGAGATAAGGAAAAGGCTCTCGCGGTAGCCGAGGAGTGCCGCGCATTCGGCGTAAAGGCTGAGTGCTACGCGGCTGACGTATCGAAGTATGCGGACTGCGAGGCAATGGTCGAGCAGGTAAAGGCTGATTTCGGCACGATAGACGCTCTCGTAAACAACGCAGGCATCACGAAGGACACGCTTCTTGCGCGCATGACCGAGGACATCTACGACGCAGTCATCGCCGTAAACCAGAAGAGCGTATACAATATGATGAAGCTCGTCTGCAATGTCATGGGCAAGCAGAGGAGTGGTAAAATAGTCAACGTTTCGTCAGTTGCGGGGCTCTACGGCAATCCCGGTCAGGTCAACTACTCCGCTTCAAAGGCGGCTATCATCGGCATGACTAAGTCAGTGGCGAAGGAGTACGGCAAGCGCAACATCACTTGCAACGCGGTAGCTCCGGGACTCATCCGCACGCCCATGACCGATGTCCTCTCCGACGAGCTCAAGGCGAAGATGCTTGAAGCTGTTGCGCTCAAGCGCTACGGCGAGCCCGAGGAGATAGCATCCGTTGTATCGTTCCTCGTATCCGAGAACGCAAGCTACATCACGGGACAGGTCATCGAGATATCGGGCGGCCTTTCTATGTAAAACAAATTTCACTAATCGATCTCAGCAAAAAAACGAAAGGATTATTTATGAGCAGAAGAGTTGTAATTACAGGTATGGGAGCAGTTACTCCCCTCGGAACAGGCGTAGTAAAATTCTGGGAGG
Organism: Ruminococcus sp.; assembly: GCA_017649325.1. Classification (GTDB taxonomy): domain Bacteria; phylum Bacillota; class Clostridia; order Oscillospirales; family Ruminococcaceae; genus Ruminococcus. The sequence continues at coordinate 13,539 of JAGCHA010000131.1, forward strand.
GCGTAAAGGCAAACAAGATAGGCTTCTCCTTTATAGATAAATTTGATACAGAGCGTACGGGAGTGAAGATAGCGGGCATAGTCCGCGACTTCAACGAAGAGGACTACTTCGGAGTCGAGGGCTGCTTCGACAAGAAGGAGTCCAAGCGCATGGATATGTTCACGAAGTACGCATTGGTCGCAGCACACGAAGCCCTCACGGATTCGGGCACGGACTTCTCCGACCTCGACCCCTACAGAGCGGGCGTAATTGTCGGCTCGGGCATCGGCGGCATCGACCTCACCCTCAGCGAGTACGAGAAATACCTTGAAAAGGGACCGGGACGCATCTCGCCGTTTTACATCCCGATGATGATAAGCAATATGGCGGCGGGAACCATCTCGATGAAGACGGGCTTCCGCGGCGCGAACTTTGACGTAACGACAGCCTGTGCGACGGCTACCCACGCTATCGGAGAGGCGTTCCGCAAGATAAAGGACGGCTACCTCGACGCGGCTATCGCGGGCGGCACAGAGAGCACGAACGTAGAGTTCACATACGGCGGCTTTGCGAATATGAAGGCGCTGACAAAGAGCGACGACCTCACCCGCGCGTCGATACCCTTTGACAAGGAGCGAAACGGCTTTGTTCTCGGCGAGGGCAGCGGCATCGTAGTCCTTGAGGAGTACGAGCACGCTAAGGCACGCGGAGCCAGGATATACGCAGAGGTCGCAGGCTACGGCGCCACCTGTGACGGCTACCACATGACCTCACCCATGCCCTCGGGCGAAGCGGCGGGAATGGGAATGTCCCTCGCAATGCAGGAGGCGGGCCTGAAGCCCTCTGACATCGACTACATCAACGCCCACGGCACGTCCACGGGACTGAACGACAAGTACGAGACAGCCGCGATAAAGCTCGCATTCGGCGAGGACGCCTACAAGGTGAAGATAAACTCCACCAAGTCGATGACGGGACACCTTCTCGGCGCAGCAGGCGGCATAGAGGCGATAATCTGCGCAAAGACGATAGAGGAGGGACTTATCCACGCTACAGTGGGATATAAAGTCCCCGACGAGGAATGCGACCTCGACTACTGTGTAAACGGCAACATTCAGCAGGAGGTACGCGCGGCGCTGTCGAATTCGCTCGGCTTCGGCGGACACAACGCGACCCTCTGCTTCAAAAAAGTAACAGACTAAGGAGAACAAAGATGAACGAGATATTCGGCATGACCGACCTTGACACCATAAGCAGCCTTGCGGACATCATCAACAGCAAGGAGCTTTCGGAGATAACGATAACGGAGGGCGGCAGGACTATCACGATAAAGGGCAGGAAGTGCATACCCGCACCGCCTCCGCATATGGGGATGCCCCCCATGCCTCCGATGAACGCAGGTGCACCCGCACCCGCACCGCAGACGACACCCGCTCCCGACGAGGCAAACGGCGGCAACATCGTGAAGGCGCCCATCGTAGGTACGTATTACCGCTCGCCCTCGCCTGACAAGCCGCCCTTCGTAAAGATAGGCGACAGAGTAAAGAAGGGCGACGTGATAATGATAATCGAGTCGATGAAGCTGATGAACGAGGTACAGTCCGAGTTCGACGGCGTAGTTGAGCGCATACTCGTTGCTGACGGTCAGGCTGTCGAGTACGACCAGCCGATAATGATAATCAAATGAAACCGTCGGAGCTCACCTACATCACGCAGGACATCATCGACAAAGGCGGCATAAACGTGACCTCACCCGAAATGATGGACGAGGTGCGGCGCTACAATATGGACGCTGTCACGAACGGCGCCCGCCGCAAGCGTATGCAGATGATACAGGGGATATGGCTCATTGTCCAGATACCTCTCATCATCGCCTCGGTGTGTATGTATCTTACGTTAGAGACTATCAGCGACAGGTTCGCGGGTCTTGCAGGCGATTTCGGCATGATAATGTCGTACGCGCGTCTCGGAGCGCTCTTTCTCGGACTGTTCGCATATCTGGGACTTTTCGGGTACTACATCATCTTCCGTTTCCAGCGCGACCCGAAGATAATGTTCCTGTGCTCGGCACCTGTCATGCTGACGACAACGCTGGGTATACTCATCACGATAGTAAACGTGGTGTCGGCGTACATCTGCGAGCACAAGGAGGAAAAATTCTCCGAGGAGGCAGGCTATCCCGCATTCGTGCGTCTCGCGGTCACTACCGTAGAAAGCGACGCAAGGAGCATACAAGACCTCACCTACGACAGCATAAAGGAGCGCACGAAGCACTGGCGTTCGGAGGGAGATGAGTTTCTGTGACACTGCAAGACCTCAAATACATCACCCCGCTCGACATACAGGCGGCACACCTAAATGTAACCTCTGCGGAGATGTACGACGAGGCAAAGAAGTTCAATAAGCACATGTATGATATGCAGCGCAAGCGCCGCCGCTTCCTCCGTGATATGTGGGGGATACTGATACTGAACGTGGTGATACTTGCACTTGCTTTACCCACCGCGGCAAGCGACACCACATCTCTGCTGTTCAGGGCGACTGGCGGCAGAGGTCCCGTGGGAATGGCGACTGGCGGCAATCTCACACTGACGTGTCTTCCTGCTGTCATATACGCTGCTGCCTTTATATACTTCATACTGATAAAGAAGCTGTACAACTGGAAGCTCATGCTCATTCTGAGCCTGATCCCCATACCCACACATTACGCTTTCATTGCACTTGCGATAGGCAATACTATTCTTGTTAAGAAGATGAACGACGTGGATAACGAGATAAAGGATGAAGTGGGCTATCCCGGCTTTGTAGAGCTCCACCTGTCGTATATCCGTGACGAGGACTCCCTCGAAGACAACGGTATGGAGACCTTCACAGATGACGAAAAGTCCGACGACCTGATAAGCGAGCGAAAGGAGAACCCCTACGACAAATACCGCACGGTATGGGGCGAGGGTGAAGGCTCGATGCTCGCGGACAATGATATAAGCACCGCAATAAATGAAGATAACATAGCTAAGGAGTAAAAACTATGTCTGATATACTTATGAATAAAGAGCAGATAATGGAAGTGATACCTCACCGCGACCCCTTCCTTCTCATCGACGAGATAGTGGAAATGGAGGTCGGCGTGAAGGTACACGCCCGCAAATACATTAAAGAGGACGACTTCTGGTTCAAGGGACACTTCCCCGGCTACCCCGTAACGCCCGGAGTCCTCATGGTAGAGATGCTTGCACAGGCAGGAGCCGTATGTATGCTTTCCAAGCCCGAGTTCAAGGGCAAGATAGGACTGTTCGGCGGCATAGACAAGGCAAAATTCCGCAGACAGGTAGTCCCCGGTGACGTTCTCGACCTTGAAGTTGAGATAATCAAGCAGAGAGGACCTATCGGCACAGGCAAGGCGCTTGCGTCAGTCGGCGGAGAGAGAGCAGTTTCCTGCGAGATAACCTTTGTCGTTACCGACGGCGACAAGGAGCAGTAAAGAAAACCTGTAGGGGCGGATATCATCCGCCCGAATATGTCCTACATACAAAAGGAGATACATTATAAATGTTCAAAAAAATACTCATCGCCAACAGAGGCGAGATAGCGGTACGAATCATAAGAGCCTGCCGCGAGCTCGGGATACGCTGTGTAACGGTGTATTCCACAGCGGACAGAACATCCCTGCACGCGCAGATAGCCGACGAATCGGTATGTATAGGACCTCCCGCGACGAAGGACAGCTACCTCAATATGAATGCGATAATACAGGCAGCCCACAACGTCGGCGCGGACGCCATACACCCGGGATTCGGCTTCCTTTCGGAGAACGCAGAGTTTGTGCGTCTCTGCGAGAAGAACGGCATCACCTTCATCGGACCTTCCCACAAGGCGATAGATATGCTCGGCGACAAGGCAGCCGCCAAGGAGACCATGGCAGCAGCGGGAGTCCCCGTGATACCGGGCTCAAAGGGCGCAGTCAGGAGCCTTGCCGAGGCAAAGCGCATAGCGGAGCAGTGCGGCTACCCCGTACTTGTGAAGGCGTCGGCAGGCGGCGGCGGACGCGGTATACGCCGCGTGGATTCGCCGAAAGACCTTGAAGCGCAGATGACAGCCGCCAAGCAGGAGGCACTCAGCTTCTTTGGTGACGATACCGTATATATCGAGAAATTCCTGATAAACCCGCACCATGTCGAGATACAGATGATAGCCGACAAGCAGGGCCACTACCTCTATCTTGGCGAGCGCGACTGCTCCATGCAGCGCCGCAACCAGAAGGTGCTGGAGGAGTGCCCGAGCCCCATCGTAGACGCCGAGCTCCGCAGACAAATGGGCGAGGCAGCGATAACGGCAGCGAAGCAGTGCGGCTACTACAACGCAGGAACGATAGAATTCCTCGTAGACGAGAACCGCGACTTCTACTTCATGGAGATGAATACGCGCATACAGGTCGAGCACCCGATAACCGAGGAGGTAACGGGCTTTGACATAGTCAAGGCGCAGATAGAGATAGCCGAGGGCTTGCCTCTGCGCGTGACGCAGAACGACATCAAGCTGCGCGGACACGCGATAGAGTGCCGCATCAACGCCGAGAACCCGAAGTTTAACTTCCGCCCCTCACCGGGCACGATAAACGCGCTGTACGTTCCGGGAGGACCCGGCATACGCATAGACGGCGCAGTATATCAGGGCTACACGATAACGCCCTACTACGACTCAATGATAAGCAAGCTCATAGCCCACGGCTCCGACCGCGACGACGCTATACGCAAGATGCGCTGGGCTCTGTCGGAGTTCATCGTCGACGGCGTAGACACGAATATAGACTTCCAGCTGCAAATAATCAAGCAGCCCGAATTCCTGAGCGGAAACTACGATATCGGATTCCTCAACAGGTTTATGGAAAAGAGCGGGAAGTAAGGGGGGACACAGCAGATGTTTGACGATTTTTTCAATGTTGTTAAGCTGCGATTCAACGGCGGAGACGAGGACGAAGTGCCCTCTTTCAAGTGCCCGAGATGCCAGAGCCCCGTACCTAAGGAAAAATACGAGGAGCTGCACAGGGTATGTCCCAACTGCAACTACCACGGCAGACTGCCCGCCTCCGAGCGAATTGCTATAACTGTTGACAAGGGCAGCTTTACTGAACTCGACTCCGAAATGATAAGCGGCGACCCCATCGACTTCCCCGAATACGGCGAGAAGCAGAAGGAGCTCCGCAAGAGCACGGGTCTGAAGGACGCCGTAGTCACAGGCACAGCCAGGATAAAGGGCATAGAGACCGTGATAGGCGTCATGGACTCCAACTATATGATGGGAAGTATGGGCAGCGTTGTCGGCGAGAAGATAGCGCGCGCATTCGAGTACGCGACCGAGAAGGGGCTTCCCGTGGTTCTTTTCACAGCTTCGGGCGGAGCCCGTATGCAGGAGGGCATAGTCTCTCTCATGCAAATGGCAAAGACCTCGGGAGCAGTAAAGCTCCACAGTGATAACGGCGGACTTTACATCACCGTCCTCACCGACCCTACAACAGGCGGCGTCACGGCGAGCTTTGCCTCGCTCGGAGACGTTATAATCGCCGAGCCGAAGATACTCATCGGCTTTGCGGGACGCCGTGTTATCGAGAGTACGATGAAGCAGCGCCTCCCCGCGGATTTCCAGCTTGCCGAATTCATGCAGGAAAAGGGCTTTGTGGATATGATAGTCGAGAGAAAGCGTATGAGAGCGACCCTCGGGCATATCCTCAGGCTCCACGGATATAAGGAAAAGGAGGTCTGACCTGTGGACGAAAAAAAGACTGCGTGGGAGCGACTGAAGCTTGTCCATACCAAGGGCAGACCCACGATAAACGACTATATACCGCTGATTTTCAACGAATTCTACGAAATGCACGGTGACCGCTTCTACGGCGATGACAAGGCAGTTATTGGCGGCATCGCCTCTCTCGACGGCATCCCCGTGACTGTCATCGCACAGGTCAAGGGCAGGGACATCGACGAAAACAAGGCTTGCAACTTTGCAATGCCGCTTCCCGAGGGCTACAGAAAGGCACTGCGTCTTGCAAAGCAGGCAGAGAAGTTCCACAGACCCGTCATCTGCTTCATCGACACCCCCGGAGCATATGCGGGAGTAGCGGCAGAGGAGAGGGGACAGGGCGAGGCGATCGCCCGCAACATCGCGGAATTCATGACGCTCCGCACCCCGATAATCTCTATCGTCCTCGGCGAGGGCGGAAGCGGCGGAGCGCTTGCGCTTGGCGTATGCGACGAGCTTGCCATGCTTGAGAACGCGCAGTATTCGGTAATATCGCCGCGCGGCTTCGCGAGCATCCTGTGGAAGGACGCCGAGCGTGAGGAAGAAGCGTGCAATATAATGAAGATAACGGCGGAAGACATGGTGCGTCTGGGGGTCGCAGAATCCGTAATTGAGGAGCCTCTCGGAGGCGCACACAACGATTTAGACAAAATTTCAGAAAATATAAAGGAATATTTGTCACATAAAATCCCTGAAAAATGCAAAAAAGATATTGACGTTTTGCTGAAAGAACGTTATACTAAGTTTAGAAAAATCGGAGAGTTCACAGAGTGACAGATTTTTCATTCTTCTGCGAGAGCGGGAGAGCCCATAAATAAAAAAAGAAATGGAGGAAAAAATATGGTATTTGATAAGCTCAAGGAGATCATCGTAGAACAGCTCGGCGTTGATGAGGACGCTGTAACACCCGAGGCTAACATTCAGGAGGATCTCGGCGCAGATTCTCTCGACATCGTAGATCTTATCCAGACTATCGAGGACGAGTACGACCTCTCTATCCCCGACGAGGCTGTAGAGGAGATCAAGACAGTTAACGACATCGTTAACTACATCGAGAAGAACACCGAGGAATAAATCGGTAATAAAAACGGCTCCCTTCATGGGAGCTTTTTTTAATCTGCAATTATAGAGACGGATGCTTCTCCGGCAAGGCGCAGCATGACCGACACATAACGAAGGGAGCGCCATTGGTACGAACTCCCGAGAAAAAGTGCTTGCATTTGTCGATGTAAAGTGGTATAATAAAGATTGTAGGATTTTTCACAGCTCAAAAGAGGATAGATATGAAAAAAATCACGATAATAACCGGTCACTACGGAAGCGGCAAGACGAATCTCTCGGTCAATCTTGCAGTGAGGGCAGCCGAGGAGGGCAAGAAGGTCGCAGTCGTCGACCTCGACCTCGTCAACCCCTACTTCCGCACAGCCGATTTCAAGGAGCTCTTCGAGAGCAAGGGGATAAAGCTCATCGCCCCCGACTTTGCGAACACCAATCTTGACGTACCGTCGATACAGTTTGACGTCGAGCAGCTTGCCGTAAGCGAGGACTGCCTCATCATCGACGTAGGCGGCGACGACGCAGGAGCTACCGCTCTCGGACGCTATGCCGAGGCGATGCTTGAAAGGTTCGCGGACGATATAGATATGCTCTACGTTATCAACCAGCGCCGCACGCTCACCTCAAACGCAGACGAGGCGACCGCGCTGATGTACGAGATAGAGGCAGCATCGCGCATGAAGCATACCGCGATAGTGAACAACACCAATCTCGGCGTCGAGACAGACCTCTCGGTAGTGGAGCAGTCGGCGGAGTTTGCGGCAAGCGTCGCAGCAAAGACAGGACTCCCGCTCGCATTCACGACTTGTCCCGAGGAGCTGTGCGAGCTCACCGAGAGCAGCGGCATACTGCCGATAAAGGTCTACGTCAAGCTTCCGTGGGACAGATAACCCGATCATCCGGAATGCGCAATGCGCGTTCCTGCATAAATGAAACACGGTAAAAACGCGGTAACCCCGCATTACAATACATACAGCTAAGCGAAGGGAGTGAAAAGAATGGCAAAAATGACAGTAATCACCGAGCGCTGCAAGGGCTGCGGACTGTGTACCGCTGCCTGTCCCAAGAAGATAGTGGCTCTCCAGAAGGAAAAGCGCAACAAGAAGGGATATTTCTACGCAGAGTGTACAGATGAAGCGGCTTGCATAAGCTGTGCAATGTGTGCAACAATGTGTCCCGACTGCGCAATTATCATCGAAAAGTAAAATAAACGAAACCGAAAGGAGCTGTTAAGCTTTGGAAAGAAATCTTATGAAGGGTAACGAAGCTCTCGCCGAGGCTGCTATCAGAGCGGGCTGCAAGTGCTTTTTCGGCTACCCGATCACTCCCCAGACAGAGCTTGCCGCATATATGGCAAAGCGTATGCATAAGGCAGGCGGCGTATTTTTACCGGCCGAGTCTGAGATAGCCGCTATCAACATGGTACTTGGCGCCGCATCCACAGGCGTGAGAGCTATGACATCATCGTCCTCACCCGGAATCTCTCTCAAGAGCGAGGGCGTATCATACATTGCAGGTTCCGACCTCCCCGCAGTAATCATCAACGTAGAGAGAGGCGGCCCCGGTCTCGGCGGTATCCAGCCCTCACAGGCTGACTACTGGCAGGCAACGAAGGCACTCGGTCACGGCGACTTCCAGCTTCTCGTTTATGCACCCGCATCCGTTCAGGAAATGGTAGACTACGTAGTAAAGGCATTCGACCGCGCTGACAAGTACCGTATGCCCGCAATGATACTTGCTGACGGACTTCTCGGACAGATGATGGAGCCTGTTTCCTTCCCCGAGATAAACCCCGACGCATACGACAAGAGCGGCTGGGCAGCAAACGGTCACAAGAACGCAAGAGACCACCACATCATCAACTCCCTCTACCTCAAGCCCGACGAGCTCGAGAATTCCATTATCGAGCGCTACAAGAGATATGACATCATCAAGGAGACCGAGACAGAGGCTGAGCTCTACCTCACAGAGGACTGCGACATTCTCGTATGCGCATTCGGTGCTACCGCAAGAGTCGTAAAGTCCGCGGTAAACACAGCAAGAGAGCAGGGCATAAAGGCAGGACTTTTCCGTCCCAAGACCCTGTGGCCTTTCCCTGTAAAGGAGATAAACGAGGCAGCAAAGAGCGCAAAGGCTCTTCTCAGCGTCGAGATGTCGATGGGACAGATGATAGACGACATCAAGCTCGCTATCAACTGCTCAAAGCCCGTTGAATTCTTCGGAAGAACAGGCGGCGTAATCCCGACACCTGCCGAGGTACTTGCTGAAATAAAGAGAATAGGAGGTACACTCTGATGTCAGTAGTATTTGAAAGACCCCATGCACTCATTGATGTGCCTACACATTACTGCCCCGGCTGTACACACGGAATCGTACACCGCATACTCGCCGAGGTCATCGACGAAATGGGTATCGAGGGCGACACTATCGGCGTATGTCCTGTTGGCTGCTCGGTAATGGCATATGATTACTTCAACTGCGATATGATAGAGGCAGCTCACGGACGTGCTCCTGCTGTTGCAACAGGCGTTAAGCGCACAAATCCCGATAAGTTCGTATTTACATATCAGGGCGACGGCGACCTCGCCGCTATCGGTACTGCCGAGACTGTTCACTCCGCAACAAGAGGCGAGAACATCGTTGTTATCTTCATCAACAACACCATCTACGGCATGACAGGCGGTCAGATGGCACCTACCACACTCCCCGGTCAGGTAACACAGACCACACCTTTCGGCAGAAGCCCTCAGCTCGCAGGTTATCCTGTTAAGGTATGCGAGATGCTCTCACAGCTCACAGGTACTGCTTATGCAGAGCGTGTAGCAGTAGACAGCGTACCCCACATCAAGAACGCAAAGAAGGCTATCCGCAAGGCATTCGAGAACCAGAAGGCAGGCAAGGGCTTCTCTATCGTAGAGGTACTCTCCACTTGTCCGACTAACTGGGGACTCACCCCCCTCGAGGCTATCAAGCGCCTTCAGGACGAGATGATACCCTACTACCCGCTCGGCGTATACAAGGACGTCGAGGAGGGTGTATTTCCCGCAGAAGGAGGTAACGAATAATGGCAACAACTGAGATTCTCCTCGCAGGCTTCGGCGGACAGGGCATCCTCTTCGCAGGCAAGATACTCGCATACTGCGGACTTATGGACAACAAGGAGCTCTCATGGCTCCCGTCATACGGACCCGAGATGAGAGGCGGCACGTGCAACTGCTCAGTCTGCATTTCCGACGAGCCCATCGGTTCTCCGCTGGTACTCACCCCCGACCTCCTCATCGTAATGAACCAGCCCTCATTCGACAAGTTCGTCAAGGACGTACGTCCCGGCGGCAAGGTATTCTTTGACAGCTCCATGATAGAGGCAAATACCGACAGAACAGACATCAGCCTCTTCGGTATCCCCTCACAGCAGATGGCTGACGACAACGAGCTCAAGGGCGGCTCCAACATCATTCTCCTCGGCAAGCTCCTGAAGGAGACAAACATCTGCTCGCTCGACACCATGAAGAAGGCTATCGAGAAGGTAGTACCTCCGAAAAAGGCGGCACTCATCCCAAACAACTACAAGGCTATCGAGCTCGGCATGAACGCATAATAAGAACTGAGAAAAGGCACACCGATAAGGTGTGCCTTTTTATGCGTGAACAACTGCCCTGCGACATCGTGTAGGGGCGGATATCATCCGCCCAAAAAGCAGGAGCGTCTCCCGACTTGTTAGGGAATATGTATAAACGGCGGCGAGACAGCTTGTCTGCTTTGACAAAAAATGTTTCCCTTTTGTGAATAGTACACCAAAATCGTTGACAAAGGAGAGAATAAGTGTATAATAAGGATATAAGGTACAGCACGTACTATATAAAGGAGGAATTATAATGAAACTTAACGAATTATCAAAGGAAAAGCTCGATATACTGGGCACTCTCAAAACAGACGACGAGATAAAAGCATTTATCGACAACGAAGACATAGAGCTCGACATGGAAGAGCTTGACAGCGTTTCGGGCGGTGCAGCCCATGGCTATTCCTGCCAATACTGTGGCGCGTCCTTTACCGGACAGTTTGGAGCACTGGCTTTGTTCTCGCACATGGGAGCCACCCACCCCGAATTTGTGGAAGAGATAAA
>JAGCHA010000015.1 GCA_017649325.1 Ruminococcus sp.
CACCGTGAAAACAGCCCGCAAATACGCTCGTCACCGCAGATCAGCTTTGCTCCGCCGATAACGAGGCCGTAGACCTCACGCAGAAAGACTTCGTCGGGACTTCCCCACAGATAGGAGAAGCCGCTGTTGTGGCGTATTAGTCCGCAGTTCCCGCTGTCGTCCGTGAAAATGGAGCCGCCCTGTATACCCTCGGCGACCGAGAGTGGAAACACCCTGCACGGGGAAATGCTCACCGCAGACGGAATATACGAGCGGAATTCGCTCTCAGGTATCAGTCTCATTTCGCGTCCCTTCTGAGCAGAAACAGTCTCCCGCTGTACGGCGGTATGTCCATATCGAGGTCGGCGCCGTCCTGACTGAACTGTGTGCTCCCGTGCGGAGTGTCGCCGCTGTAGAGCTGGTCGTCCGAGTCGAGAAGAAGCTCCGCCTCGTAATCTTCGCCTATGGTGACGGAGTAGTCGAACTGGTACCAGTCCGAGAAGTTAAGCACCGCGAGGATATCGCCGTCCGCGCTCTTGCGGCGTATCGCATACACGCACCTTTCCGTGGACTCGCAGTCCTCCCACATGAAATTGGTGGGGTCGTAGTCGTAGTGGAGAGCGTTATAGGTGAGGTATATGCGGTTGAGCTCCCTGATATACTCGCGGAAGGAGTCGTGCATGGGATATTTAAGCATATCCCAGTCCTGCTCGCGCTTGACGTCCCACTCGCGGAGCTGTCCGAACTCGCTGCCCATGAAGTTGAGCTTCTTGCCCGGATGGGCTATCATATACATATAAAGCGCGCGTGCCTGCGGGAATTTCTCGTCGTACTGCCCGTTCATCTTCTGCAGTATCGTCGCCTTGCCGTGGACGACCTCGTCGTGCGAGAGCGGCAGTATATAGCGCTCGTTGTAGAAATACAGCATCGAGAACGTGAGCTTGTGGTAGTCGCGGGTGCGGTACATCGGCGCGCTCTGAAAATATTCAAGCGTGTCATGCATCCAGCCGAGGTCCCACTTGTAGTCGAAGCCGAGCCCGCCGTCAAATACGGGTGCCGCTACCTTCGGATGCGAGGAGGAGTCCTCCGCCGCCAGTATCACCGACGGATGACGTGCTTTCAGCCCGCTGTTCATGTCCTTGAGGAGCTGTATCGCGTACCTGTTCTCGCCGAGGTATTCACGTCCGTTCCAGTATATCATATTGCGCACCGCGTCCATGCGCAAGCCGTCGAAGTGGTAGACGGAGAGCCAGTAGTCCGCCGCCGACTGCAAAAAGGAGCGCACCTCGCCCTTCGAGTGCATGAAGTTACGGCTCCCCCACTCGTTGTAGGCGGCTTCGTCGTCGGGAAATTCGTACAGTCGCGTTCCGTCGTACTCCGTGAGGGCGTAGTGGTCGACCGCAAAGTGTACGGGGACGAAGTCCATTATGACGCCTATCCCCTTTTTGTGGCAGATATCCACAAGCTCCATGAGCTCCTTTGGCGTGCCGTAGCGGGAGGTCGGCGCAAAAAAGCCTGTTATCTGATAGCCCCACGACTCGTCGCTCGGGTGCTCTGCAAGCGGCATGAGCTCTATGTGCGTGTAGCCGTACTCGACTGCGTAGTCGGAAATAATCCCGGCAATTTCCGCGTAGCTGTACCAGTGCTCGGTCTCGCGTATCTCCTCTGAGGACATAGCCGACTCGTCAGGCGGGGTGGCGTCCTTTTCGCGCGGGACAAAGCCTGCCTTGCGCCTCCACGAGCCGAGATGCACCTCATAGATGTTAAGCGGCTTGTCGCGGCAGTCGCTACGCTGTGCGAGCCATTCGCCGTCCGTGAAGGTGTAGCCCTCTATGCTCCGTATCACCGAGCAAGTCCCCGGGCGTACCTCCATGCCGTAGCCGTAGGGGTCGCAGTGGTCGATGAAATTGCCTTTTTTGTCGTATATCCTGTATTTGTAGCGCATACCCTCTTTTGCGTCGGGGCATAGGAGCTCGTAGAAGCGCCCGTCCTCAACGGGCTTCATCGGCTCGTCTGTCCAGCCGTTGAAGTCGCCGACTACCGCGACTTTGCCCGCGTTCGGGGCATAGGTGCGGAACAGCGTCCCCTGCTTTGTCAGGTGTGCGCCGAGGTACTCGTAGGCTTCAAAAGCATTGCCCTTGTAAAATCCGTAGATGTCCATGGTATGTCACTCCTTTACAAGCCCTCACATCAACTGTAGTTCAGAGCCAGTCTGAAATCGACAGCCTCCGTGAACGGGTCATAATAGATCTGCTCGTTGTCCTTGCTTGCTATTAGATATGACTTCTTGTAGAATACGGGCACAAAGCCGTATTCCTCTATTATCCCGCGCTCAGCCGCTGTATACGCCTCGACGAGCGCGTTAGTATCCGCGCAGTTCCTCAGCGGCGCTGTCAGCTCCGCCTCACCTGCGATATATTTAAGGCACGGCACGTCCTCGAACTGCGCTATCACGGACGCTCCGTAGCCAAGCTCGCCTTTCAGCGGATAGAGGGCGATGCTGTAGTCGCCGCTCTCTATACGTGAGCGATACTCCTCCTCCGTGACCTCGTCTATGCCGATATAGGTGCCGAATATGCTCTGCCAGTCCTGCGTGAGAACGTGCAGGGCTGCAGTATCCACTGTGCCTCCGCAGACCAGCACCTTCACGCTCTCAAGGCTCTCCGCGCCGACTTCGCTCTTACCCTGCGAGAATGCCTCCTGAGCGGCGGAGCGGTCAAAGAGGTCGAAGGAGCGGTCGGAGACAAGCTCGCGGTAGCTCCTGCCGCTCTGTCTGACTGCGGGCGGGATAATGCCGTATGCGGGCGTGAGGTCGCTGTCGAGGTCTTTTGCGAGCTTTTCGCGGTCGACTGCGAGAGCAAGCGCCTTTCGCATATTTTCGTTCGAGAAGTATTTATCCTCCGGGTTGAATATCAGTCCGAGAGTGGTCGCTCCCTTACCCTCGACGATGTACTTCTTAGGGTTGTAGGGATTGCGGTTCTGAGTGGTGAAGCACTCAGTATCCTCAGACTTGAACACCTTGCGGATGTCCTCCTCGCTTCGCTCTATGCTGAAGCTGAGCAGCGCGGGATATATGTCGTAGGTATCGCTCCAGTCGGCGTCGTTGCGCTTCATATAGAGGATATTATTCTTGCCGTAGGGGTCATAGAACCACTGGCGCACAAAGAACGCGCCGTTTGACATCACCGACCTGTCGTCGAGACCATAGCGTCCCTTCGTAGAGTCGAAGAACTCCTCGTTGCAGGGATAGGCTGCGGGTGTGCTCATAAGATAGAGGAATTCGGTGTTCGGCTCCTCGAGCACTACCACGAGGGTCCTGTCATCGGGGGCGTATACCTCAGCTTTGTCGGGCTCGATCAGCCCGCGCTCTATGAGCTTCGCGCCCTTTATGCAGGAGAAATCCCTGGCGTAGGGCGATTTCATCTTCGGGTCGAGCACTCGTCTCAGCGCGAAAACATAGTCCTTCGCCGTAACAGGGAAATATTCGTCCTCCTCAATGACATCGTCGTCGTTTGTATCGTAGAACCACACGTTGTCACCGCGGAGCGTAAACGTGTATGCCGTTCCGTCCGCCGAGACGGAATAGCTCTCGGCATTGCACACAACAATATTTCCTCCTGCGTCAACGCTCATCAGTCCGCTGTAAAGGTTCTTTATCACGGTGTTCGAGGACGGGTCGTCCGCGAACTGGGGGTCGAGGCTCTCGGGGTTGCCGCAAAGCACCGCCTTGTACTGGTGCCCCGTACCACTTCCCTTATCCTCATTTCCGCAGCCCGTCAGCAGGGCTGCCACTATCATTACGCTTGCGAAAAGCGGTGTTTTTTTCACTATTATCTCCGTTCCGCCGCCAAAACACATCATCGGAGCTCCGCGGCAGGAGCTCCGCAAAAAGATATAATCAAAACATTGTCAGATACTTTTCCCCCGCCAGCTATCCGCCAGCGGGGGAATCTTTTTTATTTCTTCACGGTTACTATGAATCCGTCGCAATTATTGCCGGAAACAGTGTACTCTTTGTCCTTCGGGACTGTGACGTCGGTGTTGCCCTCCTCGGAGGCGGGTACATAGTATATCAGGCTCACAACGCCGTCAACTGCTACAGTCAGCGGGTCATCCTTAGTATGTTCCTTTACCTCTGCAATATACTCCTCGAGACACAAGCCGTTGTCATGCATATATGTCGCGTGAGGTGCGCCTACATATCTGTATGTGTACGTCCTTGCCTTCTCGCCTGTGGCCTCGTCCTTGCCTTCGGGATATCTCACGATGAAGCCGTACTTGCAGGCGTTGTCCGCAAACCATGCAGCATCGCCCTCTGCCTTGAAATAAGGTGTCGTGCCGTCGTCGTTCATGCGGAACATATCAATGGTGCGTCCTGTATGATAATCGCAGTGACCTGCCTCGAACGTGCCCGACTTGCCGCTGCTGTGGCGGTCGACCTGTTCCTGATATGTTCTGTAGCCGTCCTGCACGAATATATTCGTCGTTGAAAGCGACTGGGACTTCGCGAACGCTTCCATCATCTCGTTGAGCTTCGTCAGCGCCATGCTGTCAAGCTTCGTAACATAGTCGCCGTTTGAGTAGTAGTCGTTCCTGTTCTGTACAACACTGTACAGCTCGACGTCGCCGTCGATGAACTTGTACTCGTGGTCTGCATTTACAAGTATGAGGTCGCCCATGAATATCTCGTCGTGGGTATGGGTCTCGGCAGTGAAACCGTCGTCGAGCGGCTTTGCCTCCCCCTCAGTTGTAGCCTTCGTAGTGTCCTCCTTGCCGCTGTCCTTGCTCGTCTGCTCCTTTTCGGGCTCAGTGGTCGGTTCGGACTGGCTCGTCTTAGGCTTGGGCTGCGGCTTTTCCGGCTTTTCACCCTTGCCTGTCACAGCAAGCACGCACGAGGTCATCAGCACAATGACGATGGTGAGAATGAGAGCCATTATAACGATACGGTCATATCTGACGCGGTATCTTCTGCGCTGTCTGCGTCTTTCTCCCTTGTTCATATTCTGTTTTCTCCTTATCTTTCTGATTTGTTCTTTATATATGTCGAAAGATTCTTTTGTTGCCGCGCAATACCTGCGCACTTTACATTATAACACAGATGTTGGTTATTGTAAATAGCTTTTTTATGATTTTGTCATTTTTTTCAGATAACTCCATCAGCTTTCCGAGCTGTCGTCAGCTATCGCTGCGGCTGCCTTTAAGGCGACACGTCTGCGGAACTCCGTCGGTGTGCAGCCGCGGTGCTGCTTGAACTGGCGCATAAAATAGGAGTCGCTGTCGTAGCCGCACTGCTCCGCGACCTCGTATACGGTCAGCTCCGTTTCGGAGAGAAGCTCCTCTGCATAAACAAGGCGGCTCTCTATCACGTCCTGTAGAAAAGTCACCCCGAACGCCGAAAGGTAGACACGGTGAAAATATGTCCTGCTGATGTCGAGCTCCGTGCAGAGCTCGTCCACCGACCACGGGCGCATGGGGTCGTCGTATATCTCCTCGCGCAGTGCCTTGAAGCGAGGATACATCGGCACATCGCGCGCGGGCTGCGGAGCCGCCTCCGCGCTGCACATATCACCCATACAGATGAGTATCATGCGCATGGAGAGCTCCATAAATTCACCGTTGCGCCTGCCGCTTATGCCGCTCCTCACCTTCATGCTCTTGATGAGCGAGGCGATGACGAAATCGTCGGCAAGTTCTACGGGGACGTCAAACGGGATATTCATCGAGGCGGCATACTGCTTGTCCGCGGTCGAGGGCTTGAACATGACTATGTCGTACTTCATGGTCTTGCCGTCCTGCGGACGGAAATACCGCCGCTTACCGCCTGTAAACAGCACCGCGGAGCTGCCCGCGCACTGCTTTTCGCTGCCGCCAAGATTGAACACGATAGGCGTGCGGAAAAGATAGAGGCAGTAGTCGTCGGACATCTCGCCGTATACCGTGCCCGAACGCCTGCATCCGAGTATTATTTTGGTGACTTTCATACTGCCTCCTTTATTCGCGGAACACCGCGGGGCGTTTTATTTGGGGCGGACGCACAATGTGCACACCACATCAGTTCCGCATTCCGAATTAAAAAGGGGGACGCCCTATAATCTTATTAAAGAACGTCCCCTTTGATAATTATTTCTTCAGCTTGACTGCTTCCTTTGCCTTGCTTGCAATGTTCTCTGCGGAGAGTCCGAACTCCTTGAGAAGGTCGACCGCTGGTCCCGAATGACCGTACTCGTCGTTCACGCCTATCTTCACTACAGGCACGGGGCAGCATTCCGTAACTGCCTCGGCTACTGCTGAGCCGAGTCCGCCGATTATGCTGTGCTCCTCGGCTGTCACGATCACTCCTGTCTCTTTCGCACACTTGCAGATGAGCTCCCTGTCAAGGGGCTTTATCGTGTGGATATTGACTACTCTTGCGGAAATTCCGTCAGATGCAAGAGCCTCCGCTGCCTGCATCGCCTCGTTGACCATGAGTCCCGTAGCAACAATGGTGAGGTCGCTGCCGTCACGCATAACCACGCCCTTGCCAAGCTCGAACTTGTAGGTCGCAGCATCGTTGATAACGGGTACTGCAAGACGTCCGAAACGCATATACACGGGTCCGTTGAAGTCGAGAGCTGCCTTTACCGCCGCTCTTGCCTCGACGTCGTCGCAGGGATTGATGATAGTCATGCCCGGGATCGTACGCATGAGCGCGATATCCTCGTTGCACTGGTGTGTTGCGCCGTCCTCGCCGACGGATATGCCCGCGTGAGTTGCGCCTATCTTAACATTGAGGTGGGGGTAGCCGATAGAGTTGCGGACTATCTCGAATGCACGTCCTGCCGCAAACATCGCGAATGTAGATGCGAACGGTATCTTTCCGCAGGATGCAAGTCCGGCGGCAACGCCCATCATATTAGCCTCCGCGATACCGCAGTCAAAGAAACGGTCGGGGTAAGCTTTCTTGAAGATGCCTGTCTTGGTTGCGGCTGCAAGGTCTGCATCGAGGACTACGAGCTGCGGGTACTCCTCTGCGAGGTCTCTGAGCGCCTCGCCGTAGCTCTCTCTGGTAGCTTTTTTGATTACGTCTGCCATAGTCTTAGTCCTCCAATTCCTTTAACTGCGCGCTGAGCTCCGACATTGCCTGCTCGTACTGCTCCTTGTTGGGGGCTGTACCGTGCCAGCCGACCTGATTCTCCATGAACGAAACGCCCTTGCCCTTTGTGGACTTCTGCACGATGACTACGGGCTTGCCTGTGACCGAGGATGCCTCGCTGAATGCGCGGTCGATGTCGTCGAAGTCGTGGGCGTCCATTGTTATGACGTGCCAGCCGAATGCCGCAAATTTGTCGGTGATAGGCTCGGGCGAGCATACCTCGCTGATAGGTCCGTCTATCTGCAAGCCGTTGTTGTCAACTACGGCAACGAGGTTGTCAAGTCCCTTGTGAGCGGCGAACATCGCTGCCTCCCATACCTGTCCTTCCTCTATCTCGCCGTCGCCGAGGACAGTGTAGACCTTGTAGGACTTGCCGTCGAGCTTGCCTGCAAGTGCCATTCCGCATGCCGCCGAGATGCCCTGTCCGAGCGAGCCGCTCGACATATCAACGCCCGGGATATGGATGCAGGGGTGTCCCTGTAATAGCGCACCGATGTGGCGGAGAGACTTTATCTCCTCCTCGGGGAAGTAGCCCTTGAGCGCGAGCACGGAGTACAGCGCGGGAGCTGTGTGTCCCTTGGAGAGCACGAAGCGGTCTCTGTCGGGAGCCTCGGGATCCTTGGGG
>JAGCHA010000132.1 GCA_017649325.1 Ruminococcus sp.
GTCTGTTCGCAAGAGGAAAATGCTTTTTCGTCGTGACTGAAAAGCGCAGTATCTTCGTTGAGGGAAAGCGGCGAAATACTGTCCTTCACAGTGATGTGTCCGCCCTGCGGCTCGATCCCAACGGCGGTTATCCCCGCTGGAAGGTGAACAATCAGGATGCGCAGTATATTCCGAGTGTAGGTACGAAATACCGTTTGCAAGGAGCTGTGGCTGCACTTATCTGCCTTTTGGCAGGCGAGTATCATTCTGAGAAGATCAAACTGATGTAATATAAAAACAGAGGTCGTGACTTTTGTCACGACCTCTGTTTGTTCATTGCCTGCATTTTGCCTTTTTATCAGATGTGCGGTCGCAGATGACCGCAGGTGTGATAACGATATCCTGCACAGATATGAAGCATTACGGGATGTATCCAATATTTCCTCCGATACGAAAGCTTCTGAATATCTTCAATTTGTCCGTTGTTCGTTGTTTCGGAATGAATAGGCGCACCTCGGATAGGAACTCACTTCTGAGCTTGTTCCTCCTTGATATACCGCTTTTTGAGTTGCTGATTCATTAGTGCAGTGTGTTTTCTGTCGACAAGATAGTGTACAAACGAGGTAAACACGTAAATGAATACGACAGCAAGGAAGGTCAGCAGCACTGACAGCGGTGTTATCCTGCACCAGCCGAACATTTTCAGCAGCAGCAGGGTTATCGCGAATATCATCAGAAAATGAACTACCCACAGTATCAGCGACAATCTGATGCTCTTGGTGTCAAGGCAGATCAGAGTGGCTGTCGGGAGAGCGGTGATAAATCCGCTGAGCAGTATCTCCCACAATATCACGCTGTCCATCTGCTGCCCCGAAACGGTCAGGAATATAGCTGCCGCGATAAGAACGGCGGTGGTGATATCCACGAAATAATGCAATAATGAAATGAAAAATTCCTTTATCATCATTTTACCTCCTCGATGCCGAGCTTTGCCTTCAGACTGTGTACGTACTGGCGTGAAATAACTATCTTTTCGCCGTTCTTCAGATGCGCTTCGAGCTTGCCGCTGAACAGGGGAGAGAGATACTCTATTTTTTCCATGTTAACTATCAGCGACTTCGAGCATCGTACAAAATCGAGCGGAACAAACATCTCCTCAAGCTCGTACAGCTTGTATTTCACTTCGTAGACGTCCGAATGGCAATACGCAAAAACGCGGTTCTCGTTCGCTTCAAAGTAGTACACGTCCTGATAGTTCAGGCGGACTATCTTGTCGTCCATATATCCCGTGAGTTCCGTATTGGCAGTCTGAAATGAAAGGAGCATGGATATGAGCCGCTGGTCAGGTGACGCGCACCTGACTATCACAACGTCCTCGTCGCCGGGTTGAGGGGATTCGATTATTATTCTCATTATCGTCCTCCGCTGAGTGTATCGTTTGGTGTGAATGTGTCAGAGCTCTATCGAGCTGCCTTGCCGCAGCTTATATACGGCAGCGCGGCTTTTCAGATGAGCCTCGATATCGGATGTGTCGATCTCCGTACTGAACGGAGGGAAGGTGTCGTCAAAATGTGTGAGCAGAACGGCTTTGGGTCTGAGTCTGTCGTATATATCCGACGCTATCCTGCACAGCTCCTTCGAGCCCTGATACGGGAAGAGAGCAAGGTCAGCGCCTTTGGGATAGGCGACGCCGTCTGCAATGGCAAGGCTGCCGAGAATAACGATCTGTTTGCCGTATGCCTCCACAATGTAACACAGAGACTCTCCCTTTTCAGGACAGGAAATCATTCTCAGTATCTTCCCGATGACGCCTCGGTGGTTTTGCATAACGCGCTTGCTGAACACAGCTTTTATGCAGTCCCACGCGCTCAGCCTGATGTGCGCTCCCTGATAGGCAGTGACACGAAGATCGCCGACTGTAAAGACTGAGCCCGGGCGGATAAGAGAAAGATTCTCTTTTCTGACGCCCTTGCCGCAAAGAGTATGATATGGCGTTTTTGTGCAGAAGATACGGGTATTCCTGCGCACAATTCTGCTGATGCTGCCGATGTGGTCGTAGTGACCGTGAGAAATGAGGATATTGCTGCAATTCGCATAAGCGTCCGACGAGACTTTGACGGTGCTGTCGCGGAAGGGGAAAAACGGGTCTATCAGGAGCTGCGAACTTCCTGCAGATATACGTACAGAAGCTGTGCCATACCATGTGATCACTATTTTCTTGTTATCCATAAGCTCCGGCTCCTTCGTACTGTGTTTAAACCATTATACCATTTCACGCGGCTGATTTCAATGAGAAAAACTTTTCCCCCGCCTCTGATCCACTTATATGATATCACGCCGCCGATACCCTGTCAATGCATTTTACACTAAGAATTATGCAACTTACCTTTGCAATAGTGCATCTTACTTATCATCTATTGACTTGTGTGATAGTTAACGATATAATTATAACATCCATCAGACAAACAGCCGTTTTTGTCAGTTGAAACGTGTTAATCGAAACAAGGGAGGGAATTTCATGCACAAAAATTGCAAAAGGATCGCGTCAGCGCTGATGGCAGCCGCGATCATCGTACCAATGAATATCAGCACAGCCGAACCGCTGTTCACCTCGGCGTATGAGGTGCTCGGAGAGTCAACATTTGACTACAAGCTCCTGCCGTGGACGCCTGTCGAGGCAAACCACGCAAAGCAGAAATTCGACATCGATGACGGTGCCGCACACCTGACCATTGTCGAACCTATTGGCGATTCCCGCAAACAGTGGGAGCTCCGCTTTGAACACAAGGGTATCAGCTTCCAAAAGGGACATGAGTACAAGGTCAGCTTCAAGGCAAGGGCAAAGCGCGATGGTATGGAGCTCTGCTCGTATATCGGCAATTCCACAGATGAAAGGTTCTTGATGCTCGACGGAGAAACCGACTCCATTATCACAGGTCCTGACTGGAACGGAAAATGGGGCACGCCTGTCAAGCTGGCAAAGGATTACAAGACGTATTCGTGCAAATTCACTGCCCGCGAGGATATAAGCGATGCGGAATGGGTATTCTCCTATGCCGCAGACTTTGAGCAAAACGGCGGAGACGCTGTGAAGGGCGACGAGATATGGTTCGACGATATGTCCATTGAGGATCTGACTGACAAGGACTACGTTCCGACTGCCAGAGATTACGGTTACACGGCTCGCGGCTTCAGCTTGCTCGATAATAACTACATCTCGGTCAATCAGCTCGGCTACTTTACGGGGCTTGAAAAGACAGCGACGCTCGGCGACAATAACGGCGATATCACTCCCGACGCAGAGAAGATAAATATCACGGGAAGCTACACCTTTGAATTAGTGGACGTATCCGATAATAATGTCGTTTATAAAAACAAGACGGGCTATCCCATATCACATCCCGAATCAGGCGATGCGGTCTGCAATATAGACTTTACCGAGTTCAACGAGCCCGGCGTGTATTATCTCCGCATAAGAGGCACGAACTGGAGATCGCCGGAGTTCAGGATAGGTACGGATATCTACAGCGAGCGCGGCCGCGATATGCTCACAAATGCGCTCAACTATTTCTATCAGACACGTTCGGGAGCAGATATCAGTTCCGAATATATCACATCGGGCGAAACCTATGCGCTTGCTCACAAGTGCAACCCCGACGACGGCGTGGGATTCGTCCAGACCCAGCGCAGCAGCGGGTATTTGTACAGTGTTGATGAAGTCACGAAGAACAGCTCATCAAGGATAGATACAAGCGGGGGCTGGTTCGACGGAGCAGATTTCGACAAGAATATGTCTGAAGCAGGCACAGCCCTATGGACGCTCCAGAATATGTATGAGCGTGCAATACAGAATGATATCGGCAAGGCGAAATTCGCTGACGGCTCGGGCACGGTAGTCATACCCGAGGCCGGCAACGGCTACCCCGATATCCTCGATGAGTGCAGATACGAGCTCGACTATATGTCGAAGATGAAGGTTCAGCCCGATGAAAAGACATGGGGCAGCTACACGGGAATGTACTATGACAGTATAAAGGGCGCCGCCTTTGAACCTGATCCCAAGGCGTACGACCACGAATTTCACGCTGCCTATGCGGTTGAGCCGCCCACATTTACCGCAACGCTCAGTTATGCTGCCTGTGCAGCTCAGGCTGCGAGACTGTGGGCACCCTACGACAGCGAATACGCGGCAGAACTCCTGACGAACGCGAAGGAAGCGTATCAGGCATACAAGACCGTGTGGACAGATACTGCGAAAGACCTGCAGGCGCGCCGTCTGCTGTACGCCCCCGCAGAGCAGGTCAAGACAGTCACGGATCCCGATGCTGAGATAACAGATGCCGCCTACTGGGCAGCCGGTGAGCTCTATCTCTACGCTTCGGCAATGAATGACACCGATGAAAGTGCTCTTTTCAATGAGTTTTTGAAGCAGAGCGACACTGTCAGCTACACTCAGAGATCGACTGCAACAGCGGCTCTTCTGTCAATGGCGGTTCGCAAGGAACTCGTCACCGATGTGCTGAAGGAGGAAGTGCTCAGGCTCGCCGATGAGGTTGTTGTAACGCAGTCAGAGCAGGGGTATGATATACCTTACGAGTACGAAGGCGAAGGCTATGAGTTCGGCTCGAATGAGCTTGCTCTGAGGAACATGATGCTCGTGGCTTACGCTTACGATATCTCGGGAAACGAAAAGTACCTCAACAGCGTTGCTCGGGGCATGGATTACCTGCTCGGAAAAAATGCGCTGTCATATTCCTTCGTCACCGGATACGGTTCATACCGCGTAATGAATCCAACGCACTACTACTGGCGAAACACTCCCGATAATACACTTCCTGCTGCACCGAAAGGAGTGCTTGCGAGCGGTCCGAGCACAATAGCTCCTGATCCGTATATGCGTGCGCTCGGATTCACAGCCAACGAACGCGATCTCCGTGAACAGAGATACTACGTTGATTCACAGGAGGCGTGGTCTGTTAACGAGTCATCAGTCAGCAGCAACGCAGCGCTTGCATGGGTGGTTTCGTTCATTCAGGACGCAACACGTCCCGAGTCAAAGCCCGGCGATGTCAACAACGACGGCAAGTTCACCATCGCGGATGCTGTACTGCTCCAGAGGTGGCTGCTCGGCGCCGATGGCATTGTGCTCAGAGACTGGAGAGTCGCTGACTTCTGCGCTGATAACAAGATCGATATGTTCGACCTCATCTTTATGAGGCAGGAGCTTCTAAGGGACAAGAATAAGCCTGATTATGTCGAGCCCGATAATGAGGTTGTGTACAGGTCGCCGCTGCAAGTAGTAAAGGATGGCCTTATCATGTATTCAGGCCCCGATAAATATTATGCTCCGATAGCAGTTCTCCCTAAAGGAACACGCCTTAATGAGCTCGGCTATATGGACTACGACAATAAGTGGATGTTCACGGAATACGACGGCAAGTTCGGCTGGATAAGACTATACGAGGACGATGACAGAACTATGACTGTCTATTACGAGGCAGTAGCCGCAAAGCCTGTTATCTACCTCTATCCCGAGCAGGATACCGATGTTCACGTTGAGCTTGAGCTGACCGAGTCGGAGCTCTCTACGACTTTTCCAAGATACAACAACGGCTGGGACGTGACAGCATCTCCCGACGGCTCCCTTATAAACAAGGCAGACGGAACTCACCACAGATACCTGTTCTGGGACAGCACAAACTGCCGCACACGATTTGACTTTTCACAGGGCTTCTGTGTTGCCGGCAGCGATACCGAGAGCTTCCTCAGGGAGAAGCTTACCTACATGGGACTGTCCGAGGATGAGATGAACGAATTCATCGTATACTGGCTCCCGAGAATGGAGCATAACACGTACAATCTCATTGCTTTCCAGAATGAGACATACACGGATTCTGCAAAGCTGACCGTTACTCCTGCTCCTGACAGCGAGTGCCGTATCTTTATGGCATACGTTCCGCTTGATGAGGCTGTAGACATCGAGCCGCAGCAACTCAGCACCTTTGAGAGAAAGGGCTTCGCGGTCGTTGAATGGGGCGGAAGCGAGATAGCTTCGAATTATTGATAATTCTTTTGCAATACACACGACAACAGCCGCAGGAATAACCTGCGGCTGTCTTTGTTCTGTATTGATCATATCCTTGCATACTGCTCGATGTAATTGCGTATCGGTATCCCTGCCGATATCCCGTCGAGCATGGTCTTGGCAGGATTTGTGTGATTTTCTGCTCTTTCATAGAGCGGCGAAAGAAGGGTTTCCTCGCCAAGTCCGCGCTTTTTCAGCCCGAGAGACGCAAGGTCAAGAATATTGGTAAGCTGGCGTTCAACTGCCTCTGCATCGAGAAACCCGGGGAGCCTTCGCTTTGAGAGCAGCTTTTGCAATTCGAGCGCGCTGAATCCGTGAGAATATATCACGCTGTCTTTTTCAAGCAGCTCTTTAAGTTCGGGTAGCATTTCTTTCAGACCTGTATGGAAGGCAGCGACTGTCATTGCTTCCGACAGCGGCTGACAGCATGAACTGCGGTATTCGATAGTGCCTCTGAAAGTCAGGTCTTCGAATTTGAATGTGCGGAGATGCTCTATGTCACCGCTTTCGGGCGAAAATGATATTTTGCGGTAGCTTTCGCCGTCGAAGTATTCTCCCTCGATATTCTTTCTGGAGAAATACTCGTCAATTGTGACGGGAGTGAAGTCTACGTACTTTCCGTCACGCATCGTGCAGTAAATGGACTGCGTTCCGATGTAGTCGATGAGCTCGTCAACGCCCGAGAGCTTCTGCGCGAACATTCCTACATTATGTGGATTGTAGCCCTGCATACTGTGCTCCCAGAGCATATTTCTCACACACAGGAATTCGGGATAATCGGGAAGATAGGAGTTGGCGAAAAGCAGTGCCTTATACGGTTCAAGAAGTCCGAAGACGTTGATAACGTCTGTAAGCTCGTCATACCTCACATCGAGCTGTACCTGAGACGCGCTTGTGAATGTGCCGAAATCGGGACGCTTATGAAAGTGTATATCGACCTCATCCGTATGCTGCGGATAAGAGTGCAGATAGTGATACAGCATACGGTAGCGCTCGTTCTGAATGGGCTCGTTGTGGTTGATATCTGCGTTGGGATTAACACCCATACCTGTGAGAGTGTAGTTGTATCCCGAAAACTCGGAATTCAGAAATCGGATGTATTTCTCGAAGCGCTCCTTGACCTCGAAAAGGCTTTTTGCCTTGCCGAATGATAGTTCAAGATTTGAATAGCAGCAGTCAAACGAAAGTATATCGCCTGTGGGTTGGTGCTTGGAAGAAGTCAGATTTCCGTTTGAATCGTATCCCTCTCTGATAAAGCCAAAATGCTCAGTGAATTTTTCAGCAACGTTTATCGAAACTTTTTCATCAACAGGTCCGCCGCCAAGGTCAACGACAGGCATCTCTATCTCGACGCCGATATAATCGGGGCGCTCTTCCTTAGTGGGAACAATGTATTTTTCATATATCGCATTACGGATAGTTTCTTTCATATTATCACCTTTTATTTTCCTTCTTGTAAGCACATTCTGAATGACTGTGTATATAATATCATAGCAAGCATATTTTGTCAATAGGAATTGTATGAATGAGTTATTGACAAGTCTGATGGAATGATATATAATCATACTATATGTATTGATTTTATATGAATATGAGGAGTAGGTAATGCTTAATCAGTTTTCAAGAACACAGCTTCTTATAGGCGCAGAAGCTATAAAAAAGCTCTCGGAGTCGAGAGTTGCGGTATTCGGTATTGGCGGTGTTGGCGGATATGTCTGCGAAGCTCTTGTCAGGAGCGGAGTGGGTCACTTTGACCTTATCGACGACGACAAGGTCTGCCTCACCAACCTCAACCGCCAGATACTTGCCACAAGAAAAACTGTCGGGAAATACAAGGCAGAGGTTATGGCGGAACGTATGCGGGAAATAAATCCCGAAGCGGATATCCGTATACACAAATGCTTCTTTCTGCCCGAAAACGCAGATGATTTTCCGTTTGAAGAATATGACTATGTCATTGACGCAGTCGATACAGTCACGGCAAAGCTCGAGCTGATAATGCGGTGCAAGGATAAAGATGTTCCTGTGATAAGTGCAATGGGTGCAGGTAACAAGCTCGACGCAGGACGTATGAAAATAGCTGACATCTATGAAACGCAGGTCTGTCCCCTTGCAAGAGTCATGCGGCATGAGCTCAGAAAGCGGGGCGTAAAGGAACTGAAAGTGGTTTACTCCGACGAACAGCCTATCCGTCCGCTTGAGGATATGTCAATAAGCTGCCGGAGTCACTGTATCTGTCCTCCCGGAGCACAGCATAAATGCACTGAGCGCCGTGATATCCCCGGAAGCACTGCGTTCGTTCCGGCGGTTGCGGGTCTGCTTATCGCAGGCGAAGTCGTTAAGGATCTGACCGCTGTTTAAGTCGGATGAACTGATATCGCCGCATATATCGTACCGAAAAACTTTTTTCAAACACGCTGATATAATCTTCCCTACAACTTTGCCGGCTGGAGCTACAACAACAATACCTGCGCCGACGGCGCTACAGAAGGCGAATTCCTTATTTAGAGCCTCCTCGACCAGTTCATTGCTGACATTGTTATAACATGGTGTGATTTTTATCTGAACGAGATTTCGGTCTTTTACGGCTTCAAGCATCTTGCCGTATCTGCTATTCTTGCATCCATATGAGGAGTGGGTGAGCCTTGGTGCAGTTGGAATTAGTCTCAAGATCACTTCAATACTTAATTGCTCGAATTACCGATCAATAATATAGTCCCTCGTTGTATTAAAAGGCATAAAAAGAAAAACACCCCTATAAATAGGGATGCTTTTCACTAACGTCAAATGAGAAATATCTCCATTGTGACGTCTAAATATGGTGCCGAAGAC
>JAGCHA010000133.1 GCA_017649325.1 Ruminococcus sp.
TCATAGGCTTTAATGCTTCAACGAGAAAAAGTTTGTCACAGTAAAAAAGAAATACATTTAACTAATAACGAACCAAAAGACTTTTTTGAGAGTGGCTGTTCCACGTGGAACATTCGTTCTTAAAAAGGCTTTTTTTATATTTTTTTGAGAAAAAAACAGTGTAAAAAACGGAAAGGCTATAAAGTTAATATAGTTAATCAAATTCAACGACCAAATTTTTTCTCGGATAGTTTTTTGCTATTGCAATTATTTATCACCTGTGTTATAATTAAAACCGATAACGCATTAAGGAGAAGACCACATGGTATATAACAACATAATCGAGGCAATGGGACACACACCTATGATAAGGCTGAGCCGCATGAATAAGCCGGATAGCGCCGAAGTGCTCGTCAAATTCGAGGGACTGAACGTCGGCGGCTCTATCAAGACCCGTACAGCCTACAACATGATTCTTCACGCCGAGCAGGAGGGCAAAATAACGAAAGAGACCGTTATCGTCGAGCCTACAAGCGGAAACCAGGGTATCGGTCTCGCACTTGTAGGAGCTGTTCGCGGCTATAAAACGGTAATTATCATGCCCGACTCCGTCAGCGAGGAGCGCCGCAAACTCGTCCGCCACTACGGTGCTGAGGTCATACTCATACACGATGACGGCGATATCGGCAAGTGCATTCAGGAGTGCCTTGATACCGCTCTGAGAATGGCAGAGGAGGACAAGAACGTTTTCGTTCCTCAGCAGTTCGCGAACGTGAACAATATCTATGCGCATAAGTACCACACTGCACTGGAGATACTTGAGCAGACTGCGGGCAGGATAGACGGCTTCTGTTCGGGAATTGGCACGGGCGGCACTATCACAGGCATCGGCGAGACACTGAAATCGCAGTATCCCGATATGCTGATATGGGCCGTCGAGCCCGAAAATGCGGCTATACTTGCGGGCGGAAATATCGGTACGCACCTCCAAATGGGCATTGGCGACGGAATCATACCTGATATCCTTAACCAGAACATCTACGACGATATCTACATCGTCACCGATGAGGAGGCTATCCGGACCGCGAGAGACCTCGCCTCCAAAGAGGGCATAATGTGCGGTATTTCGAGCGGAACCAACGTTGCTGCTGCTCTGAAAATGGCAGAGAAGCTCGGTAAGGGCAAAACTGTCGTTACTATACTCCCCGACACTGCGGAGCGCTACTTCTCGACTCCCTTATTCGACGAATAAAAAGCTCTCACAAGCGCTGTACTTATATATTTTAGCCCCATAGGGTACTCCTAAGTATCAAGGCGGACATTCGCTTCGTCGGGAGTTCCTTATGGGGCTAAAAATTTTAGAAAGAAGTATGGGGAAGAATCTTTCTTCAGAAAGATTCTTCCCCGGCAATAGGTATAAATCTTCTGTACGAGTACAGATCTTATTCGATAGTTACCTTCTTCATAACCTGTGCCTCGAGGGGCTTGTCTCTGTAATCGGTTGCTGTCTCGGCGATCGCGTCTACGACTTCAATTCCCTCTACGACCTTGCCGAATGCGGCATATTGACCGTCGAGGTAGGGTGCGTCCTCATGCATGATGAAGAACTGTGAGCCTGCGGAGTCGGGGTCCTGTGCGCGAGCCATCGAGAGCACGCCTCTCGTGTGCTTGAGGTCGTTCTTTACGCCGTTTGCCGAGAACTCGCCCTTGATGTGCCAGCCCGGACCGCCTGTGCCTGTTCCGTTCGGACATCCGCCCTGTATCATGAAGCCGGGGATTACTCTGTGGAACGTAAGTCCGTCGTAGAAGCCCTGCTTTACGAGCTTTTCAAAGTTCTCGCATGAGATAGGCGCGATATCGGGATAAAGCTCGAGCTTTATCTTGCTTCCGTTTTCCATTTCGATGATAACCATTGTTTTTTCCTCCGTTATATTGTTGTGATTATTTGCTCCGACGTGAAGTCGGCTTAGCTGCCGTTATTATACAGCGGCTTTATCCAAGTCTTATGAGCTCCAGCTTGTTCAGTGTGAATCTGCTGCTGTCTGCTCCGCCGACCATGAATACTATCTCACATTCGGCGTTTTCGGGCGATGTGAACTCGTCTTCGATAGTCAGGCTTCCGCTTTCGCTTTCGGTCTTGCCCTCGTAGTAGACCTTGCCCGTTTCCTTATTCCTTACGAAGAAGGGGATATCGGTGATATTCTCGGTAGTGAGGGAAAGTTTCAGGCTGTATCTGCCGTCCTTTTTCAGCTCGATGCCCGAAGCGGCTGTCTGTATCGAGCCCCTTCCGCTTCCGCCTGTGACCGTTGTTACGTGGTAGGACTTGTCCCATTCGTTGAAGTAATCCGACATCATCGCCGTATCTGAGGTAATGGTAGTAAACTTGGCGTCTGCCGCAACATTGAGCCCCTGCTGGTCGGACGTGCGTCCGAGTGCCTGTGATATCTTGTCCGCGAGCACATACGCGCTCTTTTGCTGAGTTGTCAGGTTCGGGTGCCAGTCTGAGCCGAGACCGTCGTTCATATCCTGTGTTGCCGACTGGTAGCACATTATCCTGTCATAGCCCGAAGCAGTGCGGAAATTCTCGGCTGCTGCCTCTATGCAGGGATAGAGCTCCGTGCAGCCCATAGTTCCGAGCGTGCAGATGATGTAGGACTCGGGGTGTGCCTCGTGTACCTTGCCGAGAAAGTCGGTATAGCCGTTTGTGAATTCCTCCGAGCGGGTGTCAAAGTCCTTGGAAACGTAGGTATCGTCGTTTGTGCCGAGGTTTATCACTATCACGTCGTACTTGTGCTCCGAGTGCTCCCACGGCTTATTGTAGCCGTTAGGTCTGCCGATGAGGTCGTAATAGTCGGGGATAAGACTGTCGGCGTTCTTTGCTCCCGATGAGGAATAGCCCGAGATTATGCCGTAGCCGCTGTAGCTGACGCAGCTGTAGTCGGCGTCGAGCTTCTTTGCTGTCAGATAGGCATACGATTTCATAAAGTTCTCGGTCGAGGTCTTGAAGCTCTCGTACTGGTCCTTGCCCTCGACGCCATAGGCACAGGTAATGGAGTCGCCGATGAACTCGATAGATATATCTTTTTTGAATTCGGGTACTACAGGGACGGGGATATCGGTGTCGACCTTTATATCGCTGACGCCGACTGCTCCGTTTACAGCCTCCGAGAGGTGTATTATCCTTACGTGAGCGGCACGGGGCTCGTCGCCCTCGAAGAGCTTGACCGTCTTTTGCTTGACGTCGAGGAGCTCGTCGAGGATAATTTCTCCGTCGACCTCTATCGCATAGCGAGGCTTCTGCTCCGCTCCGTTGGAAATGCCGTAGTCACCGTTGATGGTGACCTCCGCAGACCTGCCGTTGACGATGAAATCAACAGCAGAGCCGCTAAGTACGAGCCATGCGGTCTCTTTTTCCGAGTCGTAGTAGTTTCGTCCCGTGTACTTGACGTTTTCTTCGGATACAGGGATAGTCTGTTCTGAGAAAACGCCCGTATGGTCGAACATTTTGCGCATTGCTACGAGGTCGAACGTATCTACGACGTTGTCGCCGTCAACGTCGATTGCCGAGCCCGCCTTGCCGACAATGTGGTCGCCGAGCCCGCGCAGGTCAGCCGCAGTGTACTTTACTGCTGCCGATGCCGTTGTTACTGCGAGTGCTGCCGCTGACAGTGCTGCTGCGACAGCAATCATATACTTCTTCATCTCAATTGTTTCCTCCTTGAAAACTCCTCCCGAAGCAGGAACTCTTCGCACGCCTAAATGCGAATATATGGGCGTTCCCGCAACAGGTCATACATATCTATTTTACATTATACTACGCAGCGGACGGTTTTGCAAGCGATTACACCGAATTTTCACAAAAAAATGCTGTAAGGATACGCTCCTTACAGCATTTCTTTTTATTTTGTTGTTGTGAGTGAGCTGAATGCGTTGTCTACGACCTTCTTGTCGGGAGAGCTTGTGATGAGGCTCACTACAGGTACAATAATGAGCGATACTATCATTGCGAAAGCTCCTGCGTTGATGGGCGAGAGCAGGTTGAGCGGGCAGTTGAGGTCAACTACAGCCTTTGTCAGTCCGTCAAATGCAGAGATACCGAGACGGAAGAGTACCATATGCACTACGCTGATGCCGACGCCTGTGATAAAGCTTGCCCAGCACGCAGCCTTTGTTGCCTTCTTCATAAAGAGTCCGTAGAGGAAGGGTCCGAGGAAGGCGCCTGAGAGGGCTCCCCATGAGTAGGACATAAGAGTCGAAATGGAAGCATTCTTGTTGCAGGCAATAATTACAGATATTACGAGGAATACAGCGATGAGAATTCTCATTGTGAATACCTGTTTTTTGTCGTCGAAATTCTTTATGCGGGGCTTTATGAGGTCGTTAGTGAGCGTGGAGCTCGATGTGAGTACGAGCGATGAAAGAGTCGAGAGCGATGCCGAAAGTACGAGTACCACGATAAGTCCGATGAGGATATTGGGCATTGCCTGCTTGAGAAGCTCGGGTATCATCTGGTCGTAGACAGGAGCGCCGCTCGCGTCGAATGCGGGACCTGTCGTATCTGTGTTGTAAAGACGTACAAAGCCGCCTGTGAAGTATGAGCCTCCCGCTACCACGATAGCGAAGAATGTGGAGATTATCGCGCCCTTTCTTATTGCCTCTTCGCCCTTGATAGCGTAGAACTTCTGCACCATCTGCGGAAGTCCCCATGTACCGAGAGATGTGAGGATAACAACTCCGAGGAGGTTTATCGGGTCGGGTCCGAAGAGAGAGCCGAGCGTACCTGCGGGAGTCTTGGCGTCGGATATGAGGTTGAGAGCGTCAGAGGCTTCGCTGAGACCGTTCTTCTTTGCCATTGTGAGTCCGACTACAGTTGCGATGCCTATGAGCATGATTATGCCCTGGAAGAAGTCGTTGAGCGCTGTTGCTTTGTAGCCTCCGAGCATAACATATGCCGCGGAGAGAAGTGCCATAAGTGCGATTATTACGATGTGTCCGTGCTCGCCAAGGTCGAATATCATGCCGAAGAGCTTGGAAAGTCCGTTATATACCGAGGCTGTGTAGGGAATGAGGAATATGAATACTATGAGCGCCGAGACTGTCTTTAATGCCGAGGAGTCAAAACGCTTCTCGAAGAAGTCGGGCATAGTTCTCGCGTTCAGATGATTGGACATCAGTCGCGCTCTGCGTCCGAGCAGGAAAAAGGGAATAAGACTTCCGATAATGGCGTTGCCGATGCCGACCCACGCTGCAGAGAGTCCGTACATCCAGCCGAACTGTCCCGCGTAGCCGATGAATACGACTGCCGAGAAGTATGTAGTGCCGTAGGAGAAGGCGGTCAGCCACGAGCCGACGCTTCGTCCGCCGAGGATGAAGTCCTCGCTCGATTTTGTCTTTCTTGAGGTGTAGATTCCGATACCGACCATTATTGCGACATATATCGCAAGGATTATAAAGGTTGCGGTCTTTGGATCCATAATGTCACGACCTTTCATTTGTTTTGCCGTATAAACTTGTAAAGCTTTAAACGGATAAAGTAACTAATCCCTATTATATTATAAATAAGTGCGTTTGTCAATTACTTTTAGATTATTTTAATATTTTTCCTACATCGGATAAATATGTAAAATATATTCTTGCGCTTAGTCCGCCCCTTGACAAGTACTCCGTTTTAATGTATAATATTACAGGTATCGAGGTGTGGCTCAGTTTGGTAGAGTACTACGTTCGGGACGTAGGGGCCGCAGGTTCAAATCCTGTCACCTCGACCAATCAGAAATCGCTATATTTCGTGAAATAACGAAATATAGCGATTTTTTTATTATCTTAGTCAGGAACCGTACTTCCGTTTTGGCACTAAAAATGCCATAAAAACCATTGATTTTCAACGAAAATCACACGGAGTCACACGAAAACAACAACGAAAAATAGCCAAAAAATCGAAAGGCGATACCAAACCATATTTTTTCTATCACACAACAGACCTCAGATCTGTAAAAATTGAGTTTATATAACTCTTGAAAAACACTTGATTATCGGTTATAATAATTACATAGAAAAAGCTGAGAAGAGGTACGTTTATGCTGAAAATAGTTTTCGGCGATGTTGAAAATTCTATATATCACCCTCCAACGTATTTTGATGATACCTATGAGGACGAGTGGATCACTGATCCTCGCAGTGTAGAAATGATAAAAGACATAGA